>USGG01000027.1 GCA_900554215.1 uncultured Megasphaera sp.
AAAAAATCCCGAATGGGTGCCTACGATATGCAGCTTGCCTACCTGCTTTTCCAGATTGGCCGCCGCGTCCCTGGCGACGCCTTCGGCTCCGCCGAAAAAGTATACCGGCGTCTGCCGCAGCGCCGCTTCGCCGACGAGACGGCAGGCCAGATCGATGCCGGCGACCCGCTCTTTAAACTGCTTTCCTATCTGCTCGGCAGCCCACAGCACGCCGGCCCCGTCGGGAACGACTAAGTCCGCGTGCCGCAGGATGTCTGCCAGTTCTTCATCTGACTGCGCTCTCATGACCATCTCCGCATTGGCCGTCGCGATAGAAGCCGCCCTGCCTTCTTCGATGCATTTAAAGGCAAAGGCGCAGGCTTCTTCCTTCGTGACGTTTCCAATGGGGACGGACAGGATATGTATCGTGCTAGTCAACGTATATCCTCCACCTTGCCCTTAGTTTACGCTGTAGTTCGGCGCTTCCTTCGTAATATTGACGTCGTGGGGATGGCTTTCGCGGAGACCGGCGCTGGTAATCTGAATGAACTGCGTGTTTTCGATCATTTCCTTGATGTTGTGGCATCCGCAGTAACCCATGGAAGCTCTCAAGCCGCCGACCATCTGGAAAATCGTATCGGCGACGGCGCCTTTGTAGGGCACGCGGCCTTCGATGCCTTCGGGAACGAGCTTCTTAGCGTCTTCCTGGAAGTAGCGGTCCTTGCTGCCGTGTTCCATAGCGGCCAGGGAGCCCATGCCGCGGTATTCCTTATAGCTTCTGCCCTGATAGATAACCGTTTCGCCCGGGCTTTCTTCCGTGCCGGCCAGGAGGTTGCCCAGCATGACGACGTTGCCGCCGGCTGCAATCGCTTTGGCCATGTCGCCGGAGTATTTGATGCCGCCGTCGGCGATGATGGGAATGCCGTAGCGCTGTGCGACTTTAGCGCATTCGTATACGGCGGAAATCTGGGGAACGCCGATGCCGGCGATGATGCGGGTCGTGCAGATGGAGCCGGGCCCAATGCCAACTTTAACGGCGTCTACGCCGCATTCGATGAGGGCTTCCGTAGCGGCGCCCGTAGCGACGTTGCCGGCGATGACCGGGAGATGGGGATAGGCTTTTTTAATTTCCTTCAGCGTCTTCAATACGCCTTCCGAATGGCCGTGAGCCGTATCGATGACGACGACGTCGACCTTCGCGGCTACGAGGGCGTCCAGGCGGTCTATCATGTCGTGGGAAACGCCGACAGCTGCGGCGGCCAGCAGGCGGCCGTTGGAATCCTTCGCCGAATTCGGGTATTTCGTAGCTTTTTCAATATCTTTAATCGTGATCAGGCCCTGCAGATTGCCGTCCTTATCGACTAAGGGCAGCTTTTCAATGCGATGCTGGCGCAGGATGGCCTTCGCATCAGCCAAGGACGTGCCGACAGGAGCCGTGACCAGGTTTTCCTTCGTCATGATATCGCCGATGCGGCGGCTCATGTCTTCTTCAAAACGCATGTCGCGGTTGGTGATGATGCCGACTAATTTGCCGTCAACCGTAATGGGCACGCCGGAAATTTTGTACTTGCCCATCAATTCGTTGGCGTCGGCCAGCAAATTATCGGGATGCAGGAAAATGGGGTCGATAATGATGCCGTGTTCGGAGCGCTTTACCTTGTCGACTTCGCGCGCCTGAGCGGCAATAGACATATTTTTATGGATAACGCCGATGCCGCCTTCACGGGCGATGGCAATCGCCATAGGGGCTTCCGTAACCGTATCCATGCCAGCGCTCATCATAGGGATATTCAGTTTGATATCTTTCGTCAGATTCGTCGATACGTCTACCTGGTACGGCAGCACGTCGGATTTCGCCGGTACCAGCAAAACATCATCAAAAGTTAAACCTTTCATACCAAATTTATCAGATCTCATCTTTGCACCTCTGTTTTGAAAAATATAAAAACCTAGGGAAATACCCCTAAATAGCTTATCCTTTATTATAGCCGATAAGATGTCATCTGTACATATTTTCATGACATTTTCTTAGTTATTTAGCAAACCTTGAAAACGCGTTCCGAACCGCCGCTCCAGAGCCGCATAAATCTTCTCTTCGTCGACGGGGCCCTTCAAATAGTCTGCCGCCTTGTCCCTGGCGGCCGTCAGCAGCGAAATATCGCGGACGATATCGGCGGCCTTCAAATCGGGCAGCCCGTGCTGGGCGTACCCGAACAGCCGCCCTGCGCCGCGCAGGAGCAAATCCTTTTCCGCCAGCTCGAAGCCGTCGTGTATTTTTTCCATCCACTGCAGGCGCTGCCGCGTCTCTTCGCTTCCGCCCCTCGACAGCAGGATGCAGTACGCCTGCTGGCTGCCGCGGCCGACGCGGCCCCGCAGCTGATGAAGCTGGGCCAGGCCGAACCGCTCCGCCCCGTCGATCAGCATGACCGTCGCGTTGGGCACGTTGACGCCCACTTCGATGACGCTCGTCGCGACGAGCAGGGATATACGGCCGTCCTGAAAGGCTTCCATGACGGCGGCCTTTTCCTTGCCGGTCATGCCGCCGTGGACGAGGCCGCACGGCCTGTTTTTAAAAACCGTCGCACGCAGCTCTTCATACAAAGCCGTCGCCGCCTGCAAATCTACCGTTTCCGACTCTTCTACAAGGGGGCACACTACGTAGCACTGCTGCCCCTGGGCCATGAGCTTTTCCATAAAAGCGTATACGCGGCGGCGCATGGCCTCGCCGACGGCGTAGGTTTTGACAACCTTGCGCCCTGGAGGCATTTCCCGTATGGACGATACGTCCAAGTCGCCGTATACAGACAGGGCCAGCGTCCGCGGAATCGGCGTCGCCGTCATAAACAGCGCGTGGGGAGCCCGGCCCTTCCCCTGCAGGGCGGCCCGCTGACGCACGCCGAAGCGATGCTGCTCGTCCGTCACGACGAGGCCTAAGTCACAAAACGCGACGTCCTTCTGAATCAGCGCGTGCGTGCCGATAAGAATCTGGACGCTTCCCTGGCGCAGGTCTTCCAGCAGGGTCTCCCGCTCCTTGGCCGTCGTACGGCCGGTCAGCACGGCGATGCGCACGGGAAGGCCGCGAAACAGCTTGAGAAATTCCTCGTAATGCTGAATTGCCAAAATTTCCGTCGGTGCCATCAAAGCACCTTGATATCCGTTTTCGACGATTTTCGTCAGGGCCATGGCCGCCACGACGGTTTTCCCCGAACCCACGTCGCCCTGTACCAGCCGCTGCATAGGTACTTCGCTTTCCATATCGGCCTGTATATCTAAAAAAGCCTGCGTCTGCCCCTTGGTCAAGGAAAAGGGAAGCTGGGCTAAAAACTGCTTCAGCAGGCTGCCGTTCGGCCCGCATTTAATTCCTCGCTGTTTCCCTTCCTGACGGCGTCGCAGCAGGAGGCCCAGCTGCATGTCGAAGAGTTCCTCGAAGGCCAGCTGCTCCCGTGCCTTGCGGCGCATTTCCATAGACGGCGGAAAATGCATGGCCTCATACGCCTGCAGCTCCGGCATAAAGCCGCCGCAGACACTTCTGCCGCCGTCCCATCCCGGCAGCAGTGAGGGACAGCGCGCCGCTTCCTCCAGGGCTTCCCGCACGGCCCTGCGCACGTCGTTCTGCCGCAGGCCGTCCGTCAGGCCGTACACGGGAACGAAGCCCTGTTCCTGCGACAGGCCGCCCTGCTCCGTTTCGGGAGAATTCATCTGCCGCTTTCCGTAAGCCCATTCGATCTTGCCAAAGGCCGCTACATCCATGCCGACGTGAAACAATTTCTTTTTAAAGGGCTGGTTGAACCAGGTCAGCTCGACGGCGCCGCTGTCGTCGGCGATAAGCACCTTCAATATAGTCATGCCCCGCCGCGGCCGCAGCTCCTGCACGCTCCGGACTGTGCCGCAGACCAGCACGGGCTCCGATGACGGCGCCGGCGCGCTGCCAATAGGCCATATGCGGCTGCGGTCCTCGTACTCTCTCGGAAAATACTGCAGCAAATCGCTGATCGTCTGAATTCCCAGCCGGGCAAACAGCGCTTCTTTCCGCGCGCCGATGCCCTTCAGATGACGAAGTGTCCCATCCATAAAAAAACTCCTTGTCTTTTTCTCATATTTATTGTATCATATCTTGTAGACTTTTTATAAATAAAACTTGATTTACCTTATGTTTTATGATAGGATTTATATGTTGTACTGTGATGGTGCAGGGAGGTGTAACCAATGGCAAACTATTGCGAAATTTGCGGCAAAGGAATGATGACCGGCATGAACGTCAGCCATTCCCATTTGAAAACAAAAAGAACCTGGAAACCGAACATCCAGAGAGTACGCGCTATCGTAGACGGCGAAGTAAAACGTATCAACGTCTGCACTCGCTGCCTTCGTTCCGGCAAAGTACAGCGCAATGCTTAATTTCATATAAAAAAAGATGATTCCCTATCGAATCATCTTTTTTTATTGCCATTTTTCAGTTATACGCCGGCAATGCGCCTGGCCATGGCGGCTGCCCGCTCTTCCACACCGGGACACTGCAGAATGCTGTTCGGGTCGTTTGCCGTTTCGATCTGGGCAAAGCGCGGCGGCAGGGCGAAATTCTTATTGCAGTTCATCGCGTCGATGACCTGCTCGGCTACGATGTCGCCGCCGCTGTATCCGGAAACGACGAGAGCATAGACCATTTTCTGTGAAAAGGATGCGAAGTCCTTGCGGAACAAGGCCGTAAGGCGGTTGAAGAAAGCCGTAATATTGGCGCTTACGGCGTCGTTGTAATTGGGGCAAATCAGGACGACGGCATCGCCGGCGCGAATGGCCGGATAGACCCGTTCGACGATGACGCCGCCGTAAAAGCATTCGCCCTTTTCACCGAAATGGCGGCACGCCTCGTAGCTGCAGCCCCGGCAGTCGACGACGGCTCCGTTGCGCAGGGAAATTTCTTCGACATCTACGTCTGCAGGCAGCTTCTTCCGTATCATTTCCCACAGCAGCAGCGTATTCGACGTCTTGCGGCTGCTGGCGTGGAGCACGACGACGCGGCGCGCCGGACGGCGTCCCTGAGAAAGCTCTGCGGCAAAGGCCGTCGTCTTGCCTACCAGACAGGCCGCGCTTTCTTTATAGGCCTGCATGTTCGTCGCGTCCAGCAGCATGGCCTGCGTATTAAAATTATACAGAGAGCCCGTCGCTTCGACGAGGGGCTTCCCCGGAAAGGCACAGCCAGCCTGATTTGCCATGAAAATCAGCTCGCGGCCTATTTTTTTTGTAAATAATTCGCCCGGCCCGTCGACGAGGACCGCGCCGGCCCAGCCGTCCAGACAGTCGGCCTGAAGGGCCAATGCCGAAATCAGCTGCGCGTATTCGCAGCTGAAGCCGCCGGCAGGCAGGGCCACGGCAAACAGCACGGCCCGTCCCGCCAGCAGGGCGGCAGCGGAACGGCAGGCCTCGGCAAAGGCCGCGCCGTCGACGGCACGGTATTCCAATCCATGCAAAGCATAGGTCAGCACGCTTTCTAACCGGCTCGTATCGGCGCATTCGCGCCAGCCGATCTTCACGACTGTCAACATGCTTCATTCCCCCTTTACACCAGGCGGCACAGATTGATATACGCCGTTTTCAGCCGCTCATACAGGGCGTCGCAGACGGCGGCGTCTTCATATATGATGCCGTCCCGGGTCATCTGATTCCGGATGCCGAAAAACGCGCCGGCCCCTTCGTCGCCCAAATACACGGAGCCGTAATGCCACTGCTCCCGCAGCGTCAGGAGGATCGATAAGGCCGCCGACGACAAGGCCGGAGCAATGTACGGCTTATAGCCCAATTCGCGGACGGCCATGTTGGCTCCGATGACCAGGTCGGTCAGGGCGCGGGAACGCTCGTCGTCGTAGTCTGTCAGGCTGTCGGCCAGCACTAAGTCCCCGCCGTGAGGCCCGAAGGCCCGCCCTTCGTTCAGATAGGCGCGGAACTCTTCGCGGCGTTCCGCATAATAGCAGGCCCGGGCGTTCATGACGCCTAAGCCGTAGCCCTGCACCTGCGCCGGCCTGAGTCCCGACGCCAGCCAAAAGGCCTTGCACAACGGGTCCACCGGGTCGGACACGATGCAGGCCAGGCCGGCAAATTTCGCCGCCTTGGCCAGTTCAGCAAAATGGCGTACCAATTCCGTATTCGCCGCCAGCTGGGCCATGCGCACGTCTCCCTGGGCGCCGACAGGCGGCACGCCCTTGCTGGCGCAGAAGATGAATACGTCGCAGTCGAACAGCGCTTCTTCCCCGACGGCGTACACGGGAGGCAGCGACGGCATGCCGCTTCCTTCCCAATCGGCGAAGGGATAGCGAATCTGATTGATTTCCATTTCCAGCCGCCGGATATTGCTTT
Source organism: uncultured Megasphaera sp. (assembly GCA_900554215.1). Taxonomy (GTDB): domain Bacteria; phylum Bacillota; class Negativicutes; order Veillonellales; family Megasphaeraceae; genus Megasphaera. Next base: position 6,331 of record USGG01000027.1, read on the forward strand.
CATTAATATCGCAGATGCCGATGGATTCGACGACTCCGGCGCCCAGAAGGCGCAGGCCGATGAGCATGGTCATGCCCACGTCTCCCAAGGCCAAAATATGAACCTTATACGTTTGCTTCCCCAAGGGGCTGCCCGTCAGCGGCAAGGGCGACGTCACCGCCGCCTCGCCGGGCAATTCATGAATATACCGCACCTTATCGTCCTTCCCTTCCAGCGGTGCTCCGCATCAAATCTTCTTCCATGGAGCCTTCCTTCCACTGCATGCGCAGGAGCCGCTCAATATCGTTTTCAATGAACCGGGTCGGGTCCATGTTTTCATCGAATTTTACGCCGACGTCGATGTCGGGAATCCGGGGATACGTAAAGACCTCGCCGAGGCGCTTCAGCGTCAGGCGGCGTTCGTACGTTTCCTGATAGACGTCCTGCAATACCCGCATGATGTGGGCGGCGTTCTGCAGGCACGTCAGGGAATACCAGTAATGAGCCAGGAAATCGCCGCGGCTGACAAACTCGGGATTGACGTAGGGCAGGATCAGGTTGATAGCCGGGTTGCTGTCGTAGCCGCTGTAGTTGTGGGCGTTGTCGATGCTGTCGCCGCCGATATAGGGATAGCAGTCCTTTTCGTTGAGCCAGACTTCCAGCGTCGGCAGGAAATAGGCGCTTTCGGCCTTCATGTTCTTTTCGACCATCATGTCCATGGCCTGTCCGGTCATGACGCCGACGAGAACCTCCTTGACTTCGATGTCGCACTTGTCCAGGTACGGCGTGAGCATCCGCATGCGGTGGCCCTTGTGCAGCAAGTCGTCGATGAGGATGACCGGCCTGTCAAAGGACTTGATCGTCCGGACCTGATTTTCCACAGGCGAATAATGATGTGATTCGGCCAGGGTAAATTCCTTGACGTACCGGTCGAAGTACTTGCCGATGTGCAGGCTCTTCGTCACCGTATTGGGCACCAGGACGTTGCTCAGGGCCTTGCCGAAGGGCACGGACATATAGGGGCCGCGCCGCTTTTTCTTGTCCTCGACAGTAGAGACGCCGTTGATTTCGGCGACTTTGTTGATGATCTTATTGTGGAAGGAGCTCATGTTAAAGGACAGGAGCAGTTTGCCCGGGTAAATCAGCTTGAGCACGGCCAGCAAGTTGTTGTGGGCTTCGTGCAGGGCTTCGCGGACGAGAGGATTCTTGTTGAAGGGGTTTTTGATGACCGTTTCGACGTCCTTAAACAAGACGATAGGCGACTTCATATCTACGACGTACAGGGGATGCTCGCTGCCTTCCGGCGCGATGTTGACGAAGCCCTGCAGCTCGAGGGCGTCGATGATTTCGGCGTCGTAGCCCGCTTCGTCTACAGGACGGTACACGGCGTAGGCAAAGTCGCGGGAAATGAGCTCCGTCAGAATTTCCGTAATGGTAATCTGGGCCACGTTGTCGATAGTCGACGTGTCGTCGGCGTAGAAGAAGCCAATGCAGGCGATGCTGCCGCCGGCGGCGTTGCGGATATGCGAGGCCAGCTGGGAATCGCCGATTTCCTTCAGCAAATCCCGCGTGCCGATGCGGTGGGCCGCGGCATAGGCGATCATCGTCCGTTCCTGCCGGGCGTCGTCGACGTACAGAGTCCGCACGGTTTCCCGCTCGATGTACTTGTCGAGGATATCCATGTTGTACCCCTTATTCCACAACTTATTGCAGATCGGCCACAGGCTTTCGGCGCCGCGGGGCTTAAAGGCGCCGATTCCCAGCTCCCGCGCTTCCAGAACGTGCTTATAGGCCGGTTCGCGCAGGTACATGTTGTTGTCGTAAATGAAATTCTGGGCTACGGCGTCGATGAGGTTGGATATGTCGCGATTCAGGTCGATGTTTTCGCGGATCTTCGTCGAGCTGATATCTTCGTAGAATTTGTCGAGAGTCAAATACACGACCTTTCCCGTAATGCCGTGGCCGCCGTCGTCGTGGTCCCGCCCTTCATTTTCCCTCGTCTCGCGGGCGAAGGCGATATGGTTTACCGTATGGATGGAATCCTTCGTCGGCGCGGCCTTGTAAGCCGAAGCGTTTTCGATGACGTCGGTCCCGACGGCGATGTACAGGTCCTTCTTGGCAAAAATCGCCTTCAGCCGGGCTACGTCCTTCGGATTGGCAATGTTGACGGGAATATCGTCGGGGAAGGGATACATGTCCTCTTCGTCGGCGACGGACATATTCATGATCTTGCGCCGCATGAGGCGGGGCTGGGTATGCTTGGACCAGGAAAATTCATCGAGGGCCAGATATACGTCGAAACCCAGGTCGCGAATCTTGCAGGCCACGGCCTTATGCCCCAGGCTGAAGGGGTCGAAGGTCCCCGGATAGAAGCAGGCCTTGCGGGCCGGCGGGAAAGAAAAGGCGCCGTTCTGGAACTCATGATGGCCGATATAGCGGTAAATATGATTCAGGACGGCGGCGTTGCTGTAGAAGTCCAGAACGCCTTCGGGATTTTCGTCGAGCAGGACCAGGAGCTTTTTGTAGCAGTGCAGGAATAAAAAGTCCTTCTGCTCCATGGCCATGACCGGGCTGTGGAAGATAAACTTCCCGATATCGCGGAAGGCGTCGCGGCTCAGCTCGTCGTCGTAGTGGGCGTAAGCCTTGATCATGATGTACAGCAGGCGGCGCTGACGCCGTTCGTTGACGTCCCCATCGTCGCCGAACTCCTCGGCAAATTCGGAGAAGTTTTCCAAAATGACGCCGACGGTGTTGACGATAGACGACGCCAGCTGGATGTTGACCGTCAAAATCTGCGACGAAATCGTATTGATAAACTCGTCAAATTCCTGCGGCGGCAGCTTCAGAATCATGCGCCCCAGGAATTCCGGCACGTACTTCGATATCTGGGGGTCGCCGATTTCCAGGCCGTTGAACAGTTCGACGGCCAGCTCATTGCGCTGCGAGTACGTCATGTTGGCGGCGATGCGCAGCAGGCTTTCCCCTGCCGCCTGGCGGACAAAGATGGACTCGCTGATTTTCAGAAGGTTCGTCAGATGCATGCCCAGATGCATGACGTCGCCCTTGTCGCACGTATCGTCCATATACCGCATCATCAGCTCTATATTGGCGACCTTGATGCCCCAGTGGGTCCCCATCTTCAAGTCGATGAGGAACAGGCTGCCTTCATGCTCGGAAAAGGCCTTTTTATCGGCGGGCAAATTCATCACCGACAGGAGGTCGTCGTAATATTGTTCCTCCGTATATCCGTCATAGAGGCAGCGCTTCGTGTTCAGGGCGGCGACGCGCAGGTTCTGGGAGGAAGACTGCAGGGCCGTTTCTATAAAGGGGCGGACTGCTGTCATAAATTCCTCAGGAATGTCGCTGCGCTTCATGTCGTCCAGGACCTTCAGGAGCATGATATACCGCTCTTCCGGATAATTGCGGCGCTCAAAATACTTGGCCATCACGCGGATGTAATCGCCGCGGTCCTTTGCCGGGCAGAAATGCAGTACGGCTTCGACAAAGCTGCTCAGGCAATAGCCGATCCACAGCTTGTGCTGCTCCGTAAACCGCATTTCCGGATAGATAATCATATCCAGATACTGATCAAACAGGGACAGGCTCGTGACGACCTTATGGGGAAGGGACACGCCCTCAGGCAGCTCCTTTGTGTATTTTTCGTTGAAGTTAGCGACAATGCGCCCCATGAGAGCCGCCGACTGGAAGCGGATGTCCCCTTCTTTATGAGACAGCAGCTCGTACAGGAATTTCAGAGTCATGACCTTTTGATGCTCTGTCATGTACGTCGAGTACTCTTCGAAGATGCCGATATAGGTGCGGACGTTTTTCCACAGCTGCTCGCTGCGGGCCGCTTCGATGAGGTTGCCGAAATCGCTGTCGTCGCGGAAGATACTCATGAGGCGGATGTTGTGGGCAATGGCCGCGTACTTCAGCTGTTCGACGACTTCTCCCTCCGCCAGGAGCACCATTTCCCGCGGCTCTGGAACGTCGGGCTGGACGTGGTCCCGCGAAAGGTCGGCCGGCAGCTCGACGACGCCCTTTTCCCGCATGAACGACTCGAAATCGGCCAGCTTAGCGTATACCTTCTGGTACCGGTGGCGCTTCGCCTCGTCTACGTTATCCAATTTTCCTAAAATGACGTCGAAGGCTTCCTTCAGGGTATAAAAGTGGACGACTTCCCTGCCCTGGGCGTCGCGGCTGCTCTTGACCCGGAAATCGGCGTAGATGAGCAGCAGCGATTCGACGGAAAGATTTTCCAGCTCCAAATCCCAGACGGAATGGTTAGCCGCAATGTGTCCGATGCCGGACAGGCCGACGCGGCGGCAGCAGGCGTCGGTATAGTAATAATGCAGGTAGGGCACGCGCTTTTCTTCGTTTTTCTTGCAGCCGTATTTCCCCAGGTCATGGCACAGGGCTGCGCCGGAAATGAGGGCCAGGTCGACGGGCTCTCCAAGGAAGGCCAGCTGACGCGCCGCGTGCAGGGCGACGTAGTGGACGCCGGCAATATGGCCCAGCGTGTTGAAGGGGGAAATTTCCGAGCCGATGCGCATGAATTCGTAGATATACTGATCTTCCAGCATCTTGATCATGTGCAGGTATTCCCGCGTATAGCCCTGCTTCATAATTTCTTCATCGTCGAGAAAATCGAAATCGACGGTCGGGTCAAAGGGCAGCACGGCCCGTTCGTACTGATACAATCCGTGCAGCAGCTGCATGAGCACGAGGCGCCCCAGGCGAAATTCGCCGTCGCCGCTGTGCGCTACGGGCTTGCCGTCCCAGCCTTCCCACTGAGCCGCCGTAATCGGAAAGAGCCTCTCTAAGACGGCGCAGTAGCAATGGGCCAGCCAGCCGCCTTCCGGCTCTTCGGCCAAACAGGATATGTACCGCCGCGCCGCCTCCAACACGTTGGCGGAAATATACCGTCCCCGGCTGTCGCGGCACCCTTCCAATTCGCCGGCCAGCTTCATGACGCCGTTGGCCTTCATAAACGCCGGGCCGTCGCCGGGCTTCATGCCGGCAGCCTTTAAAAAGGCCGAATCAGACAAGGCCTTGTACAAAAAGGTCTTCAGGTCTAATTTTTTTTCTTCCATAACCTTCTCCTTGCTTGCAGATACGAAAAAAGACGCCGAAAATGGCGTCCTTTTTTCATGCCATTTTACTCGTGATACAACTCTTTATTGCGTTTGACGATTTCCATGACAAGATTTGCTGTTTCTTCAATTGCTTTCGACGACACGTCGATAATCGGGCAATGAAGACGGCGCATGACGTTGCGGGCATACGTTAGTTCTTCATTGATCCGCTCGATGTTGGCGTAGCTGGCGTTCGAATCGAGGCCCATGCTGCGCAGCCGTTCCGAACGGATAAAATTCAATTTAAAGGGATCGATAATGAGGCCGACGATTTTACGGGCCGGCACCTGGAATAATTCCGGAGGCAAGGCTACTTCCGGCACCAAGGGCAGGTTGGCAGCCTTGATCCGCTTATGAGCCAAATACATAGATAAGGGCGTCTTAGACGTACGGGATACGCCGACGATGACGATATCAGCCTTTAAGAAGCCCATCGGATTTTTGCCGTCGTCAAATTTGACGGCGAATTCAATCGCTTCGACGCGCTTGAAGTATTCTTCGTCGAGCTGATGAATCATGCCCGGCTTCATCGTCGGTTCCGTATGGGTCAGCGTGCCTACGCCGGCCAGCATCGGGCCGATGATGTCGACGAGGGTAACGTTCTGCGCGTTAGACGACTCCTGCAGCTTGCGCCGCAGCGTCGGGGATATAATAGTACAGCAGATCATCGCGCTGTGTTCTTTCGCCTTTTGTACGATTTCTTCGACCTGCTGTTCCGTACGAATATAGGGCATGCGCACGATATCAAATTCCTGTTTGTCGTACTGGCAGGCCGCCGCCCGGGCTACGCGTTCCGCCGTATCTCCCAGCGAGTCCGAGCAGGCGTAAATGATCGGTTTTGCCACCTTACGTTCTCCTTCCTAATCCACATTCAACAAATAACCGCGTAATGTTTGTTTTCGATATTCTTCCGACAATCTGTAAATCCTTCTTATCTTCCTCATCCGTATCGAGAACATGAACTACCGGCAGACAATCAATTTCATATTCTATCATGCGCTGCGCCGCTGCCAGCGCCTTTTCATCAGCCTGCACGTAAATGACCTTGCTGACCGGCGTCATGACCATACGCACCGGCAGAGCTCTCAAATCGTTGTTGCCCATAGCCGTCTTCAACAAATCCTTTCGGGATACGACACCGGCCAGAATATTATCCGTCGCGACAAATACCGTTCCCGCATCTTCCGTAAACATAGCGATGACCGCGTCGTAGGCGCTGGTGTGCTCGCCGACGATAACCGGCTGCGATAAGCACGACTCAATGCTGATATCCATGATCTTTTGAGACAGCAAGTCCTTTTCCTTATCGCCGATAAAGAAATATCCCAGCTTCGGCCGCGCGTCTATCAGTCCCAGCATCGTCAATATCGCCAGGTCAGAGCGCAGCGCCGCCCGCGTCACGTGCAGCTGGTCGGCAATGTGCTGTCCTGTAATCGGACTATTCTCCTTGACGATATTCAAAATCGTTCCCTGCCGTTCCGATAACATATTGTGGTTTCACCTCCTGATAATCGCTTATTATCATACCATATTTTACTCCAAGATGCACAAGAAAAAGGCGGACCAAAAGAAATAATTTACTCTTTTGGCGCCGCCTTTTCTCATATCATCGACTTACCATGTATAATCTTCTGTATCTGCGCGGCCTTTTCCGGTCAGGGAATCCATCAGCATACGCTGTTCGATCTGCGCGACGTTTTTGCGCGTCGATACAACGGCGTCAGGGTTGACGGAAATAGAATCGATGCCGCTCTTAACGAGAAATTCCGTAAAATCAGGATATACGCTCGGCGCCTGGCCGCAGATGGAAACGGTCTTTCCATCCCGGTGAGCTACTTCGATCAAGTGGCGAATAGCCCGCTTAACGGCTAAGTTGCGTTCGTCAAACAGAGGAGCTACCGTTTCGTTATCGCGGTCGCAGCCCATGACGAGCATCGTCAGGTCGTTGGAACCGATGGAATACCCGTCGACAAACTTATTGAACTGATCCGCCAGGATGATGTTGGAAGGAATTTCAGCCATCAGCCATACTTTGAAGTCCGGTCCGCGGTGGAGTCCTTCTTCAGCCATGAGGCCGACGATCTTTTCCATTTCGTCGACGCGGCGGCAGAAGGGAACCATGACGTTCAGGTTCTTGAAGCCGTATTCTTCGCGGACCTTGCGGACGGCCTGCAGTTCCAAGCGGAAGGCTGCGACGTATTTCGGGTCGTAGTAGCGGGATGCGCCGCGCCAGCCTAAGAGAGCGCTGCTTTCCTGCGGTTCATACTTATCGCCGCCCTTGAGGTTGCGGTATTCGCTGGATTTGAAATCGCTGAGGCGAAGCGTTACCGGACGCGGAGCCAATGCCTGGCAAACCTTGCGCATGCCGTCGGCCAGCTGGTCGACGACTCGTTCGGGATGGCCGATTTCGATGAGATACAAGGGATGTTCGTGAATGAACGTCGTCCAAATGAATTCTTCACGCATGAGGCCGATGCCGTCACAGGGCAGCTTGCCGTGTTTTTCGGCCAAATCGGGGTTGCCCAGATTCATGTAAATCTTCGTGCCCGTAATGGGGACCGGTTCGGACATGACGACCGTCGTCTGGCCGCCAGCCTGGGCTGCTTCTTCCTTCGGTTTTACGATATCGGCGACGGTGCCTTCGTATACGATGCCGTTCGTCGCATCTACGGTAATATCCGCACCGTCGGGAATCGTCGTCGTCGCTTCAACGCTGCGGCTCTTCGTGCCGACGATGCAGGGAATGCCCAGCTCGCGGCTGACGATCGACGCGTGGCAGGTCATGCCGCCGGCGTCGGTGACGATGGCTCTGGCCTTCTTCATCGCCGGTACCCAGTCGGGGGCAGTCATCGTCGTAACGAGGATTTCCCCTTCCTTGAATTCTTCAATCTTCGACGGATCGAGGATGACGTGGGCTTTGCCGGCGGCGCTGCCCGGGCTGGCAGGCAGGCCCTTGACGATGACCTTGCGGTCCGTCGTCACGGCAGCCGGAGCCGCTTCTGTCTGTCCCTTTTCCTGATTTTTCTTGGACCATACCGTTTCGGGGCGGGCCTGGAGGAGCCATACCTTGTTATCCCGTTCGTCGACGCCCCATTCCATGTCCATGTAGCAGCCGTAGTGCTGTTCGATAGCCTTGGCGTACGTGGCCAGTTCTTTTACCTGTTCGTCCGTAATGACCTGTACCTTCTGTTCTTCTTCCGGCACGAGCTGTTCTTCGCAGTCGCCGCCGGGCTTGCGGACGAGCTTCACGGGCTTCGTATTGATCATCTTGTCCAGAATCGTCAAATCGTCTTTCTTAACGCGGAAGTTGTCCGGCGTAACCGTACCCTGTACGACATATTCGCCCAGACCCCAGGCGCCTTCGATCGTAATCGTCGAATCGTCGCCCGTCACGAGGTCGACCGTAAACATAACGCCGGCAGCCTTGGAGAATACCATCATCTGGACGGCGGCGCTCAAGGCGACGGACAGATGGTCGAAGCCTTTCTTCGTCCGATAGTACGTAGCACGGTCGGTAAACGTGGAAGCATAGCATTCCTTAACCTTCTGGATTACCATGTCGGCGCCCTGGACGTTCAGATACGTATCCTGCTGTCCGGCGAAGCTGGCATCGGGAAGGTCTTCTGCCGTAGCGCTGGAACGGACGGCGACAAAGGGATTGTCTTCGCCGACTTTTTTGCCCAATTCCGCATAGCTGGCCCGAATCGCTTCGGCCAAATCAGCCGGCATTTCGGCAGCGCAAATCGCTTCGCGGACAGCCGCCGTGACGCTGCGGAGCTGAATGGGGTCTTCTACGTCGGTCAGGCCCTGGAGCAGCTCTTTAATCTTTTCATCCAAGCCAGTTTCGCGCATAAAATGACGGTACCCTTCGGCCGTCGTAGCAAAACCGTAAGGCACAGGTACGCTCGTCTGCGACGTCAGTTCGCCCAGCGAAGAAGATTTCCCGCCTACGAGAGCAACGTCTTCACGGCGCAGTTCATCAAACCATAATACAAAAGCCTTATCTCTATCCATTCCCTCTTACCTCCTAGAACAAGCAGATATGCTATTTATTTGTTTCCTTTACATTTATGGTACTTTATTTGTCAGAAAAAGTCAACACATTTTCGTTATCTATTGTACATTTCTTTTATATATTATATACTATTTGTGCGATATTGCTTATGTAACTATCTAAAAATAGTATAATGCCCCTTCCGGCAATAATTTTCGCCCCTTTCCGGCTTTTCCCGCCGCGAAAGTCCCTTTCGCATATAGGATAATGTATATAAATATGCTATAATAAGAAATTAGCAAAGATTCATTTCTGCTTATTGAAGGTAATATTATATTTATGTTTTATAATATAGGAGGATCTATGTATACGCCTAGACGGAGAGCTAAACATGCTAAAAAATCATCAGGACCCATGCACCGTCTGCGACTCCTGATTATCTTATGCGTCGTCGTAATCGCCGGCCTGACCTTCGGCTATATTTTCGCCGCCTATCAAAGCCTGCCGACTGTAGGCAACAATATGCGGCCTGCCGTATCGTCGCAGGTCTTCGATATTCACGGCCGCCTCGTGACGACCTTGCATTCCGACCAAAACCGCCTGCCCATCGATATCAACAAGGTGCCCCAGCATCTGCAGAACGCCTTTATTGCCGCCGAAGACAACCGCTTCTACGACCATATCGGCATCGATCCCATCGGCATCGGCCGGGCCATCGTGACGAATATTACCAGCGGCGGCATCGCCCAGGGCGGCAGCACCATTACGCAGCAGCTGGCGAAAAACGCCTTCCTGTCGCAGGAGCAGACGCTGAAGCGTAAAATCCAGGAAGCCATGCTGGCCCTGGAAATCGAACGGAAATACAGTAAAAAAGAAATTCTGGAAATGTACATGAACCAGATTTATTTCGGCCAGGGCGCATACGGCATCCAGACGGCGTCCCGCACGTACTTCGACAAGGACGTCGACCAGCTGAACCTCAAGCAGTGCGCTATGCTGGCCGGCCTGCCCAAGAGCCCTAATTACTACTCGCCCTTCAATAATCTGGAAGAAGCGAAAAAACGCACGAACACCGTCTTAGACCAAATGGTCAAATACGGCTATATTTCTCAGGACGAATGTACGGAAGCGAAAAATGCCGATTTAGAATTGACGCAGATGAAGCAGACCAACGACAATGCCGATACGGCTTCCTTCGTCGACTACGTCTCGCAGCTCGTCGCCTCCAAATACGGCGATGACGCCCTGTATAAGGAAGGCCTGAAGATTTACACCACTATGGATTTGGAAAAACAGCGCGCCGCGGCGGAAGCCCTGCGCCAGCTGCCGGACAACTACAAGGACGAAAACGGCCTGACCCAGCCGCAGGGGGCCCTCGTCTCCATCGACCCGAGAAACGGCCACATCCTGGCCATGGTCGGCGGCCGCGGCCAGGACAGCTTCAACCGCGCCACCATGGCCGTCCGCCAGCCCGGTTCTGCTTTCAAGCCCTTCGTATACATGACGGCCCTGCAGCACGACATGTCGCCGTACTCGACAATGGAAGACAAGGCCATCTCGTACGGCTCGTGGAGCCCACAGAACTCTGATATGACCTTCCGCGGCAAGATGTCCCTGGCCGACGCCCTGGCCCTTTCGGTCAACACCGTCGCCGTCCAGCTGGCTGATGAAGTCGGTCCCTCCAATATCATCGCCAACGTCAAGAAGATGGGCATTACGACGATGGAAAAGGACGACGACAACCTGGCCATGGCCTTAGGCGGCCTGACCCGGGGCGTAACGCCGCTGGAAATGGCCAGCGCCTACGGTACCTTCGCCAACAGAGGCGTCCACGTCAAGCCCGTTGCCATCGTCAAGATCCTGGACCGCAACGGCAACGTCCTGGAAAACGAATCTACCCTGAATCAGGATAAAAATAAGACCCAGGTCATGTCGGAAAAAGAAGCCTATGAAATGACCTATATGCTCGAAGGCGTCATCGATCACGGCACCGGCACGGGCGCAGCCATCGGCCGGCCCGCAGCCGGCAAGACCGGCACGACGGACAACAACGTCGACGCCTGGTTCGTCGGCTATACGCCGACGATCGTCACGGCCGTCTGGATCGGCGACGACTCGGGCTCGCACAGCCTGGGCGAAGTATACGGCGGTACGATTCCGGCAGCTATCTGGCGGGATTACATGACCGTCGCCACGCAGGACGAATCGTACGAAGGCTTCTCCATCCCAGCCGGCATGGAACCTATCGCGCCGCCGCCGAAAGAAGAACCCAAGCCCAAGGCTGATGCCAAAAAAGACGCGGCTAAGGACAAGGGGAATAAATCGCGCGAATCGGCTGCCGCTCAAAAAGACGAGTCTTCAGATGACGGCGAACGAGCCGCTGAAGAACGAGCCGTACAGCAGGCTGCGCGCAACAACAAAGAAGAATGACGTAACGGCATGCGATGCCGAAAATACAAGCCCGTCCTCCCGGCAGATCTGCTCTGCCGAAGGGACGGGCTGTTTTATTTCACAAGGTGCATATGACAAAAACGCCATAGGGCTTGGCCGAAACAAATGCCGCTATGGCGTTTTACTATATACGTATGATATTGTCTACGCTATGTCTCTGAAAGGCGAAGCGGAGATTACCGCGCGTTGGCTTCGCCGCGGAAAATTGTGCCGCGGCTGGCATCTACCGTGACGACTTCGCCGTTTTCCAGTGCATCGGCAGCATGGGGAGCTCCGACGATCGTCGGGATGCCTAGGGTAATGGCAACGATGGCCGATTCACTCGTAAGGCCGACTTCTTCCGATACGATAGCGCCGGCTTTCTTCATGTATTCTACCCATTCTGCTTTAGCCGAACGGACGACGAGGATGCAGCCCGGCGTAAAGTTCTTTTCCAGCGATTCCGTATCGTTGGCGATGCAGACCTTGCCGATAGCCGAATTGCGGCCGATGCCCGTGCCGCGGATGAGGATATCGCCTACGACCTGTACGCGGATCATGTTCGTCGAGCCGGACTTGGCGACGGGAACGCCGGCCGTGAGGACGACGAGGTCGCCGGCCTTGATGAGGCCGCTGTCGAGAGCAGCAAAGATGCCGTTGTCGACGACTTCATCCGTATCGCTGGCTTCTTTGCCGACGATAGCCTGGACGCCCCAGTTCAGCTGGAGGCGGCGGACGACGCTTTCATGAGGAGATACGGCGACGACGGGACATTCCGGACGGAATTTGGAAATCGTCTGGGCTGTGCTGCCTCGTTCCGTCGACGCGATAATAGCCGCGGCGTGGAGGTCTTCAGCAATTTTTACGACGGCCTTGCCGATGGATTCCGTCGTCGTAGACGACGAAGCGTGTTCGTCCTGGTGGGACGGCGGCGTGAACTGGCTTTCCGTAAACATAGCTACGCGGGCCATCGTTTCTACGGCTTCGACAGGATACATGCCGCTGGCCGTTTCGCCGCTGAGCATAACGGCGTCCGTGCCGTCGAGAATGGCGTTGGCGACGTCGCTCGTTTCCGCACGGGTCGGGCGGGGATTGCTGCACATGGATTCCAGCATCTGCGTCGCCGTAATGACCGGCTTGCCTGCGGCCTGACATTTGTGAATGAGCATCTTCTGCAGCGTCGGTACTTCTTCTGCCGGCACTTCGACGCCCAAATCGCCGCGGGCGACCATGATGCCGTCGCTCATCTTAATGATTTCATCAATATTGTTGACGGCAGCCTGACATTCGATCTTGGAAATAATCTTCATCTGGCTGTTGTGTTTTTCCAAAATCTTGCGGATCGTCACGACGTCCTTACCGCGCTGAATAAAGGAAGCGGCAATCCAGTCCATATTCATGCGGATGCCGAATTCAATGTCTGCAGCGTCCGTTTCCGAAACGGCCGGCAGGTTGATGGCGATGCCCGGCACAGCGACGCGCTTGCGGTCGCTCATCTTGCCGCTGTTGAGGATTTTCGTATGGATATCCTGGTCTTCGACGCTGATGACTTCCAAGTTTACCAGTCCGTCGGACAAGAGGATATGGTCGCCGGCCTTTACGTCCTGGGGCAGTTCTTTATAATTGACGGAGACGATCGTTTCGTCGCCTTCGACGTCGCGGGCCGTCAAGGTAAATTCCTGGCCTTCTTCCATTTGGATGGAGCCGTTTTTAAACTTGCCTAGGCGGATTTCCGGGCCCTTTGTATCGAGAAGCAGGGCTACGGGAATGCCTACCTTTTTAGAAGCGGCGCGGACCATATCCATGCGCGCCTTGTGTTCTTCGTGAGAACCGTGGGAAAAATTAAAGCGGGCAACGTTCATGCCGGCCAGAATCATCTGTTCGACGACTTCTTGGGAATTCGAGCTCGGGCCGAGCGTGCAGACAATTTTCGTTTTTTTCAACATGCGTAATCTCCTTTACACAATACCAAATCTATGACTGAAACAAATCTAATGATGTATCTAGCGAAGTTAATAAAATACGGGCGCTGGTTACATTCGTCGCCAGCGGAATACAGTGCACGTCGCACAGGCGAAGGAAGGCCGATACGTCCGGTTCGTGAGGCTGCGCCGTCAGCGGGTCCCGCAGGAATACAACGGCGACGACTTCGCCCGACGCGATCATGCCGCCGATCTGCTGGTCGCCTCCCAGCGGTCCAGGCTGCATTTTTCTGACGGATAATCCCGTCGCGTCTTCAATACGCTTTCCTGTTTCTCCCGTTCCAACCAAAGGAAATTCCTGCAATACATGCTTAAACTGACAAGCTAATTCCACCATGTCCTTCTTCTTGGCATCATGGGCAATGAGCGCAACATATTTTTCCAATGTTTTACCCCCTTTTTTGGTATCCGCAGCAATACTGTTCCAACTGGTACGTTTTTTGTCCCATGTGGGCAATATATACAGTGCCCGACGTCCATCGAGCACTGCTCATTTGTGATTGTACCGTATCCCTTCTAATAATGCAAGCCCTAAATCCTGCATTAGGGACAGAACAATCTATTTTCTATGCATATATTACAAAGATCTTACCGACGTTACCAAAGCTTTACCCGCTGCTCCGGCGCGACGTACATACCGTCGCCGTCCTCTACGTCATAGGCTTCGTAGAACGAATCCGTCGCTGAAAGAGCGCCGTTGACCCGGGCCTGCATGATGGGATGCGGGTCCGTCTGCACGCTCTGCAGGAGCAGCTGCGGCGTCATTTTGCTGGCAAAAATAGCGGCAAAACTGCGGTACAAATCGCGCAGCGTGTTTTCGTCTCCGCCGGCGATTTCCGTCGCGACGGACAAGCCGCCGCAGTCGGCAATGGCTTCGTTGGCGACGAGAGCCCCGTTTTCATATAATCCCTCGCCTACTTCATAACGGCTGTAATAAGGGGCAAAGGCCGCGGCTTTTTGCTGAAACATCGCATAATCGCCGGCAGTCCACCAGTTCTTCATATTGCCGTCCTTATCGTACTGGCTGCCGTTGGGGTCGAAGGCATGGGAAATTTCATGGCCGATGACCACGCCGATGCCGCCGAGGTTCGCGCCGTACGAGGCGTCGGGGCTGTAGAAGGGCGGATTCAAGATGCCGGCGGGAATCGTAATGCTGTTGTTCGCCGGGATATACGCGGCGTTGACGTCCTGCGGCTGAAAGGCGTACCATTTATCCGGGTCAAAATCAGTCCCAATAAGCTGATGTACCTGATCCTGCACCAACACGGCGTTGTGCATGATATTGCTCAGCAAATCGCCTCCGTCCTCTTTGGATACGACGTCAGGCATATCCTCAATAATCGGCTTGTCGTCCGCCGCCGGGCCGCCGACAAACACGCGCAGGGCGTCGAGCTTGCCTACGGCTTCCTTCTTCGTATCCTCGCCGAGCCAATCGTTTTTCAGCAGGCGCTCCCGGTATACGCCGCGGATCTTGTCGATCATCGCCGTCACGTCCTGCACGGCGTCAGTCGAACAATGGTCCTTCATGTAGATTTGGCCAAATTCATAGGGAAGAAGCGCCTGAACCATGCGGCTCGCCGTCTCCTCGTCGCTTCGGCTCTTCTCGATGCCCAAGCGGTACTGCGTATAGCTCCGCTGCAAATCGCGAAGCCGCCTGTCAGCGTAAGGAGCGAATCCGTCCATAATGCGGAACACGGCGTAGCTTTTCAACAGGGGCAGATTGTCCTGGACGTACGCCTCGTCTAGCTTCTGAAGATAGGCCGCGTCGGCCAGAAACAGCTTCTTCTCCTTTGTCAGCTTCCACGACGACAGTAGGCGGCGGCCATCCATATGAGGCATGAAGGCTTCGATCTCTTTCCGCGTATACATCGTATTCAACACGGCAAAGTCATTGCGTTCTTCGCTGCTCAGCATGACCGGTGCCCAACTCTGTTCCATGGCAAAAATAGCTTCGGCCTGCCGGGCCGCTTCCTCTTCCGGGCACCCCGCCTCGGCCAGCACGGCGGCAATATACTTCTTATAGGCCTGCCATGCGCCGGGCTGGGGCTCCTTTTCCAGCTCGTATTTGCTCAAAATCGTCCCCGCCGACACGATGCGGGCGGCATAACGCAGCGAATCGGGCATGCGGTCCGCCGTATAATCGACGAATACGGACGCGCCGGACACTTCCCTCACCTGGAGCAGGGCCTGGGTCAGCCCGTCCGTCGTTCCGGCCTGCCGCACGGGAGCCAGCACGTCCTGCAGATGCTGCCGCGCCGTCGCGTCGCGCCGTTCCATGTCGACAGCGCAGCGATACAAATCAGCGATTTTCTGCTCCGGCGTCCCTTTCGCGTACGAGCCCTCCTTGGCAGAGATTTCATGGAGCTCCTGTTCTAAAATTTTTGTGTTTTTCAGCGATTGTTCCTTAAACCAAGACCAGGAAGGCTCGGTCGGTTCAATCTTTTTTTCCGCCAGTGTCGCCCCGTTGACGGCTAAGTAAAAGTCGTCCCGCTCTGAAACGGGCTCCTGAGCCTGGACCGTGCCGAAAGCCAGCAGCGCCGTCAGGGCCAGCGCGGCCAGGCGTTGTTTCGTCCCATATTTCATCGGTATCCTTACTCCCTTCCAGTCGGAAATCTATCGTACAGTCAGCGCCGGATCGGCTGCGCCGTTGGCGGCAAAGGCCTTGGCCCGGTCGATGCAGGTCGCGCAGACGCCGCAGGGCTTGTCGCCGCCTTCATAGCAGCTCCAGGTCAGTTCGTACGGAGCGCCCAGCCGCAGCCCTTCCTTGACGACGCCGGCCTTGTTCCACGACAGCAGCGGCGCTTCCAGGCGGCACGTGCGGCCCGATCCTTCGTAAATAGCCGCCGCCATGGCCTGTTCAAACTCAGGCGTACAGTCCGGATACGCCCGTCCCGCCGCGTCATCGGCGTGGGCTCCGTAATAGATCGTTTCGGCGCCGACGCTGACGGCAATCGCCGCGGCATAGGATAAAAATAAGCCGTTGCGGAAGGGCACATACGTATCAACAGTCCCTTCGCCGCCCAATTCCTTCAGCTGCTCCGCATAGGATTCATGGCGGATTTCCTTGCCGCTCCCCTGCAGCAGGGAGCTGTCGCTCAGGGCGAAGGCCTGAGATAAATTCGTTTCTTTATGAGCCACGCCGTAATAGGCGGCTACCTGACGGGCCGCCTGTATTTCCTTTGCGTGCTTTTGTCCGTAATAGGCCGTCAGGGCCAATACCTCACCGGCGCCGTATCGTTCCACAGCCATAGCCAGGCAGGTCGTCGAATCGACGCCGCCGCTCAGCAGTACAATGCATTTCATACTATATTCTTCCTTTCCATCTGTGCAATGACCCTATTATACCATATTTTGCCAAGCTGTTTTCCTGATGAAATCCCTTGCATTCCTCCAGCGGTCCTTTATAATAAAAACCATAACGCACAATCGTAAAGGGAGTAGATATCATGATTAAAGCACTGCTGCTCATATACGCCATTTGGGGATTTAACTGGGTCGCCATGAAGGAAGCGACACTCTTTTTCCCGCCGGTCCTCTTTGCCTGTTACCGCTTTGCCGTGCCTTCATACGTCGCAAGTAGCTGCTCCGTGTACACTCCCGGAGCTTTGTAGACTATCATAGGCGGATCAATCTTGATCATGGAGTTGCCACCCTTAACGGCCTCCACTAAGACCATGTTCGGCTCCTTATCTATGTATGGATGTACAAGCTGCATCCTCTTTGGCTCAAGCCTGTGCTCATGCAGGCATTCAAATATCTCAGCCAGCCTGAACGGCTTATGTATCATATAAAAACTTCCGCCGGGTTTAAGGGCATGCTCTGCCGCTGCCACCACCTGATCCAACGTCACATGCACCTCATGTCTCGCTATGTTCTTCGGAGCATCCGGATTCTCCAGACCGTGACTGCCCTTTATGTATGGCGGATTTGAGGTCACTATGTCAAAGGAGGCCTTCTTGTAGTTACAAGAGACCTCCTTTATATCTCCGTTATCTATTCGCACTAAACCGTCAAGCCCATTGAGGCTCACGCTCCTTGCCGCCATGTCCGCACATGCAGGCTGAA
>USGG01000028.1 GCA_900554215.1 uncultured Megasphaera sp.
GGAATATTGACAAGGCGACGGACGTTCTGTCGTTCCCGATGTTCCAGCTTACCCCCGGCGTCCTGCCCGAGAGCTGGGACGAGTATAAAGACCCCGAGACGGGGCTCGTGCCGCTGGGAGATATGGCAATTTCCCTTGAGCGGGCGAAGGAGCAGGCGAAGGAATTCGGGCACTCTACGAGGCGCGAGGTCGGCTATCTGACGATTCATTCCATTTTGCACCTGCTCGGCTATGACCATGTGGACGAGGGCGCGATGAAGCGCCAGATGCGCGCGCGCGAAGAGAAGATTTTAGCTGAAATCGAGCTGCCGCGAAAATAAGGAGATTTACCAATGAAAACAAAATCCGCAATGATCACCATTGCCGGCCGGCCAAACGTCGGTAAGTCGACGCTCATCAACTGCATCATCAAGCAGAAGGTATCTATCGTGTCCGATAAGGCTCAGACGACGCGCAACCGCATTTTATGCATTCACACCGATGAAGACTGTCAGATCGTGTTCCTCGACACGCCGGGCATTCACAAGCCGAAGCACAAGCTGGGCCAGTTCATGGACGAAGCGGCCTACCAGTCCCTTAAGGACATCGACGCCGTGTTGTTCCTCATTTCGGGCAACGAAAAGAAGGGCCCCGGCGACATGTTTGTCCTCGACAAGGTCAAGGATGCCGGCGTTCCCGTATTCCTCATCATCAATAAGGTCGATTTGATGAGCAAGGAAGACATTTTCCAAAAAATTACGGAATACAACGCCCTGTACCCCTTCGAGCAGATTATCCCTATATCGGCTTTGAACGGCGACAACGTGGACGCTGTGCTGGACGAGCTGAAAAAGATATTGCAGGAAGGGCCGAAGTATTTCCCTGACGACATGATTACGGACCAGCCGGAACGGCTTCTCGTCGCAGAAATCGTCCGGGAAAAGCTGTTCCGCTGCACGCGCGATGAAGTGCCCCACGCCATTGCCGCCTACGTGGAGGAAATGAAGCCCCGCGGCAGGAACAAGGTGTACATCCGCCTGACGATTTACGTCGAACGGGATTCGCAGAAGCGCATCGTCATTGGCAAGAACGGCGCGGTTCTGAAGGAAGTAGGGGAACAGGCTCGCCGGGAAATAGAAAACCTGCTGGGGTCGTCCGTGTTTTTGGATATTTGGGTTAAAGTGAAGCATGACTGGCGCAATAAAGCGTCAGCTCTCAGCGAGTTAGGCTATAAGAATGAATAGGAGAGATGACTTATTGAACCGCAACTATTGCTGGAATGTTTTGTAATTTACTGCGCATGCATCCTTTGTAGTGCTGTCTGCGTGACCGGTAAATTTGCCTTCGCCCAGCTGCGTCGTGAATATATTGAAGAGTTGGTGGAAGATGGGGACGAAAGCGCTAAGCCCCTGCTCAAGCTGTATGACAATCCGACCTTGTTTTTAGGTACCGCTCAGCTGGGGATGGCCCTCTTTGGCCTCATCGGCGGTGCAACGATATATTTTGCCTTGTATAACGGATACGGTCAGTTTGTGCAGTACGCCGGCGAACCTTGGATTGTCTGGGCGGCGTATGTTGTCGTCTGTATTGTCCTATGCGGTGCGGCTTGGGTATTTGGCGAGCTGATTCCAAAGTCCATCGGCCTGCAGCGGGCGGAACGTAGCCTGAAGGCTATCCGGCCAGTGATACAGCCGTGGAGCAGGCTGTTTTACCCGCTCATCTGTTTGGGAAACTGGCTTGGCAGGATCATCCTTCGCGGCCGCGATCTTGAAGTAACTAATGAAATCGACATGGCTCACTCGGAAGATGAAATACGCATGCTCGTTACGGCCAGTCACAAGGAGGGGAAGATCGACCAGGTAGAAAGCGAGCTCATCGGCAACGTCTTTGATTTTGCCGACCGCCTGGCTCGGGAAATTATGATTCCCCGACAAAATATCGTCTGCCTGTATCTGGAAGATACGATGAGTCAGCATATTACGACGATACGTCAGTCCCGTCATACGCGGTATCCGTTGTGTGAAGAAGATAAGGACCATATTTTAGGATTGATACACATCAAAGATTTGATGGATTTGTACATGCACAAGCAGACGAATCTTCGCCAAATCAAACGGCCTATTTTAATGGTTCCGGAAATTATGCCGGCATCCAAGCTCCTTCAGCTCATGCGGGCCCGGCGGACGTACCTGGCCATGGTCGTCGACGAATACGGCAGCACGGTGGGCCTTATTGGTTTGGAAGATATTCTGGAAGAGCTGGTCGGCAACATTAAGAACGAGCACAGCATGGAAAAAGAAGAAATTCAGCCTCTGGCAAACGGTGCATATGAATTTGCCGGCACCGTATTGCTGGAGGACGTAGAAGAGCTGCTTCACATACCTGTCGAAGAAGACGTCGATACGGATACCATCGGCGGCTATGTGTTCAACGTGCTGGGCCACACGCCTGTCGTCAAGGAAGAAGCCATTATCGGGACCTATCGCTTTGTCGTATTGGAAATGCAGCGGTTCCGCATTGCCCGCCTCAAGGCCGTGCCCATACCGCCGGAAGAATTGCCGCCGGCAGAGGGGGAAGGGGAACATGACAAGGAGTAACCACGGCTTCCGTCCCGTCCGCCCGTACGACGGCCTCATCCTTCAAGTACAGAAGCGGGGAAAACAGCGCGTCCTGTCCGTCTTTACCCGTCAGGAAGGGTTGCTGCGGCTGTTTGTGTCCGAGCGGAGCCGCGGCCGCAGCGGCTCCGGGGCTTTTATGCCCTTGGGGGAGATTACCTTTGATGCAGTCGAACAAGGTGACGTTCTATCCCTGAAGGAATACGAATGCCGGGGAAACGAGGCTATGATGAACCTGACGTGGGACCACTACGTGTATTCGCAGATCTTCGTCGAAATGGTTCTGCACCTCATGCCGTACCGGCAGGCTGACGGCGGCGTGTACGGTATGCTCCTGCGCTACAGCCGCCTGTTGTCGGCTAAAGACCCGCGGGTTCTGACGATTATTGCCGGCTGGCAGCTGACCGGACTGGCCGGGTTTTATCCCGACGTCGATACGGTGCGCGTGTTTTTGTCTTTCTATGGCCAGGGAAGATATTACTTCGGCGACGAAGGACTGGCGGAAATGCAGGAAGAGAAGTTGTCGCCGGAGATCCGGCAGCTTTGGAAGCGCCTGCTGCGATACCGCTGGGAGCGGGAGGAGACGCTGCGCTTCAGCGCCAAGGGCTTAGCGGCACTGGAACGGCTGCTGTACAGCTACGTCGAGCAATGCAGTGAAAAAAAGCTGCAATCGTTAGTATTGCTGGCGCGTTCGTAAGAACGGTGAGAAAGAATACTCTTTCGACGCCGTTCTTTTTGTTTTTCTTGTCTTTTAGCCGGCCTATGGTATAATAAGGCTATTATTTTTTTATGCGCCTATCATGGCGAAAGATAAAGGAGGGCATATGGTCAAGAATATGACGGCAGGCAGCCCCATACGCCTGATCTTGTCTTTTACCGTTCCCCTGCTGATTGGGAACGTATTTCAGCAATTTTATAATATCGCCGACATCATCATCGTCGGCCGAACCATCGGCGTTCATGCCTTGGCGGCAGTCGGCGCGTCGGGGCCGTTGTTCATGGCTCTGCTGGGCCTGACTATCGGTCTGACGTCGGGGTTTTCCGTCATTACGGGCCAGCGGTTCGGAGCAAGCGACGACGAAGGCGTGCGCCGTTCTGTCGCCATGTCGGCTATGCTGGCCGTCGGCTTGACGGTCTTGCTGACGACGATTGCGGCCTGGCAGATGCCCCTGCTCATGGAGCTCATGAATATTTCTGACGAGCTCTACGACGATTCGTACAGTTATATCATCATCATTACCTACGGCATCGTCGCCATGATGATGTACAATCTCCTGGCCTGTATCTGCCGGGCCTTGGGCGACAGCCGTACGCCTCTGTATTTTCTCATCTTGTCGTCTGTCTTGAACGTCGTCCTGGCTCTGGTATTTATCATGCAGTTCGGCTGGGGCGTGCCCGGTTCGGCTATCGCCTTGGTCATCGCTCAGGGCGTGTCGGCTCTGCTGTGCTTCTTTTATATGCGCCGCCGCTTTCCCATGCTGCGACTGCGCCGCGGCGACTGGGCCTTCGACAGGGAATTTGCCTGGCAGCATCTGCGCCTGGGCCTGCCCATGGCCATGCAGTTCATGATTATTTCCCTGGGGATTTTAGCCATCCAGTCGGTCTGCAATACCTTTGGCCCTGAAACCATTGCCGGCTTCGTATCGGCGACGCGGATTGAACAGCTGGCTCTGCAGCCTATGATTTCCTTCGGCATCGCCATGGCTGTCTACTCGGCGCAGAATTACGGCGCTCAGAAATACGACCGCATCCGCAAGGGTGTCCGGCAGTGTTCCCTCGTATCGCTGGGCTTCTGCCTGTTTGCTATTGGGGCTATGCTGTTTTACGGGCAGGAGCTGATTTCCGTCTTTACGACGGAGCACG
The DNA here is from genome assembly GCA_900554215.1 of uncultured Megasphaera sp. GTDB lineage: Bacteria > Bacillota > Negativicutes > Veillonellales > Megasphaeraceae > Megasphaera. Next base: position 4,458 of record USGG01000028.1, read on the forward strand.
ACGACCTGCTCCTGCAGCAGGCCATGCTGTACCTGCACACGTCTGTGCCCTTTTATATTTTTCTGGGACAAATTTTTGTTTATCGCAACGCCCTGCAGGGCATGGGCATTTCCAGCGTGCCGCTTATCAGCAGCATCATCGAGCTGGTGTTCCGCGGCCTGTCGGCCTTCGTCTTAGCCGGCATGTGGGGATTTTTCGGCATCTGCTGCGCCAGCCCGATCTGTTGGGTCGCAGCCTGCCTGTTTACGGCGGGAAGCTACTTCTACGTGCAGCACACGATGCGGAAGATCAGAAGGTAGTTATGTATTCGTTTTATGAGGAGGAATGGATATGAGCAAGCTCGTCGTCGTCATTCAATGTCATTTGGTCATGAACCGCTGTAGCGGGTATCCCTGCATGGACGCCTTTTACAAGCGCGAAGGCGCTTTTGCGTCCTATGAAGAAGACGTCCGCTACATGCCTGTCACCTGCGGCTGCTGCTGCGGCGCCGAAGTAGCGGCCAAGCTGGAAAATCTGACGAAGCATTTGAAGCGCCGCGGCGAACGAAAGGAAGATGTCGTCATCCATTTCGCTTCGTGCGTCTGTTCCGACAACTACCACCGGCCGCCCTGTCCCCATTTGGACTACATGCGGCAAATCGCAGAGCGCAAGGGCTATTCCGTTGTCCTGGGCTCGTATATATCGAATGCAGCGGCGAAAAAGCGGGAGGCTGGGATTTATAAACCGTTTTAATATAGATGGAGCAAAACAGAGCAGCGTAGGGTGCATAGTAATGGCTGCTCTGTTTTTCTATAAATATAATGTAATATATTTTTATTTAATTTAATAATATTTAACTATACAATTGACAAATGAAATTATATTTAATATAATTGGTTTAAATAAAATGTGCTTAAAATTACAATGCAAAGTCGCTTTAGTATAGGAGGACTGCATTTGCAGCACATTTACGGTTTAACAAAAAATAATTGATTACATTTTTTTACTGTATTTGTATGACAAGAAGGGAGATATGTGACTATGAAAATTGATCAAGTGTATACGCCGGCTATTTTGCTGAATTTGGATTATATGGAACATAATCTGAAGAAGTACGCCGACTTGGCCGCGGCGCACGGCAAGCAGATTTGGCCGATGATCAAGACGCATAAGAGCACGGAGCTGGCGTTATTGCAGCAGCAATACGGCTGCACGGGATTTTTGTGCGGTACGCTGGACGAAGCGGAAGCCTTGTGCGCAGCAGGCATCAAAAACATCATGTATGCTTATCCTGTGGCGACGAACGTGTCTATCGACCGGGTCATCGCCTTGTCGCAGAAGTGCAATTTCATCATTCGCATCGACGGGGAAGACGCGGCTGAGGCCATTCAGGAGCAGGCAGCTAAACAGGGTGTTCCCATACAGTATACGATTATTGTAGACAGCGGCCTTCACCGCTTCGGTGTGGCTCCCGATAAGGTCGTTCCCTTGGCCGATGCATTGAAAGCCTGCGATCATTTGGTGTTTAAAGGGATTTCTACCCATCCGGGCCATGTATACGGCGCATGCAGTCATGACGACCTGGCCGGCTATTGCGAAGATGAAGCCCGCAGCATGGCAGCGGCGGCAGAAGCGCTGCAGAAGGCAGGCTATACGGTGGACATCATTTCCAGCGGCTCTACGCCTACCTTTGTTCAGAATATTGCCGATGAGCACATTTCCATCTATCATCCGGGCAACTACATCTTCAACGATACGATTCAGTTGTCTACGCAGACGGCTTCGGAAGAAGAATGCGCGCTGTACGTACTGGCTTCCGTTGTGTCCCATCCGTCGGAAGACCTGTTTATCTGCGACGCCGGCACGAAATGCCTAGGCTTGGATCAGGGAGCCCACGGCAATACGTCTATCGTAGGGTACGGCACGGTCAAGGGCCATCCAGAGTTATACGTAGACGGACTGTCGGAAGAAGTCGGGAAAATTCACGTCAATGGAAAAACTGATTTGAAGGTCGGCGATAAGATCTGCATCATTCCGAATCATTCCTGCTCGACGGCGAACTTTACCAATTACTTCATCGGCGTCCGCGGCGATGAAGTAGAACGGCTCGTCGAAGTGGATATCCGCAGCAACGCGACGAAAAAGAATGTAAAATAATCATGCCGAAGGCAATATAAAGAAGCCGGGAGAGCCCATTCGTTTGGGTTCTCCCGGCTTTTGCCGTTTAGATATGTTATTCGAAGGAAGAAACCAGCGATGCAAACTCATCGGTATGGGCTCCGTACCATTCGTCAAAGGTTTGCCCCTTGGTTTTCAGTGTTTCGGCTAAGGCCGTCAGGAAGGCAGGGATGTTGTCTTCCGTAATGACGCCGATTTGCGTGCCGAAGCGTTCCTGCGTCGGCGTTGCGTAGGTACCGCCGGCAAAGACCGTAAAGGCCGGCTTCATATCGCCGTCCACTTTTTTAGCTGCGCCGCGCAGGCCGATGGCTCCGATCTGCTGGGCCGCGCACGACGAGGGGCAGCCGGAAATGTGCAGTTTGGGCAGGTACGACGTGTCGACGCCGCTGCCGCGCAGGGCTTTGACTGTGCGCAGCCACATGCCGTGGGAATCGCGCAGGCCTTGCTGGCAGATGGCCGCGCCGATGCAGCAGACCGATTTTTCAAAGGTATTTTTTGCCGTGTCTTCTTCGGTGATGGCGGCGAAGCCCATAGCTTCTTCCGCTGTCAGATTGACGGCGTACAGCGATCCGTCTGTGTTCAGGCGGAGTTCTGCGTCTTCAACGTCCGACAGGAACTGCAGGGCCTTCTTGAATACGGTCATGTCGGGCGTGCCGCCGAGGGGATGGTATTCTACGTAGTAGAGGTTATCCTGCTTCTGGCTGTGGATGCGGGCGATGTTCGGCTTGGCTGAGGACGGCGCCTTCTTGGCTACGACGTATTCCTGAGGAATAAAGGAGAGGTCTTTTTCCTGCGATTTTTCCAGGAAGGTCTGGAAGGTCTTGCAGAATTCTTCGTCGCCGAGATTGACCGGCATGAAGCGGGAACGGGCTCTGGCCCTGTTCTTATAGTCGCCGTGGGCCATGAACATTTGGGCGAAGGCGTCGATATAATACAAAATTTTTGTCGGCGCGACGTCTTCGCCTACTTTGACGCCCAGGCGGGGATTGGCGGCCCCCAGGCCGCCGGCAGCATAGATGTCAAAGGTACCGTTCTTTTTGGCTAAGAAGCCCAAATCCTTGAAGGTGGCGTGGCTTTCGTTGTCCGTGCCGTTGGAAAAGGCGATTTTATATTTCCGCGGCAGGTGCAGTTCCGGAATGATAGTGAGGACGTACGAGGCTGCTGCGTCGACGTAGGGGGATACGTCGAAGAATTCCTTCGGGTCTACGCCGCGAAGAGGGCTGGCCGTGATGTTGCGGGGATTGTCGCCGCCGCCTCCGATACAGTAAATGCCGTGCTCCAGGCATTCCTTATATAAGGATAAAATAGATGGGCCGTCCATCTTGTGATACTGAATGGCCTGGGCTGTCGTGAAATGAGCCAGCTGCACGTGATACGTATCGATGGCCCGGGCTAAAAAGGCAATCTGGTCCTTTGTAACGCGGCCGCCGGAGAACCGCATGCGCAGCATGCCGCTGTTGCCGCCCCGTTCGGCGTAGCTGCCGTATTTGCCGGAAATGCCCTTATATTGGCCTGCTGGCAGCTCCTGGCGGAAAAAAGCCTGACAGGCGTCTTCAAATTCGGGATATCTGTCTTGAAAGGTCTTTTTTGTTTCTTCAGAGATGGTTATCATATATGCCCTTCTTTCTAAGAGATAAATAGTCATATCCACATAAAATCGATGCAGGTGATATGGGTACACCTATATTGTACCAGAAAATCATGTATAGAATAAGTAAAAAATGTAAAAAGATGAGGCGGAGAGGGAACGATGAGAGGGGGAAAGGGCAGAATGTATTGTCATTTAGGGCCTGGTTTGATAAAATATACAATTGAATATAAATATGTATCAATAACTTAGTTGCAATTGGAGGGCTTATTACGTGTTTAATAAAATAATGCAGAGACTGCTCGGCAATAATACCGAACGCGAATTAAAGAAGATGTGGCCTATCGTCCATCATATTAACGATTTGGAACCGAAGCTTACGGCCTTGAGCGATTCTTCGCTGCAGGAGAAGACCTTTGAATTCAAGCGCCGCCTGGCCGAAGGGGAAACGCTGGACGATATTCTGCCTGAAGCCTTTGCCGTCGTGCGCGAAGCGTCGCGCCGCGTCCTCGGCATGCGCCATTTTGACGTGCAGCTTTTGGGCGGCATTGTCCTGCACCGCGGCGACATTGCAGAAATGCGTACAGGCGAAGGCAAGACCCTCGTCGCGACGCTGCCCGTCTACTTAAACGCCCTGACCGGCAAAGGCGTCCACGTCGTCACGGTCAACGACTATTTGGCCACGCGCGACAGCGAAGAAATGGGTCAGATTTATAAGTTCCTGGGATTGTCCGTCGGCCTTATCGTCCACGACCTGACGTATGAACAGCGCCGCCGCGCCTATAATTCCGATATTACGTACGGCACGAATAACGAATTCGGCTTCGACTACCTGCGCGACAACATGGTCATCAGCAAGGACCAGATGGTACAGCGTCCCCTGAACTACTGCATCGTCGACGAAGTGGACTCTATCCTCATCGACGAAGCCCGTACGCCGCTTATTATTTCCGGACCGGGAGAAAAATCGACGGACTTGTACTATACGCTGGCTCACATCGTCAAGACCTTTGAAAAAGAAGACTACACGATGGACGAAAAGCAAAAGACCATCGCGCCGACAGAAAGCGGCGTCGCCAAGGTCGAAAAGATGCTGGGCATTAAGAATATGTTCGACAACGACCACCTCGATTTGAACCACTTGGTCATTCAGGCCCTGCGGGCCCGCTTCATGATGCACCGCGACAAGGATTATGTCGTCAAAGACGGCGAAATCGTCATCGTCGACGAATTTACGGGCCGCCTCATGTTCGGCCGCCGCTACAGCGACGGGCTCCATCAGTCTATCGAAGCGAAGGAAAACGTCAAGGTTCAGGGCGAAAGCAAGACCTTGGCGACGATTACCTTCCAGAACTACTTCCGCATGTACGATAAGCTGGCCGGCATGACTGGTACGGCTAAGACGGAAGAAGACGAATTCAATAAGATTTACAAGCTGGATGTCTACGTCATTCCGACGAACAAGCCGGCTATCCGCAAGGACTTGCCCGACGTCATCTACAAGACGAAGCACGCCAAATACCGGGCCGTCGTCCGTGAAGTCAAGAAGCGCCACGAAACGGGCCAGCCGATCCTCGTCGGCACGACGTCTATCAGCCAGTCGGAAATCATCAGCCAGCTTTTGAAAAAAGAAAACATCGTCCACAACGTGCTGAACGCCAAGTATCACGAAAAAGAAGCGGAAATCATCAAGGACGCCGGCCAGATGAACATGGTCACCATCGCGACCAATATGGCCGGCCGCGGCACGGATATCAAGCTCGGCAAGGGCGTAGCCGAATTGGGCGGCCTGATGATCATTGGTACGGAACGGCACGAAAGCCGCCGTATCGACAACCAGCTCCGGGGCCGCGCAGGCCGTCAGGGCGACCCGGGCACGACGCAGTTCTTCCTGTCTCTGGAAGACGACCTCATGCGTATTTTCGGCTCAGAAAACATTTCCAAATTCATGGACAAGCTGGGCATGGACGAAGACGAGCCGATTACCCACTCCATGATTACCCGCTCCATAGAAAAGGCTCAGAAGAAGGTCGAAAGCCATAACTTTGAAATCCGTAAGTACGTCCTTGAATACGACGACGTCATGAACCAGCAGCGCGAGGTCCTGTACGGACAGCGCCGACAGGTCCTCGTTGCCGAATCGCTGCGCGACACGATCCTCGGCATGGTCGATGATATTATCCTCGACGGCCTGGATCGGTACGCCGACGAAAAGCTCTATCCGGAAGAATGGGATTTTGCCGGCCTCCTGGCTCAGATGGAACAGTATTTCGTGCCCAAGGGAACCGTGACGGTAGAAGAGCTGGAAAACCTCAGCCGCATCGAAGTACAGGAAAAACTCAAGGACATTGCCGTCGCCTTGTACGACGAACGGGAAAAGGAAATCAGCGCCGAAACGATGCGCGAGCTGGAAAAAGCCATTATGCTCCGCGTCGTCGACAGCAAGTGGATGGATCACCTCGACGCCATGGACGCCTTGAAGGAAGGCATCAACCTGCGGGCTTACGGCCAGAAGAATCCTCTGGTCGAATACAAATTCGAAGCCTATGAAATGTTTGAAGAAATGATCGATTCCATCAAGCGGACGGTCATTACCTTCCTCTACCACATTCAGGTAACGTACAGCAAGCCCGTGCCCCAGGCGGAAGACCGGCTCCAGGGCGCGACGGAAGTGCACGAAGAAAGCAAGCCCGTCAGCCGCGAGGATATCGAACGGGAAGAACAGAGAAAGCAACAGCAGCAGGACTAAGGCTGAAATGCAGAAAAAGAAAGTAAATTCTCTGTAAAAAAGAGAATGCCTGTGATATAATCGGTAATTAATGTTGATATATGAAAGATGGTGATACTTGTGCTATTAGAAGAATTGCGTAAGCCTTTGGAAGATTTGCAGAATAGAATACAAGAAATCGGGGATTCACTTTAGCTTACCTCGAAAAGAAGAACGAATTATGAATCTGGATATGCAGATGAGCGATCCGGACTTTTGGAACGACCCGGAAAAGGCCAAGGCCATTTCTCAGGAAGCGACGCAGCTGAAAGCCGAAGTCGAAGGCCATAAAGAGCTGGTACAGCGGGTACAGGATGCCTGCGACTACCTGGAGCTGGCTATGGAAGAAGGCGATGCCGATTTGGCCGGCGAAATCGAAAAGCAGTATAAGGAACTGGTAAAGGACGTGGAAAAGCGGGAAATCCTCCTGATTCTTTCCGATGAGTACGATACGTGCAACGCCATCGTTACCTTCCACGCCGGCGCCGGCGGCACCGAAGCCCAGGACTGGGCGCAGATGCTCATCCGCATGTACATGCGCTGGGCTGAACGCAACGGCTACCGCATCAACGTCATGGATATGCAGCCCGGTGACGAAGCGGGCATCAAGAGCGCGGCCTTTACGATTGAAGGCGAATACGCTTACGGGTATTTGAAGTCGGAAAAGGGTGTGCACCGCCTGGTCCGCATTTCCCCCTTCGACGCGGCGGCGCGCCGCCATACGTCCTTTACGGCTGTAGACGTCATGCCCGAGCTGCCTGACGACGTAGACGTAGAAATCAACATGGACGACGTCCGCGTCGACTATTTCCGCGCCTCCGGCGCCGGCGGCCAGCACGTCAACAAGACCAGCTCGGCCGTCCGCATGACCCATATGCCGACGGGCATCGTCGTCCAGTGCCAGAACGAACGGTCCCAGCTCCAGAACAAGGAAATGTGCTTGAAGTACCTGCGGGCCAAGCTCTTTGAACTGGAACGGGAAAAGCAGGAAAAGCTGAAAGCCGAAATCGGCGGCGTCCATCAGGCCATCGAATGGGGGAGCCAGATACGCTCGTACGTATTCCATCCCTACAACCTGGTCAAGGACCACCGCACGGGCGTGGAAACGGGCAATATCCAGGCCGTTATGGACGGTGATTTAGATATCTTCATCGAAGGCTATTTGCAGCAGGAAAAGGATAAGAAGATTTCAAGACAGGACATATAAATGAAAAAGCTAATCACACTTTTGATTATTGCGGCGGCAGTTCTCGTCGGCGTCAACGCCTTCGGCCCGAAGACGGCAGAAGTGGCTCTTCATTACGCCTTATCCCAGAAGATGGACCTCAAGCCGGAAGACGTGCGCGTCGAGGCCTCGCCGGGTATGAAGGTGTTCTTCGGCGAGCTCGACGCGGTCAGCGTCCACGGCAAGGCCTTCCGCGTCGGCGGCCTGATGTTCGACAGCTTTGACTGCGACCTGCAGGGCGTGCAGTTCAGTCCGATGGACGCCTTGCTGGACCAGCAGATGACCCTGGCTTCCGCCGCGCACGGCGAAATGTCGGCGTCCGTGAGCAGCAATGAGCTGCGCAATTTTTTAGTGGAAAAGGTAGACGGCCTGAAGGACGTGTCGGTTGTCTTTCTGGGCGATACGATTGAAGTCAGCGGCTCGGCTAAGCTGGGCGGCCTGCTGAACGCCCGGGCGGTCATTCACGGCCGCTTCGGCATGGATGAGAAAAAGCTCATGTTCATTCCCGACGACGTCACCGTGGAGGGCTTCGGCATGAAATACCGCGCCCGCGGTCTGGGCAGCGCCGAAGTGTACGATTTCAGAGAATTTCCCTTGGGAATCGTACCGGACAGCGTGACGATGCACGGCGACGTGCTGACTATACACGGCCAGACGGCCGCTCATTAAGTAAGGTGGAAACATGGAAAAACAACATCGCTACAGCAACATGCTGATGATCGCCGCCGTGCTCATCGGCCTCCTCTGCTCCATATACATGTGCGTTCAGCGTTACGCTGTGGAAGAACGGACGACGACGATCGAGCAGGCTATGGATTACGACGCCGTCGTCAGCATGGTCCGCAACGACGGCTATGACGTTGACGAGGCGCTGGAAAAGTTCCGGCAGGCCGGTATTACGAGCTTTACTATATACGACACGACGCTGAACAAGCTGACACAGCGGGGCGACATATCGCTCATTACGCGGCTGGGCTTCCAGCTGTATTATCCGCAGCTGCAGATCGGCGATTTGTCTTATGATTATTACGTCGTCGGCCAGCCAAAGGATAGGGAAGACCCGTACTTCGACGAGATTACGGCGGACCTGAAGGCCCGCCTCGGCGCGGACTGTGTCGGCGTCGTCGCCAATTCCCAATACCGCATCTTGGGACTGCGCGGCGCTATGCCGGCTTTAGGCGATATGAATCTGGGAATCTTGACGGCCGATGCCAAGGCCATTGCGGCCCGCGGGTTCCACGTCATCCTGCGGCCGACGAATTACAGCAACGTATCGAAAGAGCAGATCGATCAGTTTTTCCAGCGGGCCGCAGATATTCCCGATGTGTCGGGCATCATGTTCGTCGGCAAGGAAGTGTTGGGCTATACGCCGGACAAGGAACAGCGCAAGGCGATGCTGGCTGTAACGGCGGAGCATATGAAGGCCCAGGGCCTGCCCTTTTACATGATCGAAGCGGCTAACCAGCTGCAGTACGACCGTCAGGACGGCATGTACGATTTGGCCGACCTCCTCGATTACCAAACGGTGCGTATCTACGCCATGTCCAAGGAAGAGCTGGAAAAGATTACGCCGGAAGAAGCGGCCATGCGCTTTTATATCAGCGATTTGGAACGCAACGTCCGCGTCAATTTGTATCCCTTGTATAAAAAGCCCCTTCACGGCATGAATTTGACGGAGACAAACCTGTCCTATATTCAGGAAACGTCTCAGAAATTGAAAGACCGGGGCTATACGCTGGGGAAGGCCTCTATTATGGAAGGGTATTATCCCAACGCGCTGCTGCTGGCTGTGACGGCCGCGGCTGCGGCCTGCGGGTTTGTCTTCGTGCTGAACCTGTTCATTCCCTTATCGGAAAAGGTAAATTATATTCTCATGGCGCTGGCAGTCGTCGGCGGAGCCGGGGGAACGGTACTGTTTCAAAGCGCCCTGTTCCTGCAGATCATGGCTATCGGCTGCGCCGTAGCGTCGCCGACAGCGGCCATGCTTCTCCTGCTGGATTGGTGGAGAAAGAAGCCGATAGACGCGCCCCTGGGGTACGGACGAGTCGTCCGTGACGGGGCCGTCGGCCTGACCTGCGCCGTGGCTATCGCCATGATCGGCGGCTTGTATATTGCGGCAATGCTCGGCAATATCCGCTTCTTTATGGAATTTGATTTTTACCGCGGCGTCAAACTGACCTTCGTGCTGCCGATCCTGCTGGTAGCCGCAGGCTATTTGCTCCGCTTCCCCCTGTGGGGCCGGACGATTGCCTCTCCGCAGGATTTCGCAGCCTTTGCAAGGGATTTCCTCAATATTCCCATCAAGATGGGGACGCTCATCCTGTTGGGCATGCTGGCTATGGTGGCCTTCATTTTCGTCGGACGGAGCGGTCATACGGCAGGCGTTCCCGTGCCTGATTTTGAAGTGGCTCTGCGCCGGTTTCTGGAGAACGCCATGTACGCTCGTCCGCGGGAAAAGGAATTTCTCGTCGGTCATCCGGCGTTCTTCCTCATGGTCGCCGCCATGTACCGCAAATGGCCGCAGATACTGCATTTCCTGTTAGTGCTGGCCGCGACGATAGGCGTCGGCTCTATGGTCGAAACGTTTGCCCACATCCGTACGCCCTTCCTCATGTCCTTTATCCGGGGCATCGACGGCTGGCTGCTGGGCCTGCCCCTAGGCATCATCGGCGTCTGCGGCGTCGCCTTCCTCGAGTACATTACGAATTGGCTGGGAAAGCGGGTGAAGCCCCGTGAGTAAGGTCGTTATTTCCGGCTATTACGGATTTGCCAACGCCGGCGACGAGGCCATGCTGTCGGCTATTATCGGTTCCCTGCGGGACATCATGCCCCACGTGGAGATCACGGTCATTACGGGCAACTGCCAGATGACCCGGAAACATCACAACGTACATACAGTTCACCGCATGAACTTTTTAGCTATCGCAGCGGCTATTCGCCGCTGTGATATTCTTATTAGCGGCGGCGGCAGCCTGCTCCAGGACGTGACCAGCACGCGCAGCCTCTACTACTATCTGCTGGTTATGCGTATCGCCTTGTTTTTCCATAAGCCCGTCATGCTCTATGCCCAGGGCATAGGCCCCGTGCGGGGCGAGAAGGCCCGGCAGGCCGTGCGGCAGGTGCTGCAGAAGGTGACGGTCATCGGCGTCCGCGACAGCGAGTCGAAGCGGGAGCTGGAGGCGTTGGGCGTGACGGTTCCGCCGGTTCACGTCACAGCCGACGCCGTCCTTTCCATGCATCCTGTCGATAAAAAAATCGGCTTTTACTTGCTGAAAAAAGCCGGCGTTACAGGCATCCGGACCCGCGTCGGCATCGCCGTCCGTGACTGGCAGGGGATGACGGGGTACAAAGAAGAAATTGCCAAGGCCGCCGACGAGCTGCAGCGCCGTCTGGATGCCCGCATCATCTTCATTCCCATGCAGTATCCCGCCGACGTCAAGGCCGGCGAGGATATTGCCGCCATGATGGAAACGGAAGCCGTCGTCCTGCGGGAAGGCTATAATACGGTGGAATTCATGTCCCTCATCGGCTGCATGGACGCCGTCATTGCCAACCGCCTGCACGCCCTGGTGTTTGCATCCCTCATGGAGGTACCCGTGACGGCTATTTCCTACGACCCGAAGATAGACAGCTTTATCCAGCTCATCGGAGAAGAGCTCTGCGGCACCGTCGAGACGGTCGCCGCTGAGGATCTCGTCGCCGACGTGACGAAGAAGCTGGCTGCCGGAGGCATTGCGCCGGACGTGAAGGCGCGGCTCAATCACCTGCGCCGCCAGTCGCTGCGCAACGCTTATTTGGCCCTGCGGATTATCGAAGGAAAAGACAGCCTGCGGGCCCGGCTGAAGAGCAGAAATACGGACGGCCGTTAGGGCCGCAGTTTGCACAGATACTTGGAAAGAGGTTTCCCATGATTGATTTCAAAGACGTATCAAAAGTATATGAAAATGGTTCCGTAGCCTTGAGCCATGTGTCGCTGCACATCGGCAAGGGCGAATTTGTATTTGTCGTCGGCGCCAGCGGCGCCGGCAAATCGACGTTTATTAAGATGCTATCCCATGAAGAACTGCCCAGCCAGGGCTCGGTCTTCGTCGACGGGATAGAAGTCAATAAGCTGCCTAAGAGCCGCGTGCCTTATCTGCGGCGCAAAATGGGGATCGTCTTCCAGGATTTCCGCCTCCTGCCCAATAAGACGGCTGCGGAAAACGTGGCCTTCGCCATGGAAGTCATCGAATCGCCTCGGAAGGTCATTAAAGAGCGGGTGCGGACGGTTCTCGACCTGGTCGGTCTGCTGAGCAAGGCCGATGACCTGCCTCAGAATCTGAGCGGCGGCGAACAGCAGCGCGTAGCTATCGCACGGGCGATCGTAAACCGCCCTCTGCTGCTCATTGCCGACGAACCGACGGGCAACTTGGACCCGGATACATCCAAGGATATTATGGAAACATTTAAGAAAATCAACCACATGGGTACGACGGTCCTCATGGTTACCCATGATAAGCAGATGGTCGATTTGATGAACAAGCGGGTTATCGAAATCGTCGACGGCAAAATAGCCCGGGACGAACAGAAAGGGGGATACGGCGATGAAGATTAGAACGATGCGGTACTTCGTATCCGAAGCGGTCAAGTCCTTTTGGCGCAACAGCTTCATGTCCATCGCGTCCATTGCGACGGTCGCCTTGTCCTTTTTCATCTTAGGCGTATTTACGATTATCGTTGCCAATTTGGATCACTTTGCAGAAAATCTGGAGAGCCAGGTGCAGATCAGCATCTATTTAAAGGACGATTTGACGACGGACCAGGTCATGAGCGTCGGCCGCCGGCTGAAAGCCCTGCCTGACGTCAAGGAAATCAGCTTTACCAATAAAGATCAAGCCATGGAAAAGCTGAAGGAACGGATGAAGGACCAGCCGGGCATCCTGAACGCCCTAGAGGGGAAGAACCCCCTGCCCAGCTCGTACGAGCTGACCTTTACCAATCCGGAAGCCGTTAAAAAGACGGCAGCCGTCGTCGCCGAATATCCGGAAGTCGAAAGCTCCCATTACGGCCAGGAAATCATTGAGCAGCTGTTTCAGATTACGGCCGTCGTCCGCTGGGGCGGCATCGCCTTGATTATCCTGCTGACTTTTGCGACGCTGTTCATCATTTCCAATACGATTCGCCTGACCGTATTTGCCCGCCGTAAGGAAATCGGCATCATGAAATACGTCGGCGCGACGAACTGGTTTATCCGCTGGCCCTTCCTCCTGGAAGGCCTGTTCCTGGGCTTCATCGGCGGCGTCATCGCCGACCTGGCCCTGCTCCAGTTTTATGAATTCATTACGGTGACGATCCACCGTTCCCTGGCGTTCCTGCCTATGGTCGGCATGTACCCCTTCATGTATCAAATGGGGGGCGTCCTCCTGCTCATCAGCATGGTCATCGGGGCTATCGGCAGTACGATTTCGTTGAAGCGGTATATGAAGGTGTAAGGTATGGTTACGTTTACGAAACAGAAAAAATACGTAGCTGCCATGGTCATATCGGCCTTGCTGAGCCCGTGCTTCGCGTCCTTCGCCGAAGACGAGGACTTGCAGAACCAGCTGGCCGACGTGCAGCAGCAGATGGCGGAACAGGAACAAAAGAAGAATGAAGCCGAAGCGGTCATCGGCAGTGTCTTTGAAAAGCTGCGGGTCATCCAGGAAAACCTCGACGCCGCCGAAGCGGCATACAAGTCGATTTCCGACCAGCTGGCCCAGACGGAAGCCAAAATCAGGGATACGGAAGCCCGGCTGGCGGCCGAACAGGCCAAGCTCGACAAGCGCCTCGACGTGTTCAGCGTCCGCATCCGCGACATTTATATGCACGGCCAGCTTAATTATCTCGACGTCATTCTGGGAGCCAAGGACTTCAATGACTTTGCCAACCGTGTCGAACTGCTGCGCCGGGTCATCGCCGCCGACATGGAGCTGATTTCGTCTATTCGGGAACAGCGTGACATCATTCATCAGGCCCGGCAGGAACTGGAAGCGGAACGGCAGCATCAGGTACAGCTGAAGGCCGAAGCGGAACAGAAGAAGGCTGAAATCGAAGAACATAAGAAGGAACAGCAGGCTATTCTGTATCAGGCTGAAAACGACAAGGCCACGGCAGAAGCGGCGTACCGCGAATTGGAAGCGTCTTCGGCAGCTATCGGCGAAATGCTCCGCCAGCGCGCGGCCGAACGGGCCGCCGCAGCTGCGGCGGCAGCGGCAGCCCAGCAGTCGTCGGGCGGAGGCGGATACACGAGCTATCAGCCTGTCAGCGGGTCGGGCGCTATGATGTGGCCGGTCAACGGCGTCATTACGTCTCAGTACGGCTACCGCGTCCATCCCATTTTCGGCTCGACCATTTATCACAGCGGCATGGATATCGGCGTCGATTACGGTACGCCTGTTGCGGCGGCCGACAGCGGCTACGTCGTGGAAGCCGGCTGGATCAGCGGCTACGGATACGCTGTCATCATCGACCACGGCAACGGCTTGTCGACCTTGTACGGTCACAACGAGTCCCTGGCCGTATCGGCCGGCCAGTCTGTCTCGAAAGGGCAGACCATCGCCTATGCCGGCTCGACGGGCAACTCGACGGGGCCCCACGTCCACTTTGAAGTGCGTTCCAATGGGGACCCTGTAGACCCCATGGCCTACTTATAAGGCGGCGTTGTGATGAAAGAGTCTATAAAGCGTTTTTTTCAGGAAGCAAAGCCCTTTTTCCAGTGGATTACGACGGTCGTCGCCTCGGTCCTGCTTTTGCTGGCCGCCTTGTCGTACGAACTGACGGGCGATTATATGGGAATTTTTAAATTCTTCCGCACCATTGCCGTCGTAGAGGACCATTATGCCGGCGACATCGACAAGAAGGCTCTGCTTGACGGGGCCATGAAGGGGGTCGTAGACACTCTGGGCGACAAGCATTCGACGTATTTGACCGGCGACGAATTCAAGATGTTTACGGAGCAGATGACGGGCTCCTATGCCGGCATCGGCGTGTACATCAGTAAGGCCGACGAAGGCGTGTTCATTGCCGGCGTCATCGACGGCAGTCCGGCCAGCGAGGCGGGACTGCAGCGGGGCGACGTCATCATGGCTATCGACGGCCAGCCGACGGCGGGGATGGAGCTGGAAGACGTATCCCTGTCCATCCGCGGCCCGGAAAATACGTCCGTCGTCCTGACGATTCGCCGCGACGGCGCCGACAGGGACATGACCTTGATACGCCGCAATATCCACATGCAGACGGCGGCAGGCGAGATGATCGAAGGGACGGATATCGGCTACATCCGCATCGCCTTGTTCAGCGAGGACACGGGGCGGGAATTTACCGAAGCCTATCAGTCACTGCGGGCTCAGGGCATGAAAAAGATGATCCTCGACCTGCGCAATAATCCCGGCGGGCTGGTCGACCAGGCGACGCTGGTGGCCAGCAACTTTGTGCCGAAGAACAGCGTCGTCGTGTCCTATACGAGCAGCGACGGCCAGGAAGAGCAGTTCGTCGCCGACGGGACGGACGAGGTCATTCCCCTCGTTGTTCTGGTCAATGAAAATTCAGCCAGCGCGTCGGAAATCGTCGCCGGCGACGTGCAGGACCTGCAGCTGGGACCCGTCGTCGGCGTCCGTACCTTCGGCAAGGGAACCGTTCAGGGCGTCTATCCCGTTACGAAGGACGACGCCGTAAAGGTTACTGTAGCCAAGTATCGGACGACGAAGGGGCGGGAAGTCGAAGGCAAGGGCATCGAGCCCGACGTCGTCGTGCCCCTGCAGCCGAACGATCCCGTCGACTATCAGCTGGAAAAAGCGCTGGAACTATTGCAGAAGCCGTAAACGAATTGAATTTCTTGCGCAAAATGACTTTACAGACGAGCCGTTTTGCTTTAAAATTTGAACAGTACCGTTTTAAGTGTATATAGCAGGACAGATAGACAGGAGACATGGTATATGTATGCTGTGTCTCTTTCTGTATATGGCGTCCTTTTCAAACATTTCGTATTCAATGAGGTGAATTATGTTTATCGATAGAGCCAGAATTTTTGTGCAGTCCGGAAAAGGCGGCGACGGCATGAGCAGCTTCCGCCGCGAAAAATTTGTCCCCAAGGGCGGTCCTGACGGCGGCGACGGCGGTCACGGCGGCAACGTCGTCCTCGTAGCCGACCGCAACGTCAACACCCTCGTCGACTTCCGCTTCCGCCGCCTGTTCAAGGCCAAGCCCGGCGGCAAGGGCCAGGGGGCGAACTGCTACGGCCGCAACGCCGAAGACCTGCTCATTACGGTTCCCTTGGGAACGATCGTAAAAGACGAAGAATCGGGCCAGATCATTGCCGACCTGAGCCATGACGGCCAGCAGGCTGTCGTAGCCAAAGGCGGCCGCGGCGGCCGGGGCAACTGGCATTTCCGTTCCAGTTCCAACCGCACGCCGACCTTTGCCGAACGAGGTGAACCGGGAGAAGAGCGGTGGCTCCGCCTGGAACTGAAGGTATTGGCCGACATCGGCCTGTTGGGTTATCCCAGCGTCGGCAAGTCGAGCATCCTGCGCAAGGTATCGGCAGCCCAGCCGGAAGTGGCAGCCTATCACTTTACGACGCTCAACCCCATTCTCGGCGTCGTCGACCTGAGCGATCACCGCAGCTTTGTCATGGCCGACATTCCCGGTCTCATTGAAGGAGCCAGCGAAGGCGTAGGCCTGGGCCACGATTTCCTCCGCCACATCGAGCGGACGAAGATACTGGTTCACGTCCTCGACGTGTCGGGCATGGAAGGCCGCGACCCCATCGAGGATTATGAAAAGATCAACGAAGAGCTGCGCAAATACAGCGAAAAGCTGTCGCGGAAAAAGCAGATCATCGCGGCGAATAAAATCGACATGCTCGGCGATTCGGACAATCTGGAACGGCTGAAAGCGTATATGGACGAACGGGGACAGGAAGTATGCCCCATCTGCGCCATGACCGGCGAAGGGCTGGAAGTCCTCCTCGAACGGCTGTGGGATCTTCTGGAAACGTATGTCGAAGAGCCGGAGGAAATCGCCGAGGAAGTCGTCTACAAGGCTCAGGATAAGCCGGACTTCGAAGTCAAGCGGGCCGACGACGGAGCCTTCGTCATTACAGGGCCCCGTATTGAAAACCTCGTAGCCATGACGAACTTCGACGACGACCAGTCCCTGCGCCGTTTCCAGCGCATCTGGCGCTACATGGAGCTGGATAAGCTGCTGAAGGAAAAGGGCATTCACGATGGAAATACTGTCCGCATCTGCGAAATGGAATTTGAATATCACGAATAAAAGGAGCAAAGAGAGTGAACAATAAAGATAAGAAGAAATTAAAAGCTATGGCCAGTCTCATGCCGTCGGTCGTGCAGATCGGCAAGGAAGGACTGAGCGACGCCGTCATCGACAGCGCCAGAGCGGCCATTACGGCGCGGGAGCTCATCAAAGCCCACGTCCTGAACAACGCCAATCTGGACACGCGGGAAACGATGGAAGACCTGGCCGATATGCTGGGCGCCGAGCTGGTGCAGGTCATCGGCCACTACGGCGTATTGTTCAAGAAAAAAGACGAAAAATCGCACTTCGATTTTATTACGATGTAAGGTTGGGATAACATGGCCGGTAACCGGGAATTGCTGCAAAAGAAAAATCGCATTGTCGTCAAGGTAGGGTCGAGCACCCTGACCCATGAGACAGGGAAGCTCAACTACCACCGCATCGAGCGGCTGGCAATGGAAATCGCCGATTTGGCAAATCAGGGGAAGGAAATGGTCCTCGTGTCGTCAGGCGCCGTCAGCGCCGGCATGGGGCCGCTGGGGCTGTCGGCGCGGCCCAAGACGATCCGCGAAAAGCAGGCCGTCGCCGCCGTCGGACAGGGCGTCCTCATGCACACCTATGAAAAGATGTTCCGTGAATACGGGCAGAACGTCGGTCAGGTACTGCTGACGCGCATGGATGCCCAGGACCGTAAGAAATTTATGAATTCTCGCAATACCTTGCTGACGATGCTGCAGATGGGCGTCATCCCCATCATCAACGAAAACGATGTTGTAGCTATCGACGAGTTTAAAATCGGCGACAACGACACCTTGTCGGCTATGGTCAGCAATTTCATTGAAGCGGACTTGCTCATCATCCTCTCCGACGTAGACGGCCTGTATACGGCCAATCCGCAGACCCATCCCGAGGCTCGCATCATTCCCGTCGTGACGGAGGTGGACAAGCACGTCTACGACATTGCCGGCGGAGCCGGCTCGTCTATCGGCACAGGCGGAATGTACACGAAGATACAGGCCGCGTCCATTGCCACCTCGTCAGGCGTTGACATGGTCATCGCTTCGGGCAGTGAAGACGGCGTCCTGCGCCGCATTTGCCAGGGCGAGGACGTCGGCACCTGGTTTACGGCCAAGGATTCGAACCTGCATACGAAAAAGCGCTGGCTCCTCTCGGGAAGCAAAGCCCAAGGCAGCCTTATTGTAGACGGCGGCTGCCGCAACGCCCTCGTCGAACACGGCTCCAGCCTGCTGCCCGTAGGCATCGCTGCTGTAGAAGGAGAGTTTCACGAAGGAGATATTGTCAACGTCATGTACGAAGGCCTCGTTATTGCCAAGGGTATCGTCAACTACAACAGCGAAAGCGTCGAAGCCATTAAGCGTCATAAGACCGACGACATCGAAGGGATTCTCGGCCACGAAGGCGTATATGAAGAAGTTATTCACCGCGACAACCTCGTCGTCATGCAGTGAGGAGGGATTGCTATGGAATCAGAAGTATTAGTCAAAGCCGGAGCGGCTAAGGCAGGGGCCCAGGAGTTGGCCCTGGTTGGTACGGATACGAAAAACAAAGCATTGGCGTATTTAGCCGACGAGCTGGAACGGCAGTCGGCCCGGATTATCGAAGCGAATGGGCTCGATATTGCCGCGGCACGGAACAACGGCATGAGCGAAGCCATGCTGGATCGTTTGAAGCTGACAGAACAACGGATTCACGATATGGCTGTCGGTGTACGCCAGGTCGTCGAGCTTTCCGACCCGGTCGGCCGCT
>USGG01000029.1 GCA_900554215.1 uncultured Megasphaera sp.
TTCAGATGGATGGAAGCGCCGGAGTGACCGCCGACGAGACCGGAAACGGCGATCTTATACGCTTTGCCGGAAGCGGCTTCCCACTCGGCGGCGCGGTGCATGCGGTACATATCGCTGCCCGCGCTCGAGTTGCAGAGCGAGCCGAACTCCTCCCAGTCGAGATTGATGAGGTATTTGGCGTCGAGGTGCTTCGGATCGAGATGGTCCGCGCCGGACATGCCGTCTTCCTCGTCCACCGTGAAGATCGCGCGGATCGGGCCGTGCACGGCGGTCTCATCCTCAAGAATGGACATGGCAAGCGCGACGCCCGCACCGTCGTCGCCGCCGAGGGATGTGCCCCTGGCCTTGAGCGTTTTGCCGTCGTTGATAACGGTGATGGTATCGTTGAGCGGATCAAAGTCCATGCCGTCCTCCCAGACGACGACCATATCCATATGCGCCTGCAGAATGGTGCGCGGCGCGTTCTCGTGCCCGGCGGAACCGGCCTTATCGATGATGACGTTGCCTTCCTCGTCGCGCACGGCGGCGAGACCCTTTTTCACGGCCCAGTCGCAGAGAAACCGGCTGATCTTCTCCTCGTGATGGGACTTGTGCGGGATGGCGCAGAGAGAAAGAAAGTTTTCAATGATCTTTTCGTTCATGGTTATATCCCTTTCCATATCAGTAAACATCGTTCACGTCCACGAGCTTCACGGTAATGTCCCGTGTCTCGCCCTCGTGCCACACGGTGAGCGTAAGCTCGTCGCCGACGCGGAGCGGGGCGATAATACCGGTGAGATCCTCGTTGACGGTAAGCTCCACGCCGTTCGCGGCAAGGAGCACATCGCCTGTCACAATGCCTTTGGCGGCGCAGTCCGAGCCTTCGGAAACAGCGCTCACGTAAAGGCCGGCGGGGAGATCGTATTCCTCCATCGCCGCCTGCGGTATCTTGCCGACGGTGAGCCCGAGCGCCGGGCGTCCGCGTACCTCGCCGGATTCGAGCAGACTGTCTGCAATGGTCTTCACGGTGCTCGACGGGATGGCGAACGCCACGCCCTCAATGGACACCGAGCCGATATACTGGCTGCTCATTTTCATATTGGTGACGCCGACGACCTGCCCGTAAACGTTGACGAGCGCGCCGCCGGAATTGCCCGGGTTAATGGCCGCATCGGTCTGAATCAGCTTCATGCTCTGCCCTTCAGCACCCAGGGTCCGGTTCATCGAGCTGATGACGCCGGCCGTAACGGTTCCCTGAAATTCCAGTCCCAAGGGATTGCCGATGGCGATGGCCGGCTCGCCGACCTGCAGGGCATCGCTGTCGCCGAATTCCGCGACGGGCAGGTTATCCACATTGATCTTGACGACGGCCAAATCGGTCTTTTCATCGCGGCCGACGACCGTGCCCTCCGTGCTCTGTCCGTCGGCCAGCGATACGATGACGGTCTTGCTGTTGCCTACGACGTGCTGATTCGTAGCGATATAGCCGGCTTTATCAAAAATAATGCCGGAGCCGACGCCTTCGCCGACCAGGACGCGGCGGTTGAAAATATCGCGGTCATAGACCTTCGTCGTAATGCCGACGACAGCGGGCGACACCTTTTTCGCCGCCCGTACGACAGCCGTATTGCGGGCATCGGAAATATCGCCGGACGGGGCCGGCTCGGTCAGCTGCTCTATCGTTCCCTGGTACGTGCGGTTGGGGGCGAAGAAAACGTCGTGAATTTTAAATCCGCCGGCGACGCCGACGGCGATCAGTATGATCCCTACGGCGGCGGTTAGCATGTGTTTGCGCTGCATCAGGCATTACCTCCTTCTTGAAAGCGGACATGGCCGTTTTGACAGGCCAGGCGCAGCAATATATCCTGTCCGACGACGCGGCCGCCCCGGCTGAGCACGGTCCGTACCGTGTGCAGGGACAGGGCGGGCGTATTATTTTTTTCACTGCGATGAGCCAGCAGTACCTTCATCAGCCCTTTCGAGGGGATGCGGGCCAGAAATTTCGCCGCGTCGCGGTTGGACAAATGGCCCCACCGGCTCAAGATGCGGTTCTGCAGGGCGTACGGATAAGGCCCGTTTTTCAGCATTTCCTCATCGTGATTGGCTTCTAAAATCAAGATGTCCGAATAGGCCGCCGCCAGCTCCACGTCATGGCTGATATATCCCAAGTCCGTAGCCAGGGTAATCTTGCTGTCGCCGTGATAAATCGTATAGCCTACGGGGCGGGCTGCGTCGTGGGAAATCAAAAACGGCACGATTTGTATTTCTTTCAAGCCCACGCGGCGAGGCAGGCGGACAAACCGGCCGGCATATTCGCCGGCTTTTCTGCCCAGGCAGCTCCACGTCTCCCGCGTCGTATATACGGGGATATCCGTCTTTTTCAGCAGCGTCGCCAGACCGTTTACATGGTCGGCATGCTCGTGGGTGATAAAGACGGCGTCCAGTTCAGACAGGGAGCATCCGTACGCTTTTAATCCATTTTCGATACGGCGGCAGCTGATGCCGGCATCGATGAGTATTTTCGTGCGGCCGCAGCGGATAAATGCGGCGTTTCCCTTGCTCCCGCTGGCCAGCATGCTGACTAAGCAGTCTCTGTGGCGCGCTTCACCGCCCATGACCGGAATATCCTCCCGCTGCCCGCCCTCCGGCAGGACGGCGCATCCGGCCCGCTGCCTGGCCCGCCCAATCGACGCGGCCAGCTGTTCCAAGCGAAGCTCGCTTTCCGTCATAGATTTCCCCCCTTGTAGTCCTTCTCTTCGTGCTATTATAGCATAGGTTTGGCAAAAAAAAACCATCGTATCGGAATTTCTCCTTAACGATGGCTTATTTGGTGGGCCTAGGTGGACTTGAACCACCGACCTCACGCTTATCAGGCGTGCGCTCTAACCAGCTGAGCTATAGGCCCATATCTTTGTGACTTGCTTAGTATACCACATTTCACCGAAGTGTCAAGATTTTTCCGCAAATTCTTTGAAAATTTCTGTTTCCTTATGGATTTCCCCCTCGCCGGCACGTTTTGCAGGCGCGGGGGAAAACAAATTAACGTCGCGTCTTATGCATAACTTTCTATCAAGGTCTTGAAGGCCGCAAAGGAGCGCCGGATCATATCGGGATCTACGCAGTAGGAAATGCGGACGTAGCCGGGGCAGCCGAAGCTGTCAGCCGGTACGATGAGCAGGTTGAGCTTCTTAGCCCTTTCGGAAAAGGCGTAGGCGTCGGGCTCCGGCGATTTGACGAACAAGTAGAAGGCGCCGCTGGGATAGACGCATTCGTAGCCCATCTCCTTCAGCCCGTTGTACAGCAGCTTGCGGTTTTCGTCGTATATATTCATATCCGACAGCTTGCCCATGCATTTCAGCACGACGTCCTGAAACAGATGAGGCGCGCAGACGAAGCCCATCGCCCGTCCGGCGCCGCACACCGCCGTATACACGGCCTTGGCATCGGCAGCGCAGTCCGGCACGAGGATGTAGCCGATGCGTTCGCCCGGCAGCGACAAGGACTTGCTGTAGGAATAGCAGATAATCGTATTGGCGTAGAATTTCGGCACGTACAAAATCGGCAGGCCGTCGTAAATGATTTCGCGGTACGGTTCGTCGGAAATCAAATAAATAGGATGGCCTATATCAGCCGATTTTTTCGTCAGCAAGACTGCCAGCTTCGCATACGTGTCGGCCGAATACACCGTGCCGGCCGGATTATTCGGAGAATTGACGATAATCGCCCGCGTATGGGGCGTAATGGCCTGTTCCATTGCTTCCAGGGAAATCTGGAAATGCTCCGTGTCAGGGGGCAGCACGACCTCTTTCGCTCCGGCGTTACGAATGAAGACGGTATATTCCGGGAAAAACGGAGCCACGACGATCACTTCGTCTTCAGGGCTTTCGACGAGGGCTTTCAGCGTAACCGTCAGGGACGCCGCCGCGCCGCAGGTCATATAAAAATTATCGGCCGAAACGCCGGCGTCGTAGGTTTGATTCATGTAGTCGGCCAGGCCGCGGCGTACCGCCAAATCGCCGGCAGCCGCCGTATAGCCGTGCACGTCGACGGACTGTCGGGTCGCGACAATTTCTTCAATCGCTTCCTTGACGCACGCCGGAGCCGGCACGGTCGGATTTCCAATGCTGAAATCAAAGACGTTTTCCTTGCCGACGATGGCCGCCTGTTCCTGCCCGTAGGCAAACAAGTCGCGGATGACCGAAGCCTGCGAGCCTAAGGCGTACATTTCTTTTGATGGCATAATAATCAACCCCTTTTTCGTAATGGTTTTATTATACCACAACTTGTGAGCACATATGGCAATGTATCGTAAAAAGTTAGGCGTATAAGGCGAAAGTCCATAAACTATTTCCAAAAAACGCGAAAATTTCCTTCTCTGCGATTTGAAAAGGCCTGCGTCTTGTGGCATAATAAGATGTTCCAACATATTATCATCAGGAGGTCTTTATATGAAGAAATTGAACCCTTACGTGTACTTATTTACGATGGGTCATTTTTCCGTAGACTGGTCGCAAGGCGCTATCCCCGCCCTGCTGCCGTATTTTATCGCAACGTATAATCTCAGCTATCAGGACGCGGCGACGCTCATCTTCGCCAACATGCTGTTATCCTCTATTTCCCAGCCCATTTTCGGCTATTATTCCGATAAGATATCCAAGCCCTGGTTCGTCCCTCTCGGGCCGGTCCTCTGCGGCATCTGCATTACCCTGCTGGGAATTACGGACAATTACTGGCTCATCTTCCTCTGCTCCATGTTCTGCGGCTTCGGCTCTTCTATTTACCATCCCGAAGCGGCGCGCATGGTCAATAAGATTTCCGGCCCCTTAAAAGGCCAGGCTATGGGAAGCTTTTCCGTCGGCGGCAACGCCGGCTTTGCCGTCGGCCCCATCGTTGCCGGCTTCTGCGCCTATACCTTCCACATTTATGGATTGGTCATTTTCGGCCTTATCAACTTCATCATCGCTGCGCTGATTTATCATTTCATGCCGAAGGTGCTCCATCAGGTAAGCGACGCAGACATCGCCGAAACAAAAGCCCATCCGAACGAAGAAAAGCACAATGACTGGCACTCGTTCAGCAAGCTTACCGTCGTCATCTTCGTCCGTTCCATCGGCTTTACCCTCTGCAATACCTTTATCCCTATCTATTGGATTCACGTCCTGCAGGCTTCGCCGTCCCAAGGCAGCTTCGCCTTGTCCATACTATTTTTCATGGGCGTAGTCATTACCTTTATCGGCGGCATTCTGGCCGACCGTTTCGGCTTTATCCGCATTATGCGTGGTTCCTTCCTCATCATGGTACCGGCCATGTTCTTCTTCGTCAACAGCACCGATTTATGGCTGTCGACGCTGCTCCTCATACCCGTGGCCTTCTCCCTCTTCGCCCCGTACAGCCCTATCGTCATTTTGGGGCAAACCTTCTTGGGCAAAAATGTCGGCTTCGCCTCCGGCGTCACGCTGGGCCTGAGCACGACGATGGGCGGCCTCTTCTCTCCCCTCGTCGGCTGGGGAGCCGACACATGGGGCCTGACCTCAGCCTTGCAGGTATTATGGGTCTGCGCTCTCATCGGCGCTATCTTCACCTTCCTCGTTCCCACGCCGGAGCAATGGAAGCAAAACGGCATGAAGTAAGGAAAAACGATGCCAGATACAGCAAAGCCCCTCGACCCTATCCAACGCGCCGAGGGGCTCTTTTAAATATGCAGACGGCAAGCTGTCAAGCTTTCAGCTGCTTAACAAACCAGGCATAGGCCGCACAGAGAATCACTGCCGTGACGGCCCAGCTGACGGGAAATACCATCATGAGCGTCGCAAAGTCAGGTTCCCAGGCAAAAACGGTATACACCCAGGTCACGCGGGTACCGCAGATGCCGAAGAGGGTAATCAGCGCCGGTATGAGCGAGCTGCCATAGCCGCGCATCGCTCCAGACAGCACTTCGATGACAGTGTTGATAATTTCCAGGCCGGCCACGTATTTCAGGCGGATAAAGCCCAGGGCAACGACCGTACTGTCGTCGCTGAAAATATGCAGCAAGGGCACGCCGAACAGGATCAGCAGGGCGCAAATGCAGGCCGTCAGCAGCAGATCCTGGAACAGGCACCACTTCATCGCCTGTTTGCACCGTCTTATGTTCCGGGCCCCGTAATTCTGGCTGACAAAGGTCGTGCAGACCTGTCCGAAGGCGTTGATCAGAAAAAAGGTAAAGATTTCCAGGTTGAAGGCCGCTGCCGACGCCGCCATGACGTCGGGCCCCAATTCGTTGATAGCCGACTGGATGCACAGGTTGGACAAGGCGAAGACCATGCCCTGCATCCCTGCAGGCAGGCCGATGCGCAGCATAGGAAGGAGAATCCGTTTATCCACATGAAACTCCGTCAAGCGGACGCGGATTTCCGTCTGGCTGCGGCACAGGAAATAAAACAGCATGGCCGAGCTCAGGGCCGTCGCGACGATCGTGCCGATTGCCACGCCTTCAACGGACATATCCAGGACGAGGATAAAGAATAAATTCAGGAAAAATTTAGTAATACCCGACGCAATCAGGCAATACAGGGGCGTGCGCGTATCGCCCTGGCTGCGGAAAATCGACGATTCGAAATTATACAGCAGGATAAACGGCATGGCCAGCCAAAAAACGCGCAGATACAAGACGGCCAGATCGAAAATTTCTTCCGGCACCGATAAGAGGCGCAGCAGCGGCTCGACCAGGAGCTCGCCTGCGATGGCCATGGCGACGCCACATCCCAGGGCGACGAGGATAGCCGTGTGGACGGCGGCGTGGACGCCGTGGATATTCTTCTTGCCGATAAAACGGGCGATGATGACGTTCGCTCCCAGCGATATGCCGATAAACAGGCTCAGCACCATGCCGATGATCGGGCTGTTGCTGCCGACGGCCGCCATTGCCTCCTTGCCGACAAACTGGCCGAGCATGGCGATGTCGGCGGCGTTGAACAGCTGCTGCATGATGCCCGTAAAGGCGAAAGGCAAGGCCACGACGAGGATCTTATCCCACAGCGAGCCTTCGAGCATGTTGACGCTTCTCGTATTGTTCTTTCTATTCATATTGCCGCACACCTGACCTTACGGATGAAACAGAGCCCTCCGCAGCATACCGCTATGCCCGCAGATGCTTGACGAACCATTGATACGCTGCGATAAGAATGACTGCCGAGACGCCCCAGCTGATAGGAAAGACCATCATCAGCATTTCAAAATCAGGCTCCCAGGAAAAGACCGTGTATACCCAGGCAATGCGGGTGCCGCAGATGCCGAACAGCGTGATGAGAGCCGGTATGAGCGAGCTGCCGTAGCCGCGCATGGCCCCGGAAAATACGTCGATAAGCGACTCGATGACCTCCAGGCAGCCGACGTAGGTCACCCGTATCATGCCGTAGGCAATGACGGCGGCGTCGCTGTTGAAAATACTTAAAATCGGTATACCGAAGGCGTACACGAAAGCGCCGCAGGCTACACCGATGATAATATCCTGTACAAGACACCATTTCAGCACCTGCTTGCACCGATCCAGCTTGCGGGCGCCGTAATTCTGGCTGACAAAGGTCGTGCAAACCTGTCCGAAGGCGTTGACGATGAAAAAGATAAAAATTTCTACGTTGAACGCCGCCGCCGAGGCGGCCATGACGTCGGGACCCAGGCCGTTGATCGCCGATTGGATGCACAGATTCGACAAGGCGAAGACCATGCCCTGCACGCCTGCCGGCAGGCCAATGCGCAGCATGGGCATGAGTATCCGCTTATCTACGTGGAAATCCTGCAGATGAACGCGGATATCCGTCGTGCTGCGGCACAGGAAATAAAAGAGCAGTCCCGAGCTGATCGTGCTGGCAACGACCGTGCCGATGGCCACGCCTTCGACAGACATGTCGAGGACGAGGATAAAAAAGAGATTCAAAAAGAATTTAACTACACCGGAAACGATCAGGCAGTACAAGGGCGTCCGCGTATCTCCCTGGCTGCGAAAAATCGACGACTCGAAGTTATACAGCAGGATGACCGGCATGCCTAAGAGAAAAATCCGCAGGTACAGCACGGACATGTCGAAAATTTCATCGGGCACCGACAAGGCCCGCAGCAGGGGAGCCGCCGCGATTTCCCCCAGAATCGTCATGACTACGCCGCTTCCCAGGGCGACGAGTATGGCCGTGTGGACAGCAGCATGGACGCCGTGGATATTTTTCTTGCCGATAAACCGGGCGATGACGACGTTTGCCCCCAGAGACACGCCGATAAACAAACTCAGCACCATGGCGATAATCGGGCTGTTGCTGCCGACGGCCGCCATTGCCTCCTTGCCGACAAACTGGCCGAGCATGGCGATGTCGGCGGCGTTGAACAGCTGCTGCATAATGCCCGTAAAGGCGAAGGGCAGGGCTACGATGAGGATTTTATCCCACAGCGAGCCTTCCAGCATATTCACTTTTCTTGTTCGTTTTTCTTGTTTGATTTGTTCCATATCAACTTAATTATGCACATTAAAGTATACTCTCGTCAATACAAAAATGACCGGCAGACGTTGCATTTTCTGTCTGCCGGTCGTTCTTATGCGGTTAATAAATGATTTACGCTTCCAGTCCCAGGCGGTACAAGCGGTTGGCGTTGTCGAAAAAGACGGCCTGCCAATACTGTTCAGGAATAAAGGATTTGACAAAGGCGACGTAATCGCCCAGATTGGCCAACGGCCAGTCCGTGCCGAACATGACGCTGTCGTAGCGGTTCAAATAGCACAGCCAGTCGCGCAGCATCGAAATATATCCTTCCTTGGCCTTCAAAAAGCCGTTCATGTCGTGAATTTTTCCTTCAAGCAGCCCCGACAAGTCGACGGCGACGTTGCGGTTCTTTTCCAGCACGGCGATGGCGTCCTGCAGGAACGGATTGCCGATATGGCACATGACGAACTGCACGTCCGGGTGCTTGACAGCCGCCTCGTCGAGCGTCAGGGGATGGCTGTATTTCAGCAGGGCATTGGCCGTCGCCGTAAGGCCCGTGTGAACGGCTACGGGCTTGTCGTATCTCTTCGCCAGCTCGTATACGGGATCGTATACAGGATCGTAAATATAGACGTGGTTATACCCTGGGTAGAGCTTGATGCCACAGCACTGCTTCCGCTTCAGGTTCTCTTCTATCAGCGGGAGCGATTCCTCGATATGGTCGTTGCAGCCGCTGCTGTCGAGGCCGATGCAGTAGCTCATAAATTCGGGATAAACGTGTCCCTCCGGGTCCAGCGTCCCGTTGCCCATGACGACGCCGTGAACGTAATGGTACTGGGCGTAGGCCTGCCGCAGGTGCTCGGCCGAGTTGACGTGGCCTGCCGCCAGAGCCAGCTCGTTAAAGCCCTTGAAATCGCGGAAATGGAAATGACTGTCGATAATTTTTAATGTATTGCCCTTCATCGCCTGCGCTCCCTACTCGGCTGTGATCGTTTCCAGAGCAATGCGGATCATGTCGTCGAAGGACGTCTGCCGTTCTTCCGCCGTGCAGGCTTCCTTAGTCAGCAAGTGATCGCTTACGGTAAACAAGCCCAAGGCCTGAACGCCGTATTTCGCCGCCAGCACGTACAGCCCTGCCGTTTCCATTTCTACAGCCATGATGCCGTACGCCGTCAGTTTATCGTTATCGATTTCATCATCGTAAAACCGGTCTACCGAGACGATATTGCCGACGCGGACGGGGATGCTCTGCCGCGCAGCCGCGTCGTAGGCCTTCCGCAGCAGCTCGAAATCGGCCAGAGCCGCGTAATTGATGGCGGGACCGAAGATGTTGCGTATAATGGACGAATCCGTCGTAGCCCCCTGGGCAATGACGACGTCGCGCAGCCGGATATCCTTGCGCATCGCTCCGCAGGTACCGACGCGGATCAGCTTTTTGACGCCGTAATCGCGCATGAGCTCCGTTGCGTATATGGAAATAGATGGAATCCCCATCCCCGTGCCCTGGACGGAAACGGCGTGCCCCTTATAGGTTCCCGTATATCCAAGCATATTGCGGACGCGGTTGTAGCAAACGGCGCCGTCCAAAAAATGCTCCGCTATATACTGAGCCCGCAGCGGGTCGCCGGGAAGCAGGATCTTATCGGCAATATCGCCGGCCTTGGCTTCAATGTGCAAACTCATAACAAGGACCTCCTTTGTACAGCTCTATCGCTGTTAGTCTATAATTGAACATCGCCTTTATTATATCACAATTACAAAGAGCTCGTCATAGATAATAGACGTCCTTTATCAATTTTTCCGCTTTCATTTTTGGGTAAATGCGTTATTTCTATAAAACGGTCCGGAATCTCCTGAGGCAGCAGCCGTCGCCGCAACGCCGCTATACAGAGAGTCTTCCCCTGTTTCCATATATCGGACGAAGAAATATAGCCGACAAGCTCATCCCGGTGAGGCCGGCGCAGGACGACGACGGCCCCTTCCGCATCGGGAATACATTCCTGCAGTGCCCTTTCCACTTTATATGCCGAAACGCTGACGCCGTTAATCCGGCAAATCTCGTCGCTGCGGCCAAGGTAATGGAGCATGCCGTCGTCTATATATCCCCGGTCCTGAGTCACATAGGGCATGGATAGGCCCAGCACATGGCCTGCCGTGCAGACAGTAATTTCCTGCGTGTCCTCCTGTACTGCGACATGAATCCCTGCGAAGGGGCGGCCTACGAGGGTGTCGTCATCGGTCATGTCCTCATCCCTGATGTAAGTGATATAGTTCAATTCGCTGGAACCGTAGTACAAGACAATCTTCGCTCTAGGAAAGACCTGTTTCAGCTGTCCGGCCTGCCGTTTTCCCAAGGCCTGGGAACCGCTGACAATATGCTTCACCGTATCGTCGGCACAGCCGGAGGCTTTCAGCTGCTTCCTCAAGAGAAACAGCTTCGCCGGAATCATATACAGCGCGTTGACTTGGTACGCTTCCATCATCGTCAGCCACTGCTTAGGATGCAGGCCGTCAGCCCCTACGACAGTACCTCCGACAGAAAATACGCCGAGATACATGTTTAAGTTTCCTGTAAAGGCCAGGCTTCCCTGGCAAAGCATGACCGTGTTTTCATCGACGCCGAATACGCCGTTCTGCACGGGAAAAAAGGCCGCCCAGCTGTCGTAGGTCCGCCACCACAGCTTCGGACGGCCTGACGAACCGGACGTCATAACGCCCATGCAGGCGCCTTCCGGCGGGATTTGCGAACAATCACGCCGCTCGCCTCTTGGCTGCGGAGCGATGACCGGTACCCAGTTCGTGCCAGCATAAGCCAAAAACTCAATTAGCTGTCCGGCAATTGTATCGGCATAAATCCACCGGCAGGCACGCTCTCCGCCGACGGCGTCCCGCAGCGCCTGAGCCCGGCGCGCCAGCTGGCCGTAGGTATACTGGCAGGTTTCCGTAACGAGAGCCGTTTTCTCAGCGTCCTGCGCCTGAATAAGCGATAAGTAATCCATAGTCTACACTCTTTCTATAATCATCGCCTTGCCAAGGCCGCCGGCGCCGGCAATACTGCAGCAGCCCAGCGCGCCGCCCCTGACCCGCAGCCCTTCGATAGCGTGCAGGAGTAATATAGCGCCGGTTGCTCCATATGGATGGCCGTATGCCAAGGCTCCGCCGAAGGGATTATAGGCCGCCGCGCAGCGGGGGAATCGGCGGGCAAATAGCTCGCCAATCAAGGCAAAGGCTTCATTGATTTCGAAAACATCTATATCTTCACCGCGCAGCCCGCATCGTGTCAGCACCACTTCTGCGGCCTGCACCGCTCCGACGGGGCTCAGCAGCGGATCTACGCCGCAGGAGGCGACGCCGCGTATTGTAACAGCCGGCCGCAGTCCGTATCGGCGGACGTACGCAGGGGAACACACGATCACAAAGGCCGCGCCGTCGTTGGTGAGGCAGGAGTTGGCCGCCGTAATCACCGTTCCGTCCGGCAATACCGGCTTCAAACGCCGCAGCAGCTGCGGACGCATGGCATGACGAATCCCTTCATCCCGCGCACCGCCGCATACTGGGGCAATGCACGGCTGAAATACGCCTTGCCTCTCGGCCTCTTCGGCCAGAGCATGGCTGCGAAGAACCCAGGCATCCAGCGTCTCCCGCGTAATATGGAATTGTTCCGCCGTGTACTCGGCGCAGCGAAGCATGCAATCTTCACTCCATACCTGCGGGCTGAATTGCGCCGTCATGTACCAAGCCCCATCGCCGCGGTAGGCCGGATGATTGGGGTGACAGCTTCGCCGCGGCTGGGTAGAGGCACTGTCAAATCCGCCGGCCAGAATGCATTCCGCCTGTCCCGCAGCCACCTTTGCCGCCGCGATGGCGACGCTTTCCAGGCCGCTGCAACACTGCATATCAACGGTCACGGCCGGTATCGACAGATCCAATCCCGCTTCCAGCGCAGCCAGACGGGTAATGTTGCTGCCGCAGCCTACGCTGTTGCCGCCGATAACTTCGTCGATGCAAACCAACCTGTATGCGCGGGCCACTTCCTGCAAAACGGCTGCGCCCAGTTTCTCTGCCGGCACATGGCGGTACATGCCATTATACACGCCGATGTAGCTGCGCAGGCCGCCGACAATATACACGTCATTCATCGCATCGCACCCAGGATCTTATACAAGGGACGGGCCAAAGCCGCCGCCCCCAGGCACTTGACGATATCCAGGGGAATAAAGGGAAGCACGCCGCTGAGCACGGCTCCTTCCCAGGTCATGCCCGTAATGAGCTTCAGCTGGATACATCCTAGCACGTCGATGACCGGCAGGCCGATGCAGACGCCGACAAGGGCGAAGCGCTTGAAATTGTACTCCTTCCCCTTCAGCCAGGCAATGAGCGTCACGGCGACGACATAGCCCCAAATATACCCGCCCGTCGGGCCGAACATTTTTCCCGGGCCGGACGCGCCGCCCGTAAACACGGGGATGCCGATAAGGCCGATGCAGACGTACGTCAGCATGGCGGCGCAGGCCTGCTTCGGCGGCAGCAGATAGGCGACCAAATTGACGACCAGCGTCTGCAGCGATATAGGCGACAGGGAAAAGGGCAGGGGAATAATCATATACGCCGATACGCAGTTCATGGCGATGAGCAGGGCCAGCCGCGTCAGCGTTCCGGCATTATACGTTGTTGATTTCATCATATACACGCTCCTTATGCGGTAATCGTTCTATCGTACTGACCAGACGGCCGCCGACATATCCATTCATACCGGCAGGCGTCCCCACGAGGCAGAGCTCCTCGCCGGCATATACGGGCTTTCGAAATTTGCAGCGCCAGCGAAGGTCGTCCTCATCCAGCGACGACAGCAGTCGTTCCAGAAAGCACAATCCGGGAACAACGGCATCCTTTCCCCGATGTATTTCGTTAGAGTCGCCGCTGACGGCCAGGTAAGCTTGTATGTCCTCGTCAGAAAAAACATGACGCCACAGGATTTCGCCATCAGGAACGCCATCGTCCCCGGCAGGTGCGTTTTCCCGGAAAAGGCCGAGGGGCTTGACCAGCAGTACCGTCAGCGACTGGCGGCACCTTCCGTCTTCATCCCATCCCAGTACTTGCAGCACGGCCCGCCGCGCCGTCTTTCGGCAGTCCTCCAATGAAAACGAACAGGCCTTTCCTTCCAGGCACAACGAGGCTTCTGCCAGGAACCAGCCGGAAAAATCATAGCGTTTACAGGCAGCCAGCTGCTGAATCAGCTGCATCATCGGCATCCTTTCTTTCTGTTCAGTATGTATGGGATTATAACAACTTCACCCACTAGTGTCAACTGTATAAATTATTTTAAGTTAACAATAAATTGAGCTATCGTTATTTATTTCACATAACAAACTATACGCTTTGAGCAATATACCTTTGTTATTTTATTTATAATTAAAACATTATAATAAATATATTTTTTCATCTTATCCATGTATTATGCGTTTTTTAGCTGTATCATATTCAAATATGAGTATTTAATATAAGCAAACGCCTTTTTCCTCTTGCATTTATTTGTGAAAAAATGTACTATATATATAACGAGATTGTGAAATTTAGAACTCATCCTTCCCCGTTATGTCGAGGATGTTCCAAAATTTGCTATAGGTTATTATTCCATATCAGCCGCAGCAAGGTTTCTGGTCATCGTTAATTATTTTTCGATTATAAATCATAGCAAACAAAAATATATGCATGAAGTATTATTTTTTGTAATAACTTTGTATATCCTCTTGCATTTATGTTGAAAAGTTTGTTATGATTATAATAACAATATATCATTCATACTGATGATACATTTGCAACATGTATGTCTTATCCGGACATACTATTACATTCAAACCATAAGGAGTGATTTTCTGTGAAAGAAGTAGTAATCGTAAGTGCTTGCCGTACAGCTATTGGTAAATTTGGCGGTTCCCTGAAAGACGTTCCTGCAGCAGATTTGGGCGCTATCGTTATTGAAGAAGCCATCAAACGCGCCGGCATCGACAAAGCTATCGTTGACGAAGTCGTTATGGGCAACGTTCTCCAGGCTGCTCAGGGCCAGAACCCGGCTCGTCAGGCTATGATCAAAGCAGGTCTCCCCGTTGAAACTCCGGCTATGACGATCAACAAAGTCTGCGGCTCCGGTCTTCGCTGCGTATCCCTCGCTGCTCAGATGATTAAAGCCGGCGACGCCGACGTTATCGTAGCAGGCGGTATGGAAAACATGTCCGCAGCTCCGTACGCTATTCCTAAAGCTCGTTATGGCTACCGCATGGGCAACGGCGTATTGGTCGACACGATGATCAAAGACGGTTTGTGGGACGCTTTCAACGATTACCACATGGGCATCACGGCTGAAAACGTAGCTGAACAGTTCGGCGTTTCCCGTGAAGATCAGGACGCTTTGGGCGCTCGTTCCCAGCAGAAAGCTTGCGAAGCTATTAAGAGCGGCGCATTCAAGGATCAGATCGTTCCCGTTGTCATCCATGGCAAAAAAGGCGACACTGTTTTCGATACAGACGAATTCCCGCGCGAAGGCACAACGATTGAAAGCCTCGCTAAATTAAAACCGGCCTTCAAAAAAGGCGGCACCGTAACGGCTGGCAACGCTTCCGGCATCAACGACGGCGCAGCTGCATTCGTAGTCATGTCCGCTGAAAAAGCTGCTGAACTCGGCCTCAAACCGATGGCTAAAGTTGTAAGCTACGCTTCTGCAGGCGTTGATCCTTCCATCATGGGTATCGGACCTGTTCCTTCTTCCCGCAAAGCCTTGGAAAAAGCCGGCCTCACAGCTGACGATCTCTCCCTCGTTGAAGCTAACGAAGCTTTCGCAGCACAGTCCGTATACGTCGTTCGTGAACTCGGCCTCGACATGAGCAAAGTCAACATCCACGGCGGCGCTATCGCTCTCGGCCATCCGATCGGAGCTTCCGGCGCTCGTATCCTCGTTACATTGCTCTACGGCTTGAAAGAAGTCGGCGGCAAATACGGCTTGGCTACTCTCTGCATCGGCGGCGGCCAGGGCACGGCTTGCATCGTAGAAAACATCGACTAATTTTAATTGATATTGTCGTAAAAAACGCATGGGCATTTCTGTCCATGCGTTTTTTTGCATGCCTGACAATGTAAAAAACGGGAAAGTTTTTTACTATATCTTTACGGTATATGACGTTCTCTATACGTACTATTTTCATATAATTATTTTTCAAAAACTATTTTATTTTCTTCACAAAAATGATAGAATGAACTAGCCAAAATAAATAGTTGTTTATACTAAAATTTTACAATGAAAGAAGGACTGATAATGAAAACTACACGTCGTAAAATGTCTTTGGTCCAGCTGACTTTCGTCACTGCAGCCAATATGTTGGGGGCAGGCATCATCATGCTGCCGACCAAACTTGCTGAAGTCGGTACGATTTCCATTATTTCATGGTTAATTACGGCTCTCGGCTCGCTCGCCCTGGCTATGACTTTCGCCCGATGCGGCATGTTTACTACGAAGCCTGGCGGAATGGGCGGTTATTCCGAATACGCCTTCGGGCGAATAGGACATTTTATGGCAAATTATGCCTATGCAGTTTCCATCGTCATTGCAAACGTGGCTATCGCCATTTCTGCCGTAGGATATGGCGCCGGGTTCTTAGGAACCTCCTTTACGCCGCTGCAAACATGTTTATATACAATTGCCTTGCTCTGGATCGCGGCCGCTTTAAATTTCAGCGGTTCCCGTTATTCGGGCAAGCTCAGTACGATAACAATCTGGGGCGCGATTATCCCCGTTTTGGGCATCTCCCTCATCGGCTGGTACTGGTTTGATCCGTCTACGTGGATTTCTTCCTGGAATCCGAACGACGTCGGGTTCATCGACGCCGTCGGCAATTCCATCGCCCTGACCCTCTGGTCTTTCCTGGGTTTGGAATCGGCTGCCGTCAACATGGACGCCGTAGAAAATCCGCAGCGTTCCGTTCCCATCGCTACTTTCGTCAGCACCTTGGGTGTAGCCTTTATCTACGTCGCCTCGACGAACGTCATCGCCGGCATCGTTCCCAATGCGGAAATTCTCAGCTCCAGCGCCCCCTTCGGCTTGGCCTTTTCGTACATGCTCGGCTCCACGGCCGGCAAGGTCGTCATGGGTTTAATGGTCTTTTCCTGCGCCGGTTCGCTCCTGTCGTGGCAGTTTACCCTGGCCCGCGTCTTTAAGACCAGCGCGCAGCGGGGCTTGTTCCCGAAGGTATTTGCCAAGGTCACCAACGCCGACGTTCCGGTCAAAGGCATGATCCTCATCCTGGCTATGCAAAGCTGCCTGGCCCTGATGACCATCAGCCCGACGCTGGCCAAACAGTTCGAGCTCTTGGCAAATCTGGCCGTCGTGACGAATGTTATTCCCTACATCTTCTGCTCCTTCGCATTGAAATCTATCTTGGAAAAAGAACAGATTTCCAACGCCGTCTGCAACAGAAATACGTCTATTTTCCTGTCCGGCGTATCTATTATCTACTGCATTTACGCCTTGACGACGACAGATGCCGCAACCTTCTTCAGCGGCTGTCTGGCAGTCTTCATCGGCTGGATGATTTACATGGTTCGTTTCAATCTCTTGAAACAGCCCCTGCCGCTGCAAAATAAATAAACACATGCCAAAGTGCCGGTCCTTACGGATCGGCACTTTTTTATATCAGTCGTATTTACTTTATGAATTTATACACGGCCATAACGAACACGTTGCCAACAGCGACAGAGGCGACGACCAAGCAGCTTTCTACGACAAACGGCGTAATGAATACGAGGAAATTATTCTGCACGACAGGCATGCATTGGAAAATAAGGGAGCTGAAAATTTGCAGGCGGCTGTCGAAGATAATTGAATTCGCCCCCAGCCAGACAGCCGTCATCACGACGATGCGCAGGCACTGGACAATCCGATCCTTCCCCGGCAGGCCTTTCGATGGAAAAAAATAAAAGGCGAACACGGCGATGACGCATATACCCATGGCGATAAATCCAAAGCCTATGATGCCCATCACCCCGACGACCAGGCTGGTCGTTACTTTGTCGTCACCGATAGTGGGAAACAAGAGCATACCCATGACGGCGCAAGGCAGGGGCAGGCTATACAAAATCGTATCTAAAAATTCGGAAAACCAATAGGCCCGGCGGCAATTCAGCCACCAGTCTACGCCCCAGGCCGCTAGGGACTGCAAGGCCAAGGTCCCCAGCATCCATACGAAAAAGGCTGCGACCCGCAAGACGTACTCCTGCCAAAACGGATACGCCATGAGGCCGTTAAGAATGGCGACGGCAACGCACAAGGCGACGATACCGCCATATAGTATCGCGCCTGCAGACGCATACTGCGACGTTCCCGTCCCCTTCATCTGCCGGCGGCGCACCGTAATGGGCAGGCTCAGCGAAGCTAAAAGGAACACCAGAACCGACAGAGATACGAACAGTCCCTTATTGGACGCAAAGGCGCCGAAGGGAATGGGAACCGTCCAAAGAGCCAGCCGCAGAACAGCCCGTACACGATCTGTCACAGATGCCGTCATAGGCTCCCTCCCTTCGCTGTATCCGACCCGGTCAGGCAGGCCAGGCCATAGGCCAGCAGCAGCGTGACGCATACCTTGCCGTACATGCCGACGATGAATACGATATCCCGGCCAACGGTCGGCCATTCCCAAAAGGATGACGATTTCCAAATATCGCCCATACAGGCGCTGAAGACGGCAAATGCCGCGGCGACGGCCAGCCACATGACGACAAAAGCAGCCCTGCTTATTTTCCGCTGTTCCGGGCCGAACCGCGCTTCGGCGCTGCCCAAATAGGCCCAGGGAACCAGAAAAGACAAGACCGTATAGCTTACCAGGGCCACGACGGCGCTGGAACCGTTATGTATCGTATACGCTCCAATGGGAATCGGGATAATAAAAAAACACATGAACACGCACTGACGAATTACATCGCAACAGCCACTCATTTCTTTTCTGTACCTCCATTACAGGAACTATCTTGCTTAATAATTAAGTATACCACATATAGGGCCTATATGGGTAGTCGTTATTACCGGCCGGCGCAATCTTCTATTGCGAAAAAGACGGCTCTTGTGTACAATAGATAATAATTACGCAAATATTTACATAGAAAGGTATTTACACAATCATGTCCAAAACATTCCAATCCCTAGGTATTACGCCGGAGCTTTGCGAACTGCTGCGCAAGCAGGGCATCCGCGAGGCCACGGCCATACAGGAACAGGCAATTCCGCCCGTATTTAAAGGGCGCGATATATTGGCCCAGGCCCAGACCGGCACGGGAAAAACCTACGCCTTCCTCCTGCCGTCGCTGCAGCAGGTCAAGCCGAACAGCCACATGGAGCAGGTGCTTATCATCGCGCCGACGCGCGAACTGGCCCGGCAGATTGCCGAAGTAGCCGATGCCCTGGCACCGGCCCTTGGCGTCGACGTCCTCAGCCTCATCGGCGGCAAGACGATCGAAAACCAGCTGCAGAAGCTGCACCGTCATCCCCATGTCATCATCGGCACGCCGGGACGCCTCTTAGACCACTGCCGCCGTAATTCCCTCGATTTAAGCGGTGTCGGCCGAGTCGTCGTCGACGAAGCGGATCAAATGCTGCAGTCGGGATTTTTAGAAGACGTCGACATCCTCATCAGCATGACGCCCAAGCGCCGTCAGCTCCTTTTTTTCTCCGCCACGATACCGGACAAAATCAGAGGGCTGGCAAAAAAACACATGCAGAATCCTCTGTCGCTTCGCGTATTAGAAGGCGAAACCATCGCCCTGGAGCAAATTGAACAGCGCATCTACATGACCAGCGAGGACAAAAAATTCGGCATGCTGTGCCAGATGCTGCAGGATATGAATCCCTACCTGGCCGTCGTATTCTGCAACACCAAGGAGCGGACAGCCCAGCTGGCCGGTCAGCTCATCGCCTCCGGCTTCAATATCGGCGAGCTCCACGGCGACATGTCCCAAGGCCGCCGTACCCAGGTGCTGCGCGATTTCGCCCGGGCTAAGACGCAGATTCTCGTCGCGACGGATATCGCCGCCCGCGGCATCGACATCGAAGGCATTACGCACGTATTCAATTACGACGTTCCCCGCGACGTAGATTATTATATCCACCGCATCGGCCGGACAGGCCGGGCCGGCAACGACGGATTGTCCGTCATGTTTGCCACCGGCGCCGACGAAGACTGGGTCCGCCGCATCGAACACAGCATTCACGCTACAATCACCAAATATACGACGAGCGGCAAAATCAAAGTCAAGGCCAGCGCGCGGCCTCCCAAAAAGAAAAAGGTATACAAGGACAAGCTGCCGGCCAGCACGTACCAGCCTACGAAAAGCAAGCGCCATAAAACGCTTCATAAGGGCGGGGACAACCGCCGCCGGCGGTAACATACAGCAAGGAGGTACTTGATATGAAAAAACAATTAGCCGTCGTCCTGGCTATTCTGACGCTGTTAGTCAGCGCCGGCTGTTCCCCGGCGGACACGCAGGACGCCAATAAGGCCAAGACCACGCAGGAACAGCAGGTCGACAAGGGCAAAGACGAAAAGGCCACAATCGGCGAAGTCGCCGGCCTCGGCGATACGGCCCAGGATTGGGAAGCCGAATTTGGCCATCCCTACGCGCAAGGCGACACGCTGAAAGTATATAAGGGCGGCCTCTGCGAAGTCGTATTTGAAAACGACCGGGCCGTTACCATTACCTTACCGGCAAAAGACGGCAAAGAACCGCCAACGGATAAATTCCTTCCCCGCGACGGCAAGAAGCAATCGGAAAACAGCCAGCAAACGGGCGGCATGACTATGACCGTGGAAAAATGGCACAGCGATATGCTGGAAAAAGCGATTCCCGATACGAAGGGAACCTATACGGTTATGAAAAATAGGAACGGCAAAGAATATGACAGCATCGTCGTCGACTGCACGCCTAATTTAAAAAAATAAATAAACCATACAAAACAGCTCCTCCCTAGTCCCATGCAGGCTATGGAGGAGCTGTTTTCGTCAGTATAGGACGGCCTCGATAAGCCGCCTCGTGTATTCGCTTTGAGGACGGCAAACGACGTCGTCCGTCCTTCCTTCTTCTACAATCCGGCCCTTGTCCATGACGACAAGCCGGTCGCAGCACTGCTGCGCTACGGCCAAATTATGCGTAATAAACAGGAGCTGAAAACGCCCCTCGGCCTTTAGGCCCATCAGCAGTTCGAGAATCTGCCGCTGCGCCATGACATCCAAGGCGCTCGTCGCTTCGTCGCAAACAAGCAGCCGCGGATGTACCGCCAAGGCGCGGGCGATGGCCGCCCGCTGGCATTGGCCGCCGCTGACCTCGTGAGGATACCAATCGGCGGCGGCAGCAGGCAAGCCGCATCGTTCCAGCAGCGCTCTTACCCGTTCCCGCCGTTCGGCTTTACCGACGCCGCCGTTCTTCAGACATTCTCCGACGCCCTCTCCCAGTGTCCGCCGCGGGTCAAAAGACGACCGAGGCGACTGAAATACCATCTGCAGCTCTTTATACACCTGCCGCAAGGCCTTTCCCCTGGCCGCTGTAATATCGCAGCCTCTCAGAAAAATGCGTCCCGACGTCACGTCGATAAAGCGGCAAACCGCGTTGGCAACGGTGCTCTTTCCCGATCCGGACGGGCCAATCAGGCCGACGCTTTCGCCTTCTTCTATGCAAAAACTAACCCTATCCAGCGCCCTGACCTGTGCGCCCTTTCTTCCTACAAACTCTTTCGTCACCTCTTGTAGTTCTAAAAAAGCCATCGTCAGTCCCTCCGCAGCTTCGGCACGGCAGCCAGCAAATCCTTCGTATACGCCTGGGCCGGAGAGATCAGTACGTCTTTAGCCGGGCCATATTCTATCATCTGGCCGTCTTTTACAACCAGCACGTAATCGGCTATGCGGGACACGACGCCCATGTCGTGAGTGACCAGCATAATCGCCGTACGATACTGGTCCCGCAGGTACAACAGCTCATCCAGCACCTGCTTCTGCGCGCAGACGTCGAGAGCACTTGTCGGTTCGTCAGCCAGAAGCAAGGCCGGCTTCAGCATCATGACCATGACCAGAGCCGCGCGCTGATTCATTCCTCCTGACAGCTCAAAAGGATAGCTGTCCCATACGCGCCGGCCGTCTGAAAAGCCCAGGCGCGCGAAAAGCTCCAGAGCCTGCCGCCGGACGTCCTCCTTTCCCATATCCCAATGGGCCGCCGCGGCTTCGCAGATTTGACTGCCTATGGTCCGTACAGGACACAGCGACGCTGCTGCATCCTGAAAAACCATTGCCATCTGCGCGCCGCAGAGACGCCGCATCCCTTCGCCCGATAAAGTCAGTATATCCTGTCCTTGAAACCAAATATGTCCCTGCGTGACGGCACCGCCCGGCCCCAAGAGCTTCATAGCGCTTTGAAGAATAGTGCTCTTGCCGCTGCCAGACTCGCCGACGATACCCAATATTTCTCCCGGCTGCAGCGAAAACGTCGCCTGCCGTACGACGGGCCGGCCGTCATAGCAGATTTCTATGTTGTCATAGGCAATAACCGCCTCTTTCATATCCATCATCCTCACGTCTTGTCTAAATCCGCCGTAATTTCATAAAAATCGCAGGGATGAGCCGTAAGGCCGGTGACGCCCTTTCTGGCAATCATACTCATCTTCAAATGGGAACAAAATACATAGGCGTGGTCGTCCAGGATAGTTTGCGCCATCTGCACGGCCAACGCTCCCCGTTCGTCAGAGTCAAAGGTTCCTTCCATCTTCCGGGCTAATTCTTCCAGGACGTCGCTGTGATACCGGCCTGTATTGCTGTCCGACCCGTCAAGGCAACAGTAGGTGAAGAAATACTGCGGATCTCCCGACGGAGCCGTCACCATCGCACTGGCATAGACATCCCAGGCGGAGCGGTCTTTTTTCACACGGTTGTGGTCGGCCGTGCACTGGATATCCACGGCAACGCCGATCTGCTTCAGCGTCGCCTGGGCCGATTCGGCCAGCAAAGGCAATTCCTGACGGCTCGGATAGGTAAGCCAGCGGAGAACCAGCTTGCGCCCGTTCTTTTCCCTAACGCCGTCGCCGTCTTCATCCTTCCAGCCGGCGTCATCCAATACACGTCTGGCCCCGTCTAAGTCGTAGGATTCGGCCTTCGCCGCCTCACCGCCGAAAACAAACGTATCGGGAAAAGGACCGGCGGCAGGGTAGCCGTTTCCATGGAGCAAGGCGTCGACAAAGCCTTGCTTGTCAATGGCCATTGAAATCGCTTTGCGGACGGCTTCATCCTGCATCAGAGGACTGTCGAAATTCATCCAGACAAAGAAGGTACGGCTT
>USGG01000030.1 GCA_900554215.1 uncultured Megasphaera sp.
CGGTCGTGCGGGACACGTCCATCTGGGCGGCGCACTGCTCCTGCGTCAGCCCGAGCAAATCGATCAGGCGGATGACTTCATATTCATCGATGCGCATGATGATGACCTCTGCGTCGGCTGCGCAGCCGGACGGGGCGAACTCGCCGGCTTTAGGCAGAGAACAGACGCGGCGGCACCGCGGCGGTCTCGGCATGGAATTACCTCCCTTTTCAGTGATTCAGTATTATTATAAAAGTATAGATGACATATGTCAACAATGCCTCAGGCCTTATTTCCATAGGTTTCTTCATAACGCTTGCGCTTGCGGACAAAGGTCGACGGCGTGATGCCCAGGGCCTTGGCGGCGGCGCGGACGTTGCCCTCCTGTTTGTAGGCCATCGTCAGGTAATGGTATTCCAGCTTTTCCAGCGTTTCGTTTAAGTCGGAAGGGAGCTCGTCCGGTACTTCGGCTGCCGTCTCCGGCGCGGCTTCTTCGGCTGCCTGCTCGGCTGGGACGACAGGATTCGTCGGCCGGAGCAGGTGGAGGTCTTCCGGCTTGATTTCGTCGCCGGAGCTGATGATGACGGCCCGTTCGACGATGTTTTTCAGCTCGCGGATATTGCCGGGCCAGGGGTATTCATTCAGGAGCTGAATGGAAATGTTGGAAAACCTCTTCTTAAAATTGTATTTTTGATTGAGCTTGCCCAAAAACGACAGAGCCAGGGGGGTAATATCCTTTTTGCGGAACCGCAGGGGCGGGATAGAAATGGGAAAGACTGTGAGGCGATAGTATAAATCCTCGCGGAATTGGTCGTTCTTCACCATGTCTTCTAAATTGCGGTTCGTCGCCGCGATGATGCGCACGTCGATTTTTATCGGCTTGGTGCCGCCGACGCGCATGATTTCCTGCTCCTGAAGGGCCCGCAGCAGCTTGACCTGCATGTCTTTCGGCAGCTCGCCGATTTCGTCGAGAAAGAGGGTTCCCTTGTCGGCTAATTCGAACAGGCCGATTTTGCCGCCCCGGCTGGCTCCGGTAAAGGCGCCGCTTTCGTAGCCGAAGAGCTCGCTTTCGATGAGGCTGGGCGGGATGGCGCCGCAGTTTACCTGGATGAAGCTGTTTTTTGCCCGGCTGCTGTGCTGGTAGATATAGCGGGCCATGACTTCCTTGCCGACGCCCGTTTCGCCGAACAAGATGACCGTCGTGTCCATGGGGGCGACGCGGTTGGCCAATACCATGGCTGCCAGGGCCGTTTCATCGCGGACGATGAGCTCCCGCTCCGTAAGGGGCGTCTGAATGTGTTCCAGCTCGAGGCGAAGGCGCTCGATGGCGTCGGTCTTTTCCTGTATCGATTCCTTGAGGTTGTAGATTTCCGTCAGGTCGCGGACGTTGGTGACGATCATGATGAGTTCGCCGTTTTTGTCGAAAATAGGCGAGCTGGTGACCAGGGCTTCCTTCCCCGATTTGAATCGCTGCTGCAAGGTGACGGGCCGCTTCGTGCGGGACACGATGAGAGAGCCCGACTCGGAGATGAGCTTTTGCTGCACCAAATCGGCCATATTCTTTCCTAAGATTTCGTCTTTTGTCAGGCCGGTAATTTCTTCGTACGAATGGTTGATGCGCAGGACGTTGCAGTTTTTATCGGTAATGAAAATACCGTCGAAGGAGTATTCGATAATCGCGTTCAGGTGTTCTGCCGCTTCGGCGACAGTGGAAAAAATTTCTTTCGTTCCCATAGGACTCCTCTCTTCCAGCATGCTGTTTAGTGTACGCCTGACAGACAGGGCGGTCATGGCTGGAGCTTTCGCGCGTAAGAATTGGGGATATGAAGCAGGCTGCGGTATTTTTGAACGACTCGCCGGGAAATTGCTGTATGGAATTGCGCCGACAGCATTTCTACCAGTTGGGCGTCGCTGTACGGGCGTTCCTTATCTTCTTCGCGGATCAGCTGGCAAAGGGCTTTCTTGACGGCATCTTTGGAAAGGGACTGGCCGTCTTTCCGCAGGGGGCATTGGAACAAGGCCTTGAAGGGAAGGGTCCGGTACGGCGTCTGCACGTATTTGTCCTTGATGGCCCGGCTGATCGTCGATATATGGAGGCCCGTTTTCTCCGCCATGTCCTTGAGCGTCATAGGCCGCAGGGCATGGT
Organism: uncultured Megasphaera sp.; assembly: GCA_900554215.1. Lineage (GTDB taxonomy): Bacteria > Bacillota > Negativicutes > Veillonellales > Megasphaeraceae > Megasphaera. Next base: position 2,126 of record USGG01000030.1, read on the forward strand.
GCGTTTCCAGGTATTCGCGCTGCCATTCCCAAATCGCGCCGGTCAGCGCGGCGAGGGTCTGGCGCCGGCGTTCTATATTGTGGAGCAGCAGGGAGCAGCGGGCGTGCTTCTGCTGGAAATAGGTTTTGATATCCGGGTCGTCGGCCTGATGCATCATGGCGATATAGTAATCGCTCATGGAATAGGAGGCGAACCACGTGTCGTTCAGGATAATTTCATATTCCCCTTCGGTTGGCCGGATGACGACGTCGGGAACGACGTAGGCGTCTGCGCTGTCAAAGAGGCCCTTCAGCGGGGCCGGGTCGAGGGCGCGGATGCGCCGGATAGTCGGCAGGACCTGCTGTTTCGGAAGACTCAGGGCCCGGCAGACGGCGGTGATATGATTTTTTCCGATATCTTCTAAGAACGAGTCGACGAGGGTTTCCGCTAAGGGCGTCAGCTCACCCTTTCGCCGCAGCTGCAATTTCAGGCACTCCTGCAGCGACGATGCGCCGATTCCCGGCGGATGCAGGCCCTGCAGGATGGCGACGGCCTGTGAAAACAGCCCGTCCGGCAGGGGAAAGCGCGATACATCTTTTTCCGTCACCGTCAAATAGCCTCGGTCGTCGACGCACTGGGCCAGGTAATTCAGCAGGGCCCACTGGGGCTTGGTAAACTGGCTGGGATTGAGCTGCTCTATGAGGAAATTTTTGATCCTGTCCTTGTCCGGCGCGGCGACAAACTGGAGAAATTCCGCTGCGCCGCCGCGGGACGACGACGGATGGTAATCGAGAAAGGGATTTTCTTCCGACTCCTTCTGCAGCAGGCTGCGCAGGTCTTCCGAGGACATGGACAGGATTTGCAGCGATTGGATCTGCATAGCCGACAGCTTTTGAATTTGTTCTTGCGTAAGGGTCATACGTGCGTCCATTGGCATATCCTCAGTCCTTGAGGCCGGGCAAGTCCGTATACTGCGTCTTGCCCGACGAGTTTTTGGGAATCGCGGCGACAGAGCGGATGGTAAAGCAGCTGGGATGAAGGCCCGCCTTGGCGACGAGGAAATCTTCCAACTCGGAGAGGTCTGTTTCCGGAGCCGTCGTGAAAACGAGCAGGTCGTCGTCGCCGCCGGTGCAGGCGAAATCCCTGTCGGCGAAGGCGTTTTTGAACAGCTGCTCGACTTCGTCCATGTTGACCCGCTTGCCCATGATTTTGACAAACCGTTTTTTGCGGCCGGCAATATAGTAGAAGCCGTCTTCATCGCAGTAGGCGATGTCGCCCGTAAGCAGGCGGCCGTGCCGTTCGTCTCCTAATTGGAGGTCGTCGGCGCCATGGGCGTAGCCCAGGGATACGTTGGGGCCGTCGTAGCACAGCTCGCCGATTGTGTTGGGTTCGGTCAGCTCGGCGTGCTCGTCGTCCAGGATGCGGAAGGAGCCGCCGGGGATGGCGACGCCGATGCTTCCAATCTTGCGGAGGCAGTCGGCCGGCGGCAAGTAGGACATACGGGCCGTCGCCTCGGTCTGGCCGTACATGACGACGAAGCGCTTTCCCGTGTCGGCAGCGTATTGGCCGAATTCCTTCTGTAATTTTTTCGACAATTTTCCGCCGGCCTGAATCATCAGCGCCAAGTCGGGAAGCTCCATTTTGGTGAATTTCAGGCGGCGCAGGCATTCGTACGTAAAGGGAACGCCGGCGATGGACGTCACTCTTTTTTCCTTGCAGAACTGCCAAAAGGCCGCGTCGAAAACCGTCGCCGTCGTCAGGCATTCCGCCGCGCCGCAGAGGACGTGGCTGTTGATGACGGACAGCCCAAAGGTATAGTGCATGGGCAGGCTCGATACGGGCCTGTCGGCGGCGGTTAGTTCCAGATACTGGGCGATAGAGGCGGCGTTGGATTGGATGTTGTCGTAGCTCAGGCGGACGAGCTTCGGGCTTCCCGTACTGCCCGACGTCGTCAGCAGCAGGCCCAGGTCTTCGTATAGGGCCGGCGACGTATTATTATGGCGGTATACGTCGTAGTCATACAGCGAATAGAGGGGATTGCCGCCTTCCGTTCCGCAAGGGCAAAAGATGAATTCCGGGCGGTACGCGGCCAGGAGGCCCTGTTTCAGCTCGTCATCCATGGCTTCGTCTATGAGCAGGGGGACGACGCGGCGTTGCAGGCAGCACAAGTAAGACAAGGCCGAACCGATGGTATTGCGGCATACGATGGCCGCCAGGGACCGGGACGGCATGATGCGGCCCAGCTCGTCGGCATGGGCATACCAGGTTTCATATGTGGCTGTCCGTCCGCAATCGTCTTCAAAGAGCGTATGTGTCTTGAAATCGGGATGTTTGTCAAAGAAATACATAGGAAAGCCTCCTTACTCTATGACGCGGGACAGAGCTTCGAGCATGTTGTACCCGTCCCACAGGACGCTCATATCCAAGGCCTGGCCGACCGGTACGACGCGGTCGACGCCCATGGCGCCGGCTTCGACGAGGGCCTGTTTCAGCACTGCCGGCTCGATGCCCAGGGTGGAGACGGTCTGGACCTTCTTGACGGCAAAGGGCAGGACTTCGTCGAGGGTCCGGATCGGGAATTGGAAGAATTGGCCGAAGGCCCCAGATAAGGCCGTAATGTCCGGCGGCAGGGACGACAGGGTGTATACGTACAGTCTGTTGGTCCGGAAGGCCGCCGACTGGAGGTGCGGCTGGGTCATGGCGAATTCCCAGGCGTCGGTGTATTTGCCGCTGGCTTTGATGGGCTGCAGGTCATAGGCTTTTGCTTCGGCAGCGACGGCGTCCCACCAGCGCCGCTGCGCCGTCTCGAAGGACGATCCCCTTTCGTCGAGCCAGAAGACGAAGCGCGGGCTGGAGCAGGCATTCTGGTCGGCTTCGTACGTGTCGTTGTAGAAGCGGTGCGCCCAGTCGCGCAGCTCGTCGTCCGTACCGTTCTGAATACTGGAGCAGTCGAAGACGGCGAAGGAATATCGGTCGGCAAAGACCAACTCTACGCCTTGCGGCGGCAGGGGAAAGGTCCGTATTTCAGCGATAGACTTGTCGCCGCCCCAGACGATACGGCCGTCGCACTGCCGGGAGAAGCGGCCCGTCAGCTCGTCGTCGCGGCCGTAGGTGACGATGGCGTTCTGCCTGCGTAGGGCGGCAAATTTGTCATCCAGCAAAATCCTGTGAATTACATCGCACACAGGGGCGACAGCCGGAGCCAGGCGCGGCGAGACGCGGACGATATTGCCGTTTCCAGCCAGCAGGGAAATGCACAGGCTGTAGGCGAAGATAGACGGCATGTTTGCCGGTGCGATGTGAAAGATGAGGCCCCGTCCAAGGCGGGCTTCCTGCTGGGAAAGATGCCGGCGCAGCTGCTTAAGGTGATTGGGCCGTAGCCAGAAGCCGAGAGCGCCCCAGGCGGGCTCGGTCCGGATTATGGGATGATGACGCAGCTCGCGCGACAGCACGGCAAGAAAATCCAGTACGACAGGGGCGAAGGGCTTCATGGGGAATGGGGTTTCCGGCATAGAGCCGGCTAAAAGCGTGTATTGATTATTCATGCGTATCGCTGCACCCCCTGATTTCAGCCTGCGGAATGCGGCCGTCGATGCGGAAATATTTTCCCTTGCGTCCGCAGGGACAATCGTCAACGCCTAAGATGGCGCCCATGTCCTCTGTCAAAAGCGAATGGCCGGGATAGGATACGGCCATGGGAGAGAGGACTTGGAGGATTCCCGGTTTTCCTATGGGACAGGGCGAAAAATCCTCCGGGTCTCTGACGATGACGTCGGAAAAAATGCTGGCGTGGAGATGGCCGGCTTCGCATTCCATGTATACGCAGCCCGTCTGCTCGGCCATGCCGTAGTAGTTATGGACGCGGGAAATGCGGAACTGGTCGTACAGCCGCCGCTTATAAGCCTCGGCCGACACGGCCTGGGCTTCCATTTTTTTCCAACCGCCGCCGTGGATGACGACGGCATTGGAAAAGTCGAAGGAAAGGCCTGCCTCGGCAATGGCTTGGCACAAATATTTCCAAATCATGAAGGTAAAGCCGAAAATGAGGACCGATCCCGTGCGGGAGGCGAAGGCCTGCAAGGCTTCTTGATTCAAGGTCAAGTCGTCCGTCAGGGCGTAATACTTTTTCTTTGCGAAGATGGAAAAGCCCAGGATAGCGGCTCCGCGGGCGTTGAACGCCGCCCGGTCAGTAAAGACGGACGGCGAATCGACGATGAGCATAGGCACGCGGCCTGCGCCGAGAAAATCCTTGACGATGGCGTATAAGGTGAGCTGCTGGTTTTGCGCCGTCGCCGCATCCAGGACGATGCGGGAGCGAGCCTGGCCCGTCGTTCCCGACGACGTGATGATCTTGAAGATTTCTTCGTCAGGAATGCTCTGCAGTTTCAAGTATTTGAATAAGCGGATCGGCACCATGGGGATCTGCTCCAGCGCCGAAAACCGTCTGCCGTACCCGAATACGTCGAGGGCTTGGCCATAGGGCCGGCAATGACGGCGATGATGCTCTGTCAGCTCCTGAAAATAGGGCAGATACTGCTTTTCTTTTTCTTCCTGCGTCCAGGCGTAGGGCGCGTACGACAGCCATTGGCTATAGTCCATACTGTTTCTTCACCTCCTGGGTGAGCATGAAAGGAAGGCCGTGGCCGGGATAGGTCCAAATGGGAGCCGGCAGGGAGCGCAGCACGTCTTTGCCGACGGTTTGGTAGGCCTCGTCGTCGCCGCCGGGCAGGCGCGTAATGACTTCTTCGCCAGGAATGAAGTAATCGCCGGAAAACAAGAGAGCGTCGTCGGCGACGATGCAGATGCTGCCCGGCGTATGGCCCGGAGCGGCGATGCAGCGGAAGGTGTGTCCCTTCCAGGCGAAATCATAGACTAGGGCGTCGAAGACGATATCCGCTGCCTGACAGGTGAATTTCGGATAGGAAACATGCAGCTTGCCGCCGCTTTTAAAATACAGATACGATTCCATGATGCGTGTCATGTTCATCTTCGTATTTTGGATGCCGTCACTGCATTTTTTGCTGGCGACGACGGAGAGATGCCAGCGGCTGCGCAGGTCGTTGAGGCCGGCGATGTGGTCGCAGTGCTCGTGAGTGAGCAAAACGTATTCCGGGACGAGATGGTGTTCCGCCGCATACGTGTTGATTAGGTCGGCATTGTTCGGGTCAATGAGCAACGCGCTGCTGCCGGACGTGAAGATATAGCAGTTGCTTTCCGTCAATGGATCGACCAGGCATGCCGGCTCAGGGAGTTTAAATGTCGACTCCATATTTACGGAGGATGTCCATGCCTTTTTCATAAGAGCTGAAAGCCAATACGTCCGGCGTATCGATGGAAATATCGAAGGTATCTTCCATGTCTTCCATGAGCGTCATGTGGCCCATAGAGTCCCATAATTTGATGGAACGGTATTTTAAACCGGGGAGCTGGTCTTTCGTCAATTTGAAGTTGGTCATGAAGAGTTTGTCGTATTTTTCTAAGTTTGTCATAGTATCACCTTTTCTGTCGTTAGTTAAAGAGTACAGGAAAACAAGGCCTCCGGCAGCAGATAGCGGTACGTGCCTTCGGCAAGAATGGTTCCGTTTTGATTCGTACAGACGCTGCGCAATGTCGCCGCGTAGCCGCGGTCGTGCGGCCTTATTTCCCGCACTGCTGCCGTCGACGTCACCGTGTCGCCGACGTACGCCGGCTCTGGGAAGCGTGCGCTGCGTTCCATGAGGATGGCGCCGTCGCCGGGAAGCTGCGTTTCCATGAGGGCTGACAGCAGGCTTTCGACGAGCGAAGGCGGGACGACGGGCCGTTTAAATCCGCATTGGGCGGCAAAGGCCGCGTCGGCGTGGAGCCTTCCGTAATTTCCCGTAAGGGCGGCAAAGCCTTGTATATCGGCTTCGGTTATCGTCTTTTGCGCCGACGCCGTATGACCGGCGCAAAGGTGTTTTTTCTCCGGCCGTTGGTCGTCGGACTCTGCTTTCAGCGCTGCCGCCAGCTGGGCAAACTGGGCCGGCGTGCAGAGCTGCTCGAAGCGTTTCGCCGCCAGCCCCTCCGGCGACGCGCAGGCCGTCATACAGCCGCAGACGAGGAGGCAGATATCGCAGATGGCCGTATCTACCTGGTAAGTAAATTCATGCTGGGGAAATTGTTTCTTCAGCTTTTCCACTTCTTTGGTGCGGTCATACCGGCTGTTGCAGCCGCCGCAGTATTTTATCCCTATCTTCATGCGGAACTCCTACAAGTGCCCGTTCTGCAGGATGGCTTTGGCCTGGGCGATTAATTTGTCGCTGACACCGCTGACTAAGATGACATCTTCGATTTCAGGGATGTGTTCTTTGACCGTTGCAGAGATTAGCTCTTCTGTTGTTAATTGGGCAGAGGGGCAGCCGCTGCATTTTCCCGTCAGGCGGATGCGAAGTACCTTGTCGGTATAATCGACGACGACGACGTTTCCTTGATGTGAAGCCAACGACGGGCGGACGTAGGTGTCCAATACGCCTTCGATTTCGGCGCGAGTAGCTGTAGACATGGGGGTCACTCCTTTTCCTTAACTATTATATGGTAATGTATAAGCAATAACTATGCCAAATGCTATGCGGACTGCTACTTGCCGGCCTGCGCACAGGATTATCCCAGCTGAAAATGGCAAAAATCCAAGTGAAAATGAAAAATACAAGACGATGAAGCGGCGTGATGCACCGTTTTTTGTCAAACTGCCGGCAATTTCTCCTGCTGTATCTCCTGTTTTGAAACAAAATTGGTTTTGATATCTATTATTGTGCCAAAAGTGACATATTTAGAACTGTTGAACCATTATTGAAACAACAGTGCGATTTCTCTTGTTGCAATTTTAGCACAAAAGACAATATTTGCCTATGGCAAGAACCAAAAATGAAGCAAAAAGAGGCATGAAGATTTTTATTTTTCCCACAATCAGGGATTCATTTCCTGTTTGCAGAAAAATTTTTCTGAATTTCAGCCTAATTGCATCAACTTGGCATGATTATTGCTAATTATATAAGTAAGACACTGCGATGAAACGAGACCCTTGTGCGTCCGTGCAGTCTTTACTATCTCCCTATGTATTTTCCCGGAAAGGATGATTTATTTATGACGTTAATGACTGGCGAACAGTATATTGAAAGCATGAGAAAACTGAACTTGCAGGTATACATGTTTGGCAAAAAAGTAGAATGTCCTGTAGACGACCCGATTCTCCGTCCGTCTCTGAATTCTGTCCGCATGACTTATGACTTGGCTCAGATGCCGGAATACCAGGACTTGATGACCGTTATGTCTCCGTATACAGGCGAACGGGTAAACCGCTTTACGCACATTCATCAGAGCACGACTGACTTGATGAATAAAGTAAAAATGCAGCGTCTCCTCGGCCAGAAAACGGCTTCCTGCTTCCAGCGCTGCGTAGGCATGGACGCTTTCAACGCCGTATTCTCCACGACGTACGATATCGACCAGAAATACGGCACCCACTATCATGACAACTTCATGACCTTCATGAAACGGGTGCAGACGCAGGACCTTACAGTTGACGGCGCCATGACCGACCCGAAGGGCGACCGCGGCCTGGCTCCCCACGCACAGGAAGATCCTGATTTGTACCTCCACGTCGTAGAACGCCGCCCCGACGGCGTCGTCGTCCGCGGCGCAAAAGCTCATCAGACGGGCTTTATCAATTCCCACGAAGTTATCGTTATGCCGACGATTGCTATGGGCGAAGACGACAAAGACTACGCCATTTCCTTCTCCTGCCCGACCGACGCCGAAGGCATTTTCATGATCGTCGGCCGTCAGTCCTGCGATACGCGTAAGCTTGAAGGTGCTGAAATGGATACGGGCAACCCCGAATTCGGCGGCACGGAAGCTCTCGTTATCTTCGACAACGTATTCATTCCGAACGAAAACATCTACCTCAATGGCGAATATGAATTTGCCGGCGTTCTCGTCGAACGCTTCGCCGGCTACCACCGTCAGTCCTACGGCGGCTGCAAGGTCGGCGTAGGCGACGTCCTCATCGGCGCCGCTGCATTAGCTGCCGATTACAACGGCTGCCCGAAGGCATCGCACATTAAAGATAAGCTCATCGAAATGCAGCACCTCAACGAAACGCTGTATGCCTGCGGTATCGCTTGCTCCGCATTGGGTACGAAGACCGCTTCGGGCAACTACCTTATTGACCTCCTGCTGGCGAACGTCTGCAAGCAGAACGTCACCCGTTTCCCCTATGAAATCGTCCGCCTCGCCGAAGATATTGCCGGCGGCCTCATGGTAACGGCTCCGTCTGAAAAAGACCTTCGCGATCCGAAGATCGGGCCGTACGTTGAAAAATATCTCCGCGGCGTAAGCTCCGTATCGACGGAAAACCGCTTGAAAGTACTGCGTCTCATCGAAAACCTCAGCCTTGGCACGGCTGCCGTCGGCTACCGCACGGAATCCATGCACGGCGCAGGTTCGCCGCAGGCGCAGCGCATCATGATTTCCCGTCAGGGCAACCTGCGCATGAAGAAGCAGCTGGCTAAAGCTATCGCGCATATTGAAGACTAATTTTGATATCACTTCACTGCTTATGAATGATGTATAAAGCATATCCGCCCTGAGGCCTGACTCCTTGCCTCAGGCGATATGCAGTTGCAAGGCAAGATCTCCCTGCAGGCGGCGTGCGCCGGCACGTTTACCTGACAGGGAGATTTTGCATCATGAGAGTATAACGGATAAGAAAGGCGGAATATACATGGCTATTGGATTGAAAGCTCCCGGATACTATATCCAGGGCGAAGGCGAATTGGATAAGTTAGGCAAGTATGTGAAAAAATTAGGGACGACGTTTTTGGTTTTGCTGTCTCCCAACAATAAGAAGCGCATTGGCGACCGCATCGCAGCTTCCCTGGAAAGCGCCGATAAAAAGGTCGTATTCTGCGAATTCGGCGGCAAGTGCACGAAGCAGGCCATTGAAGAGGCAATGACTGTAGCCAAAGACAACGGCTGCGACGTCATCGTCGGCGTCGGCGGCGGCACGGCTCTCGATACGTCGAAGGCCGTCGCTACGAATTTAGGAGGATTGCCGTCCGTCATTATTCCGACGATTGCTTCCAACGACGCGCCGTGCAGCAGCGTGGCCGTTATTTATAACGACGAAGGCGTGGTCATCAAGGCCCTCATGATGCACCGCAACCCCGACGTCGTCCTCGTCGATACGGGAATTATTGCCCAGGCTCCGAAGCATTACCTCGTTTCCGGCATGGGCGACGCCTTGTCGACGTATTTTGAAGCCCGTGCCTGCTACCGCAGCGGCGCAAAGACCATGTCCCGCGGCAAGTGCTCTATGACGGCGATGGCTTTGTCCGAATTGTGCTATCAGACGCTCCTCAAGGATTCTCTGAAAGCCTTGGAAGCTGTAGAACAGCACGTCGTCACGCCGGAACTGGAAGCCGTCGTCGAAGCCTGCGTATATTTGAGCGGCGTCGGTTTTGAAGACGGCGGCCTGGCTGCGGCGCATGCCGTTAACGACGGATTTGCCTATGTGCCTCAGGCGCACGGCATGTCTCACGGCGAAAAGGTAGCCTTTGGTTTGTTGGTACAGCTGCAGCTGGAACAGGCTCCGCAGGAAGAATGGGATACCGTTCTGCAGTATATCAAGTCCGTTGGCTTGCCGTCGTGCTTAGCCGATATGGGCATTACGGACGTAAAAGAAGAAGAACTTCGCCAGGTTGCCGCCGCAGCGACAGTTCCGACGCAGTTTACGAAAAACGTCCGCGCCGATATTACGGCTGACGAAGTATACGTTGCAATTATGGCAGCCGACGCGGCCGGCCGAGCCTAAGGCTATGTTTGCCGTAACGCCGGCGGCGAAAGGGTATATTCAAAAGCATGGCGGACACGTTATCATATCCTTGACGTTTGAGCCGTCCTTGGGCGGGACTTGAAAAGGTGATCGCATCTGGGGCAGTTATGTTCCGGAAATTGGTTTAGGTAAACCAATTCAAGGCGGTTTTCTGCGTGAAGAATGCGACGGCATAACTATATGGTATCACAGTCGTCTCAAGATCAAGGAAGGCTTTTCTTCTATACACATAGCACTCCGTTCCATCTGGATAAGCTCTTGGCTTGAAGTGGAAGGGGCTGCGGGATATGCTGTCATACCGCCGGCAGCTGACAAAACATAATATAATGAAAAAGATGTCGCTTGAAGAAAGATCGGTTTCTTCGGCGACATCTTTTTTATGGGGTGTTTTGACTGTGTTTAAGATTAAGGCTCTTGATGGGGCTGGCTGTATGACTGATGAATTTCCTATGCAAAATTTGCAAGGAAGTCCTAAGGCAAAGGTTTCTTGCGTATGATTAAGCGCTTTGCTTACCCAAACCGCAACGAGGAAGGTGTGTCAGCTGAATAGGAAGATGTGAGCAACCAGCCTTGCCGAAGCGCCGGTATACATAGCGTTAGAACCCCCTCGCAGTGGCCGCTGTGAGGGGGTTCGTTCGGTGCATCTACAATGCTCCTTGTTTCATTCATTCTTCATAGTTAGTATATTATATCTTGCGGAATTTACAAGGTGAAAATGGCCTTAAAGGATATCGATTTGGCACATTTTCATGGCTTCCAGAGCCCGCTCGTGGCTTTCCGGCGTGACGCCGGCGCAGCACGAGGCGTCGACGCAAATTTCTTTTTCCGGATAAAAGGCTTTCAGCAGCATGGCGTTGGAAATGACGCAGATATCCGTACACACGCCCATAAGGACGATGCGGTCGTATTCCGCCGTTTCAGCAATCAAATCGGTGCTGCCGAAGGTAGGCTTTTCCAAGATAGTGGCAAATAAGGTATACGGCAGGAGCTGGCGGCATATGTTCCAGCCCTTGGTGTCCTTGATACAGTGCGGGACTGGGAGTTTCTGACCTTCCTGCGTGTCTAAATAATTTTCTCCGTGCGTATCCTGCGTGAAGATCAAGTCGGTGCAGGCAGTCGTGTCCTTTTTGCTGGCTACGATTTTAGCTTCGATGCGCGGTACGACGGCTTGGGCCTCTTTGGTCCCCAAGGCGCCGTCGATGAAGTCGTTCTGCATGTCGATGATGACGTAAGCCTGATTCATACAGTATCCCTTCTTCCTTAATGCTGCTGCTTGAGTTCGCGGACATAGGCCGGCACGTCATTGCAGACCATAAGCCCCGACATGAGAGCGACGCCGGCAACGGGCGTATTGCCGAGTTCTTTGACTGTTTGAAGATTGATACCCCCTAAGGCGTAGACGGGAATCGACACGGCGTCGCAGATGGCCTGGACGGTCTGCGTGCCGATAGGCGGCATCGTTTTTTTGCAGTCTGTGGGAAATACGTGGCTGGCCATGATGTACGTCGCGCCCAGCTTTTCGGCGCGCGCTGCTTCTTCCGGCGTATGGACGGAAACGCCCAGGGTCGTCATGTAATAGAGCAGGGACGAATGGGTTTCCAAATACTCCAGTGAACACTGGAAGCGGGGAACGTGCAGGCGGATGGCCGCTTTGCCGAAGTGGTGGAGAATGCACGTCTTGTCGTGCATGTTGCACAGGCGCAGCGCTTTTTTTGCGTATTCGACGTATTCATCTTCTGACAGCGTTTTTTCGCGAAGGACGATCGTATCGACGTCGGACGCGGCGATTTGTTCAAGCTGGTCCCAATAATTCGTCGTGGCAAGTTCGCGATTTGTTATTGCAACTACTTTTAACACAATAATATCACCCGATCGTTGTATAATATAATGACATAAAATTATAATACATATATACTATTACTATATATTAATCTCATAGCTCCGTCAATGTTTATACGGTAGGAATATAGCTTATTCTAAAAATAAATGATGTAAGAGCATACAATGTATAAATCTTTACAAAAATAATTATTTTCCGGGAATTTATCTAATAAAATAAATGCCGCCAGGATATAGCTTTGATGACAAATTCTCGTGATAGAACGCGGCAGGGGAGATAACAAAAACAGCCTGACAGTGGATTAGTCTGCAAGCTGTTTTTGTCATTTCTATATTTAGGTTATAAAAGGAGATAGCTTATACGTAGATGTAGTCGCTGGTCACCGGCTGCAGGCCCATGTGCTTGATGGCGGCGTACATTTCGTCGAAGGAGCGGCTGTCGGTGATTTCAAATTGTTCGTCGCCCATTTCGGAGCCGTCGTCTTCCAGATGGCCGCCGATGCCGACGCAGACGCTGGCCGATACCTTCGTAGCGGCGATTTTCATGATGGCGTTGCGGTACCGGGCGCTTTCGCGGCTCGATACGACGATGCCCGCATAGGGGAGAAACAGGCGGTAGGCGCAGATGATCTGCGTGAGCTTCCGTTCGTCCACGTCTTTCGGATTGATTTTATCGTTGTTGATGATTGGGCACAGACGAGGGCAGGACAGGGAAATTTCAGCGTGAGGATATTTGCGCTGCATGAGGTAGGCATGCATGCCCGTGGCGACGGCATCCTTCTGGTAGTCGTCGAGGCCGAGGAGAGCGGCGAAGCCGACGCCGCGCATGCCGCCCAAAATTGCCCGTTCCTGAGAATAGAAGCGGTACGGGAAGATGCGCTTGTTTCCTGCTAGGTGCAGCGTTTCGTATTTCGTCGAGTTGTACGTTTCCTGGAATACCGTGACGTAGTCGGCACCGCATTCGTGGAGGTATTTGTAATCGTCAGAGTTGACCGGATAGATTTCCATGCCGATGACCCGGAAATACTGGCGGGCGATCTTGACGGCGTTGCCGATGTATTGAATGTCCGACATCTTCGGGCTTTCGCCGGTCAGCATGAGGACTTCTTCAATGCCGGCGTTGGCGATGTTCTGGCATTCGCGGTGCAGCTCTTCGTCGTTCAGGCGGGCCCGCTTGATGTTATTGTGGGAGTTGAAGCCGCAGTAGATGCAGTAGTTGTCGCAGTAGTTGGCAAAATAAATCGGCGTGAGTATAGAAATGTTGGAACCGAAATGGCGGCGCGTCACGATGTGGGCCTTCTGAGCCATTTGTTCCAAATAGGGAGCGGCGGCTGTCGACAAGAGAGCCATGAAGTCCCGCGGTTCCAGGTGCTGTTTATTCAGGGCCCGTTCGACGTCTTGGGCCGTATAGTCTTCATCATGGAAGGCGTCGTGGTATTTTGTCACTTCGTCGAGCATGTTCGAATTGAGGACTTCCATGCCCGGAAGATAGATCATGTGGTCAATGCGTTGTTCTGTCATCGTCGTACCTCCTTAGTCGCCTAAGAATCCTGTCAGCGGGTCCGATGCCGATGCCGTTTCGCTGACGCGGCCCATGCCGGCCAGATAGGCCTGACGGCCTGCTTCGACCGCCTTGCGGAAGGCGCTGGCCATGAGGGGCAGGTCGCCGGCTGTCGCCAGGCCCGTATTGGCCATGATAGCGGCAGCGCCCATTTCCATGGCTTCGCAGGCTTGGGACGGACGGCCGATGCCGGCGTCTACGATGATAGGCAAATCGATTTCGTCGATGAGGATTTGGATAAAGTCTTTCGTGGACAGTCCCTTATTGGAGCCGATAGGCGAAGCCAAGGGCATGACGGCGGCTGCGCCGGCCGATACGAGGTCGCGGGCCGTGTACAGGTCCGGATACATGTAGGGCAATACGACGAACCCTTCCTTTGCCAGGATTTCCGTCGCCTTTACCGTTTCGACATTATCGGGAAGCAGGTATTTGGAATCGCGCATGATTTCGATTTTGATAAAGTCGCCGCAGCCGATTTCGCGGGACAGGCGGGCGATGCGGACGGCTTCGTCGGCGTTGCGTGCGCCTGACGTGTTGGGAAGAAGGGTTACGCCCTTGGGAATGAAGTCGAGGATATTATCTTTCTGACCGGCTTCGACGCGGCGCAGGGCCATCGTGACGATCTGCGCACCAGCCTGTTCGACGGCGGCCTGAATCAGGTTGACGGAATATTTGCCCGAACCGAGAATGAAGCGGGATGTAAATTCATGACCGCCGAGAATCAACGTGTCTTTTTGTTCCATAAGAAACAACTCCTTTGTATTTGCTGCTGTATGAGATAATGGTACTTCTGTGTTGGGGCTGCCTGTCAGCCTCCTCCGACGAACTGGACGATTTCCATCGTGTCGCCGTCGCATAAGGTGACGGTGCGATAGGTTCCGCGCTTTACGATGACGCCGTTCAGCTCGACGGCGATGCGTTCCGGCCGCAGCCCTTCCTGGTCCAAATAGGCCTGCAAATTCATTCCGGCGGCTTGGACTTCTTTTCCATTAATTCGTACCATTCGGCGTTCTCCTTTCATAAAAAAATAAGCCGCACGAAGAGAATTACACCCGCGGTGGTGTACCCCTTCGTGCGGCTTTATCAGTCACACTCTACGTATTATTATAGCGGATAGATGCTTCTTGTCAAGACGTTCGTGAATTTTAGTACATATAGAAAGGGTGAAGACTTTGGAAATGGTCAGGCCGCCGTCAGGACTGGAGGCAGATTTATTCATACTTGGCGATATTTTTTTAGAATAGCTGTTCGAATTATAAGCGGCGACAGCGCTGGCTGCAACAGTTCTGCTTGACATGTCTGAAAACTGTATTATAATACAATTATTGGTCTTTTTATATGGGTCTTTTTTGTGCATATAGACCTTAAAACGATCTCGATTTTTGAAGAAATCGGTATGAATTTATTTATAAAATTGCAAAATCAACGGCTGGATCTCGCTCCATGCCATACAAACGGAGGGACTTTAAGATGAAATTCGGATTGTTAAAGGATATCAAAGTCGGCGAATACCGCACCATTGTCACGCCTGCGGAAGTCGACGCCATTGTGGGCGACGGCCACGAAGTCTACGTCCAGCGCGGCGCTGGTATCGGCGCGGGCTTTTCGGACGAGCAGTATGAGAAAGAGGGCGCCAAGCTGGTGGACACCATGGAGGAGATCTATGGGACATGTGACTTTGTTACCAAGGTCAAGGAACTGGAGCCCTGTGAGTTCCCCCTGCTGCGGGAGAATCAGATCATCCTGACCTGCATTCATCCTGCCGCTCATCCCCAAGAGGTGCAGGCTCTTCTGGACAGCAAGTGCATCTCTTTCAGCGCTGAGGACAGCCATCGGTATGGTTCTCCCAACTGTGAGGCAGCGGGCAAAATGGGGGCCTTGATGGGTCTGGATTCCCTGTTGTCTATCCACGGGGGCAAGGGAAAGTTTGTCAACGGCCTGGGCGGCGCGCCTGGTATCAAAGCTCTGGTGCTGGGCGGCGGCACTGTGGGCCGGGCCTGTGTCTCTGTTCTCCACGCCTTGGGGGCCTGGGTGACCGTGATGGACATAAACATCGGCACCCTGCGGAATATTTCCCAGCAGTTCAACGAGGAGATCAATACGCAGATCTCCAACCGGTACAACCTGAAAAAGCTGCTGCCGGAAATCGACGTGGTGTATAACTGCGTGCGCTGGCCCAAGAACGCCACGGAGTACATGATTGACCGGGAAATGGTCCGCTCCATGGAGAAGGGCTCTGTCATTGTGGATATCAGCAACGACGTAGGCGCTATTGAGACTTTCCACGAAACCACGCACGACGATCCCCGCTATATCGAGGAGGGCGTAGTTCACTATTGCGTCAGCAACATCCCCGGCGCCATCGCCCAGTCTACCTCCATCGCCTATGCAGCTTCCGTGCTTCCTCACTTCCGTTCCATTTTGAACAACGGGGTGGCAGAGGCCTGCGCCCGGGACGGATTCCTTCGCCGCAGCTTGACTACCTATCAGGGCTGCCTCACCCATGAGGAAACCAGCGCCATCCAAAACCGGCCCTGGATTCGACCTGAGGATATTCTGGGGATAGCGGACCGGGAACTGGACCCCGCTCCCCGCGCTACTAATACCCGTTCGGAAAACTTCATTCAGCTCTAAGCATACTCGCGGCTCTCTGTGTGAGAGCGCGGCGAGTTTGGGAAAGTCCTGCTGAGGAGAACCAGCCTGGCGGGACTTTCCCTTTTTATTTTATTTCATTTCATGGGGGGAATTTTATGAGCGTCAACGACTTTTTACTGGATTTTGCCTTTGCCTCGCTGTTTATTGTGATCGGACAGTTAATCCGGGCCAAGGTGCCTCTGGTTCAGAAATTTTTTGTGCCGGCCAGCATGATTGCCGGTTTTATCGCCTTGGCCCTGGGGAATCAGGGGCTGGATGTGCTGCCTTTCTCCGGCTCCATTGGCAGCTATCCCGGCGTGCTGATCATCCTGATCTTTGCGGCCGTGGGCATGGGGGGCTTCTCCTTCTCCAAGACCAAATTCAAGTCCGAGGTGGAGCGGGTTGGCTCCTATTTCTCCTACAAAGTGCTGGCTCAGGCCATCCAGTTCGCCTTTGCGCCTCTGTTTGGGGTGCTGGTGATTTCCGAGCTGTTCCCGGAGATCAACTACGGCTTTGGGTTTTTGCTGGCCTCCGGATTCTCCGGCGGTCATGGTACCGCCGCTGCGGTGGGCTCTGCTATGGCGGAGCTGGGCTTTACTGACGCCACCGACATTGGGATGACCTGCGCCACGGTGGGCATCCTGTCCGGCATCTTCGGCGGGCTGTTCTTCATCAAGATCGGAACCAAGCGCGGCTGGACTAAGTATATTGAGAGCTTCCAATACATCTCCGGAGACTTGAAGACCGGCCTGATCAAGGATGAGAAGAATCGGGGCTCTATGGGTAAGGAGACCGTCGCCTCCGTGGTGCTGGATCCCCTGGCCTGGCATTTGGCCCTGCTTTTGATAGCTTCCGGCGCAGGATTCTTGGCCAACGGGTGGATCAAGGACGCCATAGGATTGGACCTGCCCAGCTACCTGCTGGCTTTCCTCATTGGCATGGCCATGTTCCTGTGCTTCCAAAAAACTGGAGTGGGGCATTATATGGATAATACGGTGATCAGCCGCATCTCCGGCACTGCCACTGACTATCTGGTGTTTTTCGGTATCGCTTCTATCAAGATCTCCGTTATTGTGGCGTACGCTATACCACTGCTGTTGCTGCTGCTGTTCGGCATGGTGCTGGTGGTGCTCACCCTGATGTACTTTGGCGCTGCTATGAATAAAGGCAGCTGGTTTGAGCGCTCCCTCTTCGTGTGGGGCTATTCCACTGGTGTGTTTGCCATCGGCTTTATCCTGCTGCGCATCGTGGATCCGGAAAACAAGTCCAAGACCCTAAACGACACTGCCCTGGCCGGGCCGCTGACGACTCCCTTTGAAATGTTTGCCTGGTCCATGGCCCCCAGTATGCTTCTCTGTGGCCAGCACTGGCAATTTATTATCCTCTATATTGTGATCTTTGCGGCTTGTATCCTTCTCAACCGCGTCTTTAAGTGGTGGTGGCTCAAGCTGCCTCTGGACCGCCCTGCGGAGCAAGAGTTCTGATAATATGAACCGGATTTTCATCAAAAAAGAGGTTTGCCCATGCAGTAATGAATGAACTGCGTTAATGCGCTATTCCTGTTAAATCCCGCGCAGCAGCGTATGCATTGTATTTAAAATCAATATAAATCGCAGCAACATGAGGGCTGCCGCACGTTAACAGTGTGGCAGCCCTATTAATATTTTAATTCTGATATGAAAGTAATGCATCGACAGCAGCTTGTATTTGACAGGATCCAATGTAAAGGTACATAGGTTGCAAATTCTCCCTGCCACATGCAGCGCCTTGATATAACATAGCCATATCCGGATAAACCGAATGATGAAGTTATCATCTAAGTGCAATGCTTATAAGAAAAAATGACACAACGGTTTTTGGTATACTAGCGGTTACCAAACAACTTGTATATCGGAGGAACCCTGTGTGCTGCTATCCTCATCTGGTACTATCTGACCGGGAAAAGATACTCTTAGCTCTATTCTAAGGCTCAAATTGCTGTCAAACTTGGCCGGTATCCTTCGGCCATTTCTCTTGAAATTACGCAGAAATACGGTACAGGGCATGTAACTGCTGGTAACCGCTCTACGCGCCGCCGTATCCCCTGCAGGCCGTAGAAGCGGTTAGAAGATACAGCATGATACGAGGCCGTAAAGGATTTCCTTCTTCTCCCAGTATGGGTTTCCGACAGAAATTGCCGGCCGTTTGCGCTTGGAATATCGCAATCTCGTTATTAGAATCCTAATGTATCAGACTATGTACGCCAGGACAGCAATGAAAATACAAAGAAATGCTGCAGGAGTACTTCACGAAAGGGATGGACATCACACCTGTTTCAGAAACCTAATAAGACATTATATCTATAAATTTATCATAAGGTACATTCCAGGTACATTTTGCACAAAAAAACGGGCTCCCGATTCCGGGAACCCGTATGTTTTCTGGAGCCACTAATAGGATTCGAACCTACGACCCTCTCATTACGAATGAGATGCTCTGCCAGCTGAGCTATAGTGGCGAGTACTCTGTTATTATATGCGGAGATGGATGTTTTGTCAATACTTTTTTTGAAATAATTTGAATTTGTGTGAAGGGCTGTCAGCGAGTGTTGTAAAAGAGCAAAAAAAGAAATGGCCGAAACCATTTCTTCTTCTGATGGAGTTATTCTTTTGGGTAGACGGCGAAGACCCGCGCCGGGAAGCCGACGCCGTTTTTTACCTTGGGGAAGGTGACGAAGATGACGGCTCCTGTCGGTGGAAGGGCGTCGAGGTTGGTCATGAGTTCGACTTGCAGCCGGTCCGTTTCTAAGATATAGACTTCGCCGGCAAAGTTGACATTGGCTCCGGGGGCGTCCGTATCGGCTGTTTCGTGTCCGATCGCGCCGATGCGGCGTTCTTCGACGAGCCAATGCAGCGCGTCCAGTTTCCAGCCGGGATAATGGGGCTGGTTGTTTTCATCGTAGTTGTTCATATCTGCCCGCTTAGACCAGTCGGACCGGAAGGCGACAAAGGCGCCTTCGGGAATGGGGCCGTGCTCCTGTTCCCATTCCTGCAGGTCGGCAATGGTCAGCTCGTAGTCGGCATTTGCCGCGCAGTCTGCCGATTTATCGACGACGACGAGGGGATATACCATTTCCTTCAGCGTCATTTGGTCCAGCGTGCGCGCTCCTTGGACGAAGTGGCCCGGGGCGTCGACGTGGGTGCCGAATTGGCCGGCAGGAATGACGTATTTGTCGGAGTGGAAAATGCAGTCGGGACTAAAATCGTAAATGACTTCGGTGGTCAAATCGCCGAAGCCGTACCAATGGGGCGTCGCAGGACTTAGTTCATGCGTTAAATCGACCCAGCAATAGGCCGGAGATTTTAATTCGTTGACGAATTCCCATAATTTCATCATATAAAGCCCTCCTTTCGCAATAGGCGATGTGCTGCGTTTCAGTATATATACAGAATTCTATGCAGATGAAAGGATTCCTTCTGATAAACGAGAAATTTGTATGAATTGACGAGATAAATGCAACGAGTGAAAAGCAGAAGCATGGTTGTTCAAAAATAATAAAAGAACGCCGATTGTCTTGCGCAATGGATTTGAATTTTATATTATAAGAATTAAAGATACCAACGCTGATATCAGCGCAGCATCGGGGAGGGATTAGAGATGAAAAATCGATTTTTAGACAAATTCCGCAGCGGCGAGCCTTCTGTCGGGACGTTTTTTGAAATGGGCGGGCCGGCTGTCGGGGAAATGATTGCCTTGACGGATTTGGATTATTTTGTGATTGACGGCGAGCACGGGCCCTATGACGTGCTTCAGGCCGCTGATATCATCCGGGCGGCCGAAGGCGCCGGCACGGCGGCTCCCTTTGTGCGGGTGAAAGACAGCCAGCGCAATTCCATTCTGCGCATGCTCGACGTCGGCGCGAAGGGCTTGATTATCCCGCAGGTGCAGAGCGTCGACGAAGTGCGACGTATCGTCGAATACGGAAAATATTATCCCGTCGGCAGCCGGGGATTCGCGCCGACGCGCAATTCGCTGTATGGCTGCTCGGACGACGCGAAAGGGAGCGTGCAGGAGTATTTCGACCGATGCAATGCGTCGCAGCTGCTGATTCCGCAATGCGAGACGATGGGATGCTTGACGGCTATTGAAGAGATTGCTGCCGTAGACGGCGTCGACGGGATCTTTGTCGGGCCCTATGATTTGTCCGTCGCCATGGGCGCGCCGGCGCAGTTTGACCGGCCGGAATTTGCCGCCGCCTTGAAGCGCGTGCTGGAAGCGGTA
>USGG01000031.1 GCA_900554215.1 uncultured Megasphaera sp.
GCTACAAAATACTGTAACAGGAGCATATACCCCAACATTTGACAAAGAACCATAACTTTTGCATAGACACAGCAAAGAGCTGCCTGATAGGGGCAGCTCTTTGTCATGCAGAAACTATGTGTTATTGCCAATACATTTCATAATTATAAAATCAAAACAGCTGCGGCGAGAGAAAGACTCTGCATTTTCCTGCCGCAGCTGTTTTTTTCGAGATGCATGGCTATGGTTCTTCTTGCAGAAGGCGTTTGGCTGTGAACTGGTCTGTAATG
Organism: uncultured Megasphaera sp.; assembly: GCA_900554215.1. Classification (GTDB taxonomy): domain Bacteria; phylum Bacillota; class Negativicutes; order Veillonellales; family Megasphaeraceae; genus Megasphaera. The sequence goes on from USGG01000031.1 coordinate 270, forward strand.
AGGACATTGGCATAGCCGCCTTTTAAGGCTGCTCGGATGCTGGCGACCTTGGCAGCTCCTCCCGACAGGAGAATGCTGTATTCTTTGGTCCGCAGGCAGTCGAGGTCAATGCCGACGGTGCGGTTATTCAGCTCAGGGCTGGAAATATTGCCGTCCTTGTCGAAGAAGCGCGAGCAGATATCGCCGACGGCATGGGTCTTGAGAAATTCCTTTTCTTCTTCGTCGGCGTATCCCAGACGGAAAAAGAGGGCGTTATCGCGGACCGTACCGACGCTGAACAAGGCGATATTGGCGTTGCGGCCCAGTTCCAGGACGCGCTTTACGTGCCGGTCTTTGTAGACCATATCCTTTACGGTCTTGGAATCAAACAGTACGGGCAGGGGCAGGTACTGGGCGATGGTTTCGTAGTTTTTGGCAAAGCGTTCGAGGATTTCATTGGCGTAGGTTTCACCGGCAGCTAAGGTAATGCCTCCTTCGAGCTGGACAATCTGTGCGCCCCGCAGGGGATGGGGCAGAAGGGCGTGAGAAAGGCAGTGCATGGTCGTACCCCAGCCGACGCCGATGATATCGCCGTCTTGGACGATTTTGCTGAGGTATTCGGCGCCTACCTGGCCAATGTATTTTTTGATGTCTTCTTCGTCTTCAATGGGTGCGTTTGCAATGCAGGCGTCTTTGAGGCCGAAGGACGTGATGATTTTTTTTGCCAGAAGGCTTTGGTCTTCAATGGGATCGAAGATTTCGATGCGGACAAAGCCCATGTCTTTGGCGTATTGGAGAATACGCGATACGGACGGGCGGGACAAGTTGAGCTCTTTGGCTATTTCGGTCTGGCTGTAGCCGGACTGATAATATAATTTGGCAGCACTGATGGCTATTTTATTTTTATTATTTTGCATGGTTATCCGCCTTATCTGAAAATTTGGCAATGGAATTCATAGTGATGTCTATAATACTTCTATTATAGCACAGAATGAGGTATCAAGGATATGTATTGTCAAAAATAACCACATATTTGAGAGTATCTTTTGATGACAAATATTCTATAAATAGCATATACTATTTACTGAATGCGAAAAAGACATAATGAATTAACCAGCTATATGTGATATGCAATAAACAGAAAAAATGTAAAATAAATATTGCAATTATTTTCACATGCTAATATAATTAAGACAACGCATAACCCATATGCTAAACCTGAAAGAAGAGAAGAGAAAAGAGATGTGTTGAAAGGAGTTTGGTATTATGCAGAAAAAGTATGTTATGGCGTTGGATGCGGGGACGACGAGTAACCGCGCGATTATTTTTGACGAAGAATCACGCATCGTCAGCGTCAGCCAGAAAGAGTTTACCCAATATTTCCCGCAGCCTGGGTGGGTAGAACATGACGCCAACGAAATCCTTCATACGATGGTGGAAGTCATGAAGGGTGCGTTGGAGCAGAGCGGCCTGACGGCGGCAGATATTTCGGCTATCGGTATTACAAATCAGCGCGAAACGGCTGTCGTATGGGATAAGACGACGGGCTGTCCCGTTTACAACGCTATCGTTTGGCAGTCCCGTCAGACTGCGGCTATTTGTGAAGATTTGATCAAACAAGGCCTGGTCGACGAATTTAAGGAAAAAACGGGCCTGGTTATCGATGCGTACTTCTCCGGCACGAAGGTAAAATGGATTTTAGATACTGTCGAAGGGGCAAGAGAAAAGGCCGAAAAAGGAGAGCTCCTCTTCGGGACGATTGATTCGTGGCTCATTTGGAAACTCAGCGGCGGCAAGGTTCATGTAACGGATTATTCCAATGCGTCCCGTACGCTCATGTTCAATATCAAGACTCTCGAATGGGATGACCAGCTTCTTTCGTATCTCGACGTGCCGAAGAGCATGCTGCCGGAAGTCCGTCCGTCCAGCGACGTTTACGGATATACAGACCCGGCGATCCTCGGTGCGCCCGTCAAGATTGCCGGCGCAGCCGGCGACCAGCAGGCAGCGCTGTTTGGCCAGACCTGCTTTGAACCGGGCATGGCAAAGAATACGTATGGCACGGGCTGCTTCCTCCTCATGAACACGGGAACGGAACCGATCGAATCGAAAAACGGCCTCGTCACGACGATTGCCTGGGGCCTTGACGGCAAAGTGGAATATGCTCTGGAAGGCTCGATTTTCGTTGCCGGCTCGGCTATTCAGTGGCTCCGCGACGGCATCCGCCTCATCGATACGGCTCCCGATTCGGAATGGGTAGCTAAGCGCGTTCCCGACTCGGATGGTGTATATGTCGTACCGGCCTTTGTCGGCCTCGGCGCTCCGTACTGGGATATGAATGCCCGCGGCACGATTATCGGCATTACCCGCGGTACGACGAAAGCCCACATCGTCCGGGCAACCCTCGATTCCATGGCCTACCAGACGATGGATGTCCTCGGCGCGATGGAAGCCGACTCGGGCATCAAGTTAGCTTCTCTGAAGGTAGACGGCGGCGCCTGCGCCAACAATATGCTCATGCAGTTCCAGGCCGATATCCTCGGAGTACCTGTCGATCGCCCGCAAGTTATCGAAACGACGGCTCTCGGCGCGGCATATTTGGCCGGTCTGGCCGTCGGCGTATGGGAATCGAAGGACGAACTGCGTCATAGCTGGAAGCTTCAGAACCGCTTCGAACCGACTATGGATGCAGAAAAATCGGCGGCATATTATAAAGGCTGGCGCAAGGCTGTCAAGCATGCCATGCACTGGCTCGACGACGAAGACTAATGGCGTAGCGTTCAGAAAGCGGGTGTCTGTATATGGATAATTTAATCGGTGAATTTTTTGGTACGATGGTGCTTATCGTGTTCGGGGCCGGCGTCTGCGCCTGCAACACACTGACGAAATCGAAAGGCCAGAACGGCGGTTGGATCTGCATTACCGTCGGATGGGGCTTTGCCGTAACTCTCGGCGTATTTACGGCGACGACTCTCGGTGCGCCTCAGGGCGATTTAAATCCTGCCGTTACGCTGGCGAAGACGATGATCGGCATTTACACCTTTGAACAGTTCCTGGCGACGTCTGTCGTCCAGATTCTCGGCGCAATGTGCGGCGCAGCCATCGTTTGGCTGGCGTATCTGCCGCATTGGGCGGAAACGGAAGACAAAGCGGCTAAACTGGGCATTTTCTGCACGGCTCCGGCTATCCGCAACTATCCGGCCAACATCTTGTGCGAAATTATCGGCACGTTCTTCCTGGTATTTGTCATCTGGATGATTTTCTCCAAACCGGTGGGAGCGATGCCTCCCGGCGTAGGTCCGTATATTGTCGGTATCCTTATCTGGGCCATCGGCCTCAGCCTCGGCGGCCCGACGGGATATGCCATTAATCCTGCCCGAGATCTCGGTCCTCGTCTGGCCCATGCGATTTTGCCGATTGCCGGCAAAGGCGGCTCGGACTGGGGATATGCCTGGGTTCCCGTCGTTGCGCCCATCATTGGCGCATTGGTAGCCTATGGCGTGGCTTCGGCGCTCAATATATTCTGATAATTGCATAGACCTTTTTATACAGGGACTTCTGCGTATGCCGGGAGTCCCTGTTTTATGGGAATGAATTTTCGTATACACGACGCTTTTACAGAGTGACTGCATGCGGCGATTTTCTCATAACTAAATTCTTCACAATGCAAAAATGGAATTTTGTAAAAATGCTATTGCAATTATTTTCACAAACAGATATAATGAAGCCATCAGGTAAACACTATTGTATTGGATTCCGCAAAGAAAGAGGTTGTGAACATGACAAAACAAGCAGATGTCGTCGTCATCGGCGGCGGTATTACCGGCGCTGCCATACTGTATGAATTGGCCAAATATAACCTTCGTGCAGTCTTGGTGGAACAGGAACCGGAACTGGCTGCCGGCACGACAAAGGCGAACAGCGCGATTCTCCATGCCGGGTTTGATGCGCCGACAGGCAGCATGAAGGCTCGCATGAACGTAGAAGGCAACGCCATGTACCATGAGCTGAAAGACGAACTGGATTTGGAAATCGAATGGACAGGTTCTTTCGTAGCTGCCGTAGACGATGAAGAAATGAGCGTCTTGAATGATCTGCTCGAACGGGGCAAAGCCAACGGCGTTCCCGGCCTTGAAATCTGGGACGGCGACAAGGTGCGCGAAAAAGAACCGAACGTCAGCAAGGATATCAAAGGCGCTCTCTGGGCTCCTACTGCCGGCATCTGCTGGCCCTTCGGCATGGCCTTGGCCTTTGCTGAAAACGCCGTCATCAACGGCGCCGAAGTGCTCCGCGAATGCCAGGTAACGGGCATTACCGTAGAAAACGGCGCGGTAAAAGCCGTCGAAACGGATCAGGGCACGATTGAAACGAAATATGTCATCAACGCTGCCGGCGTCCATGCCGACGACGTAAGCCGCATGGCCGGCGACGATTCCTTCACCATCATGCCTCGCCGCGGTGAATATATCCTCTTTGATAAAACGGCGCAGAAAGACCTCGTATACTCGCCGATTTTCCCGACGCCGACGAAAATGGGCAAGGGCATCCTCGTCTGTGCTACGACGCACGGCAACGTATTCGTAGGACCGAATGCCCACGACCTGGACGGCAGCGAAAAAGACGACACGGCCGTTACGATTCCGGGCATGAACGAAACCCTCGAAAAAGCCCGCAAGCTCGTGCCGAACATCCCGGCCGGCGCAGCCATTACGGAATTTGCCGGCGTCCGTGCCGTATCCAGCACGGGCGATTTCATTATCGGCCAGTCTGAAAAGACCAAGGGCCTCTTCCAGGCAGCCGGCATACAGTCCCCGGGTCTGACGTCAGCTCCGGCTATTGCCAAATTCATCGTAGGCGAAATCGTCGCTGAAACAGCCGCGGCGCCGAAGGAAGACTACAAGAAGGGACGTCCGGCCCAGCCCTGCTTCCGCACCCTCAGCGATGACGACAAGAAAGCCCTCATCGCTAAAGACGCCGCATACGGCCGCGTCATCTGCCGCTGCGAAACGATTACGGAAGGCGAAATCATCGACGCGATCCGCCGTCCTGTAGGCGCGCGTACCGTCGACGGCGTAAAACGCCGCACCCGCGCCGGCATGGGCCGCTGCCAAGGCGGTTTCTGCGGTCCCCGCGTCACGCAGATTTTGGCTCGCGAACTAAACATCCCCGTAACGGAAGTTCGCAAGGAAATGAGAAAATCCTATATGTTCTACGATAAAGAAACTCAGAGCGGAGGTAAGGCATAATGGCTGAACAACTGTATGATATTATCATCGTCGGCGGCGGCCCGGCAGGTCTTTCGGCCGCATACAGCGCTTGGGAAAACGGCGCGAAGAAAATCCTCGTCCTCGAACGCGACCGCGAAGCGGGCGGCATTCTCCAGCAGTGCATCCACAATGGCTTTGGCCTGCATCACTTCAAGGAAGAGTTGACCGGCCCGGGCTATGCGCAGCGTTGCTACGACCTGGTAAAAGATAAACTGGAAATCGAAATCCTCGTCGATACGATGGTTCTCGACGTTCATGAAGATAAAACTGTCACGGCTGTCAGCCCGAAACACGGCCTCATCACCGTACAGGGCAAGACGATCATCCTCACCATGGGCTGCCGCGAACGTACCCGCGGCGCCATCCGCACGCCGGGCTATCGTCCGGCCGGCGTATTCACTGCCGGCGCAGCGCAGCGCATGGTCAACATGGAAGGTTATCTGCCGGGCAAGAAGATCGTCATCCTCGGCAGCGGCGACATCGGCCTCATCATGGCCCGCCGCATGTCCCTCGAAGGCTGCAAGGTGCAGGCTGTTCTCGAAATCTGCCCCTTCTCCAACGGCCTGACCCGCAACATGGTACAGTGTCTGTACGATTACGACATTCCCTTGTACCTGTCCCATACGATTACGGCCATTCACGGCAAAGACCGCGTGACGGGCATTACGGCGGCCAAAGTCGACGACCATATGCAGCCCATTCCGGGTACGGAATTCGACATCGACTGCGATACGCTGCTCCTGTCCGTCGGCCTCATTCCGGAAAACGAATTGTCCCGCGGCTTGGGCCTCGCTATGCATCCCCTTACGAGCGGCCCCATCGTCGACCAGCACCGTGAAACGAGTATGCCCGGCATCTTCGCCGCCGGCAACGTCGTTCACGTTCACGACCTCGTCGACTTCGTATCGGAAGAAGCGGAAATCGCCGGCAAGTTTGCCGCACTGAAGGCCTTGGGCCAGATGGAAGGCGAAGTTGCCGATGTCAAGGTCGAACCGGCTGACGAAGTACGCACCTGCGTACCCCAGCACATCCGCGCCGCAGCCGAAGGCGAAACGGTTCGCTTGTTCATGCGCGTCCGCCGTCCTCTCAAAAAATGCCGCCTGACGGTTACGAGCGGCGACGACGTCTTAGTGACCAGAGTCCTCCCTGTCGCTAAACCGAGCGAAATGATTGCCGTCAACGTACCGGCTGACAAAGCGAAAGGCCATCATGCCGACTGGACTGTTTCCGTAAAGGAGGAAGCGTAACATGAGTGTAGAAACGAAACAACTGAACTGCATCAACTGCCCCATGGGCTGCCTGCTGACCGTTACCTTGACGGACGGCGCGATTACGGACGTAACGGGCAATACATGCCCCCGCGGTGAAACGTACGCCCATCAGGAACTGACCAATCCTCAGCGCATGCTGACCTCGACGGTACGCATTTCCGGCGGCGAGCTGCCTCTCCTGCCGGTCGTGTCGAAATCGACCTTGCCGAAGGGGAAAATCCTCGAATGCGCGCAGGCTCTGCGGGCTGTTTCCATTGAAGCTCCGGTTAAGACCGGCGATGTCATCGTAGCCAATATTTTGGGTCTCGGTGTGGACATTGTAGCCAGCCGCGATATGGATAAAATCTAAGGAAGACGCAGTATATATCAATACATAATGCAACCCTCAAAAAAGACTGCCATGACTATGTCATGGCAGTCTTTTCGCATCCTGCTGGCAGACAGAATGAAGGGCCTGTACGACGTAATAAGAAGAACGGAGGAATAGCCGTAGTGATTTATTTTTCTGGTACTGTACGGCAAAACATGCTGGATCGACTGCTCGGTCAGGTATGGTTTATTGAAGACCTTGGCATGCAGTGCTCCAAAAAGAATCATCGGCAAGGAGGATGGGAGAAATGCTTTTCCATAGGGACCGACAACATAACCATGCCTGATGCGGCAATGGGAAGACAAGACGTTGGACTGGCTGAAATGGGTAGCACAGAAGGGACTCCGGCAGAGAAAAACGGCTTTGAGAAAGCAGGCCTTGACGTATACGGAAGGCGAGGGATTCAGAATGTCAGGAGGGCCTTGAAACGATGTATAGATAATAAGACGTTCTCCTGACGGCTGCTGTGATGCAGCGGCAGGAGAACGTCTTATTTGTGATATGCCCCACTGGATATAGAGGATGGGGCGTATCGTTTCCTTTTATTACATTATTATACTATATATTACAGCTCGATAAATCCCGGCGTCGAGAGATAGCGGTCGCCATTGTCCGGCAGGACGGCTACGATTGTCTTGCCGGCGTTTTCCTTGCGCTTGGCTATTTCCACGGCTGCGTGGAGAGCTGCACCGCCGGAAATGCCGATTAGGAGACCTTCGGCTTTGGTAAAGGCCTGTGCCGCTTTATAGGCTTCGTCTGTCGTGACGGGATATACTTCATCGTAAATCGTCTTGTCGAGGGTTTCCGGGATGAAGTTTGCGCCGATGCCCTGCAATTTATGCGGTCCGGCGTGCCCTTTGGACAAGAGAGGCGAATCGGCCGGTTCGACGGCGATGACCTGAACGGAGGGCTTTTGTTCTTTGAGGTATTGTCCCGTTCCGCTTAAAGTGCCGCCGGTGCCGACTCCGGCAACGAGGATATCGACGGCGCCGTCTGTATCGCCGTAAATTTCCGGACCCGTTGTGGCCTTGTGGACGGCTGGATTGGCCGGGTTGGTAAACTGTCCGGGAATGAAGCCGTTCAGCTCTTTGGCTAATTCTTCGGCTTTATCGACGGCTCCCTGCATGCCTTTAGCGCCTTCGGTAAGGACGATGTCCGCGCCGTAGGCGGCAATGAGCTTGCGCCGTTCTACGGACATCGTTTCCGGCATAGTAAAGATTGCCTTATATCCTTTGGCTGCGGCGACGGCGGCCAGGCCGATGCCCGTATTGCCGCTTGTCGGCTCGATGATGACGGTTTCGGGCTTGAGCAGACCCTTGGCTTCGGCATCTTCAATCATTGCCTTGGCAATGCGGTCCTTAGCCGATCCGCCAGGGTTAAAGGCTTCCAATTTAACGAGCAGACGGGCGCCGATGTCCTGACGGGCATTGAAGCGGGCCGGTTCCAGCAGCGGCGTGCGGCCGATTAAATCAAGGATGGATGTGTATATCTTTTTCATGAAAATCACTCCTTTTACTATATATAGTATGATGTAAAATTAAAACAGTAAAAATATACCATAAATTATACTTAAAAAGTAAACTTTTACTATACAAGAACAGCGGGCTCCCTTTTGTTTCCAGGGGGAGGAGAACTGATTATCGGCTGAGACTGCGCAGATGGGGTTCAGCGTTGTCCATTGCGTTTATCCGTGATTGAAGCACGGATACCTGGCGCTGCAGGGCTGCAATCTGGTCTTCAATAGGATCGGGCAGCCGGTTGTGATCTAAATCAATGTCTTGTTCTGAATGGCTTATTTTTTTGCCCTGCTGAAGGACGACGCGGCCAGGAATTCCGACGACTGTCGAATAGGGCGGTACTTCTTTTAAGACGACGGAGCCGGCGCCGATTTTTGATCCTTCTCCGACGGTAAAGGAACCAAGCACCTTTGCACCGCAGGCGACGACGACGTAGTCGCCGATGGTCGGGTGGCGTTTGCCTTTTTCCTTGCCTGTGCCGCCAAGGGTTACGCCCTGATAAAGGGAGACGTTGTTGCCGATAATCGTAGTCTCACCGATGACGATGCCCATACCATGGTCGATGAACAGCCCTTCGCCAATTTGTGCGCCTGGGTGGATTTCAATTCCTGTGAAAAAGCGGGCGATAGTCGAAATGATGCGAGCCGTGACAAACCATTTGTGTTGGTAGAAGAAATGGGCCAAGCGGTAAGCCCAGATTGCGTGTAGTCCCGAATAGCACAGCAGGACCTCCAGCGTATTTTTTACGGCCGGGTCGCGTTCCTTAATGACGTGGATATCCTTGCGCAGGGTATTAAACATGAATTGTACCTCCTTGTGTCATGATACCGAAATTTGAAATACAAAAAAACCGCAGTCCCTAAACAGAGACGGCGGCCCGCGGTTCCACTCTGATTTGCAGGTATCCTGATGATATACTACTGCACCTCAAGGCCTGTAACGGCGGCAAACCGTGACAACCTACTGATATATTCAGCTGCCCTGCTACCAAAGGCATTCCATCGTACCAGGCGGCGGCGGGAGCTCTCAGCCGGTGACTCCCGTTCTCTGTATAGCTTTCGTACGTGTACTTGTTTTGGTCATTGCATTTTTCGTTGGGAACATAATACCGTGAGTTTACTTGTTTGTCAAGGGAATTTTTGCAAGGTTATAAAAAATTTACAAATAATTCTCCTGCCGGCGGAGACGGCAGACGCTGCAGGTGTGTAAATTTGAAACGAATTATTGTAATCCTCGGATGTACAGCTGAAGTAAACGTACTGCAGCGGAATGAAAACATAACGCCGTGTCATAAAATGATTGCCTGATACAGATTGATTAAATAAATATTCATAAATAACAAGTTTTTAAATAAATAAAAATAAAAATCAATACTATAAAATGGAAACAGAAACGGAAGGGGGAAGCCATAGGATATGAAACGATGCGTCTGCTTTTTACGGTTGTTCAATAATTTTTAATCATAGTAAATAGTTAAAAAAGTCATGATTAAAAAACATATCGATATGCCGCAGAGCTGATAAAACCGTGAAAAATAGCGAATATTTAAAACTCAAAGTATTTGATTCAGTAATCCTTGCTTGTCAAGAGTAATGCTATGTCATACATGTAACAATTACCAAAATGCATGGAAGTATGGTCAACGTTTCACAAAATATATTGCGACTTTGCCTTGGACTCATTGCATAAATTGTATAAAATGCTATACTTATATTAATACTTTAATAGTATGCCATGCATTCATTTTAAATTTTATATTTGACGTAAAGAGGTGTGAACATGGAAAAAGCAGAATTGTACGAAACGTTCCAAAAAGGATTAACCAGCGTTGCTGGGGAATGCTATTTGGCTAAAAAAGCCGACGTAGCAGCAACTCTTGTCAAGATTTTCCAAGAAAAGGATGTAAAGGATGTAGCCATTGTCGAAACGCCGCTTCTTAAAGAAGCCGGTGCGGCTGATGCCTTGAAAGCAGCGGGCATTAAGACCGACACGGATCACTTCCGCAAAAATGCTCCCTATGACAAGGGCGGCGTAACGGAAGCCGACTACGGCGTCGCCAACTTGGGCTCCCTCGTCCAAATGAAGGATGATATTGACGACCGTATCGTAGAAATCGTAGCGGACGTATATGTCGGCATTATTAAATTGTCGAAGATCGTCGACGATTTCGATTCCATGATCGACATTATGGCCGAAACGAAGCCATTCCCGAAATTTGCCGGCATCATTACGGGCCCGAGCCGTACGGCCGACATCGAATGCGTCAGCACGGTCGGCGTTCACGGACCGCGCCAGTATGCCGTCATTGTTGTGGAAGATGAGTAAAGGAGGGAATGACACATGTCAACTGAAATGGATTTGTTGAAACAAGAAATCGAGCGCGCAATGGACAACGCGCCTTTGCAGAAAGCGCTGAAAAACTTTACGACTGCGTATCCCGGCAATCGCGAACGCGTTTATAAAGGATACGACTTTGAAGCACTGCGGGAAAAGGTACATGAAGTAAAATCCTATGCCCGCGATCACATTGATGAGCTGCTCGACGAATTCGAAAAGAACGCTACTGCCAATGGCGCTGTCGTATTCCGCGCCCATTCGCCGCAGGAAGCTTTTGACTATGCCCTGAAGGTAGCGAAAGAACAGAACGTCAAACTCGTCGTCAAATCGAAATCCATGGCATCGGAAGAAATCCACTTTAACCCGGGCTTTGAAGCTGCCGGCATTCACGCGCAGGAAACGGACTTGGGCGAATTCATCAACGCCATTGCCGGCGATACGCCGTCTCATATGGTAATGCCTGCAATTCACTATTCTAAGGAAGACGTAGCCGATTTGTTTACGTCTTACACGAAGGAAAAAGAAGTTCCCGATATTTCCAAGGAAGTTAAAACGGCTCGCCGCGTCATGCGCGAAAAATTCCTGACTGCGGAAATGGGTGTATCCGGCGCTAATGCTGCCGTTGCCGAAACGGGCACGGTCATCACCATGAGCAACGAAGGCAATGGCCGTATGGTAGGTACCCTGCCGGCCAGCCACATGTACATTTTCGGCATTGAAAAATTCGTAGCTAAGATGAGCGATATTCGCTATATCTTCAAAGTTCTTCCTCGTAACGGCACGGCTCAGAACCTGACGACATACCTGTCCTTCTATACCGGCGCGACAGATGTCGTAACCGATCCGGAAAATGATACGAAGCAGAAGAAGAGCTTCCACATCATCATCCTCGATACGCCGGAACGCCGCAAGATCATGGCCGACCCCGATTATCAGGATATCTTCTGCTGTATCCGCTGCGCAGCCTGCCTCAACGTATGTCCGGCCTTCCGCCTCGTAGGCGGCCACGTATACGGCGGCAATATTTACACCGGCGGCATCGGTACGCTGCTTACGGCCTTCCTCAACAGCCGTGAACGCGGTAAAGAAATTCAGAATATCTGTCTCCAGTGCGGCACGTGCAACACGGTCTGCGGCGGCAAGCTCGACATTGCCGGCATGATCCTGAAGCTGCGCACGAAGTACGCTCAGGAAGACGGCCTCAACCCGATTCATAAATTCTGTCTTGACACGGTTGCCGACCGCCATCTGTTCCATTCCATGCTGCGCATCGCTTCCGTTGCTCAGGGCGCGATTACCAAAGGCCAGCCGATGATCCGTCATATGCCGATGTTCCTGTCCGGCCTGACGTCGGGCCGCAGCCTGCCGAGCATCGCTCCGCAGCCGTTCCGCGACGTACTGCCGTCGATCAAACAGGACGTTCCCAATCCGAAGGGCAAGATCGCGATCTTCACGGGCTGTCTCCTCGATTTCGTATACGTCGACATCGCGACAGCTGTCGTCAAAGCCCTCAACATGGCCGGCTATGTCGTAGAAATGCCTCTCGGCCAGTCCTGCTGCGGGGCTCCGGCAACGTACATGGGCGACGCAGACAACGCTAAGAAGGCGGCTGAGCTCAACATCGAAGCGATGGAAGCAGAAAAATACGACTACATCGTATCGGCCTGCCCGACCTGCACGCACGCCCTGCGCGATTACAAAGAAATGTTCAAGGATGATCCGGAAATGTACAAGAAGGCTTCCGAACTGAGCGACAAGTCCTACGACTTCTCCAAGCTGCTCCACATGCTCGGCGGTCTCCCGAACAACGGCGACGGCGTTCCCATGAAGGTTACGTATCACGATTCGTGCCACATGAAACGCTACATGGGCGTATATAAAGAACAGCGCGAACTCCTGGAAGGCACGAAGGGCGTAGAAATTGTGGAAATGAACAACTGCGATAAATGCTGCGGCTTCGGCGGCTCCTACTCGATTAAATTCCCCGAAATGTCCGCTCCGATGCTCGAAGAAAAGATCGACAACATCGTGGCTACCGGCGCCGACACCGTGGCTGTCGACTGCCCGGGCTGCCTGCTCCAGATCAAAGGCGGTCTCGACGCGCGCGGCCTGAACAACATCCAGGTAAAACATACGGCCCAGATTCTCGTAGAAAAGAGAGAAAAACAATAACTCCTAACACGGCCGGAAAGGTGTATGGGAACGGCGATGATAAAACAGACATTATTAGAAAACAGCGTTCGGAAATTTATGCCGAAGTATTTTGCCAACGTCAGTGATGAGCAAATAGAGCAGATAAAGAACTATATACAGGCCTTTACGGCCCATACCTTTGCCGGAACGCCGACCGGCGCGGTACTTACCGACGCGACGGCGTCAGAAGGAAAGATGATACGGCCCCGCCTGTTGATGATGGCCTCGGAATACGGACCCAAACGCGGCGACGCGCAGGAAAGGCTGTATAAGCTGGCGGCTATCGTCGAAATGACGCATTTGGCTTCGCTGATTCACGATGATGTCGTAGACGACGCTCCCTTCCGACGGGGCAAGCCGTCCATCCAGAGCCGGTACGGAAAAAACGCCGCCGTCTATGCCGGAGATTTCCTCATGAGCCGCATCAGCTATCACCTCATGAAGGAAGGCTTGAACAGGGCCGGCATGGTCCTGTCGAAGACGGTAGAGGAAATGTGCAGCGGCGAAATCGGACAGGCTATGTGCCGGTACAAGGATACGGTAACGATTGACGAGTACCTGCGCAACATCCACGGCAAGACCGTAGCCCTGTTCATGGCCTGCTGCCGCATCGGCGCGATGGAAAGCGGCTGCAGTGAACAGCACGCCGGCATATTGGAATCCTTTGGCGAATGCCTGGGGTATATGTTTCAGCTGCGGGACGATCTGTTGGACTTTACGGACGACAAGGCCCTGAACGGCAAGACCGTCCATCAGGATTTCCGTGAAGGCATCTACACGCTGCCCGTCCTCATCGCCCTGGAACGGCCCGGCGGCAGGGCCGCGCTGGCCCCGTACATGGAGCGCAGCGCAGCCGGTACGCTGACGGCCGCAGATATTCGGGCGATGGAACGCCTCGTAGCGGAATTCGGCGGCATGGAAGAAGCGTGGAGGTATATCCGCCGTTACCAGCGCCGGGCAGAAGAACTGCTGGCGTTTCTGCCGCCGTGCGACGCGGCGCCTCTCCTGCGCAAGCTCGTCAGCAAGCTGGGGGCGGTGTAATGGCGGGACGACAGGCAATGACTGTGACGGCCGCCGTCCGTCTGGCCAATCCCCATTCGTGGATAGCGGCGGTCTATCCGGCTGTATTCGGCGAGCTGTACTGCCTGCTGGCCGGCTACGACATATCGTGGCTCCAGGCTGTTCTCCTGCTGGGGGCGTGCATCCTCATGCAGTCATCGGTCAATACGCTGAACGATTATTTCGATTTCGTAAAGGGAACGGACACGACGGACGACTTCGTCGAAGTCCACGACGCCGTACTGGTATACGAAGACATCGCGCCGAAGCAGGCTCTGTATTTAGGCTTCGCGTATCTGGCTGCTGCGGCCCTGCTGGCTCTGCCGGTCATCGTCGGCGCAGGCCCTGCGCCCTGGTGCATCGGCCTCGTCGGCGGCCTCGTCGTCCTGGCCTATTCAGGCGGCAAGACGCCCTTGTCTTACCTGCCCGTAGGCGAGCTCGTCTCCGGCGGCGTCATGGGAGGCCTCATTCCCTTGGGAGTGGCGGCAGCCGTACACGGTATCGTCGATGGACTGGCTCTGATATTGGCGATCCCCTTCATCATCGGGATCGGATTGGTCATGATGACCAATAATATCAGCGACATCGAAAAAGACCGGCAGGCCCGGCGCAAAACCCTTCCCGTCGTAGTGGGAAGGCCAACGGCCGTAAGGCTGTACCGGGCGGCCGTCGTCTGCTGGATGGCAAGCCTCATCGTTATCCCTTTATGGTACGGCGGCTTCTCGGGCCTCATCGTACCGGCTCTTGCGGTCTTGACGGGCCGGAAGGTCTTCGTCTTCTTGCTGACATCGCCGATGATTCCGCAGGAGCGGGTGCGGCAGATGAAGAGCATCGCCATGGCCAACGTGCTGGGAAACGGCGCGTATTTGATCGGCGCGGCCCTGGCCGTGCTGGCAGGGAGGACGGTCTGATGGATTCGATGGAAAAACGCAGGCGCGTGTACCATATCTTCCAGGGCATTTCCCAGACCTACGACGGCGCGAACCGCCGCATCAGCCTGGGGCTGGAGCAATCGTGGAAGAGGGGGCTCGTCGAGGCCGTAGCCTCGCAGGTACCGGACGGCGGCGCCGTTCTGGACGTCTGCTGCGGCACGGGAGACATTGCCGTAGCCGTGGCAAGCCGGCGGCCTGATGTAGCCGTTACAGGTCTTGATTTCTCGCCGGCCATGCTGGACGTGGCCCGCCGTAAGGGCGCGGCTCTGGAAAACCTGACCTGGCGGGAAGGCGACGCCATGGCCCTTCCCTTTGCAGACGATACGTTTTCGGCGGCGGCCATATCCTTCGGTCTCCGCAACACGCCTGATTACGGCGCGGTCCTGACGGAAATGACCCGCGTCGTTCGCCCCGGCGGCTGGGTATACTGCCTCGATTCCTTTGTACCTGACTCGCCGTTGATTCGACCCTTTTACGACCTGTATTTCCGCGGCGTCATGCCTCTATTGGGCGGTGGCTTCCGCCATCGCAGGGAATACCGGTGGTTGTGGCAGTCTACGCGGGACTTTCTCCGCAAGCGCGAGCTGACGGCTCTCATTGCCGCCGTCGGCCTGGAGAAGGTCTGCGCTGACAGCCATCTCTTTGGAACCTGCGCGCTGCACAGCGGGCAGAAACCCCGATACATCTGAACGAACAGGAAATACTATACGTTTACATACATAAACCGGCGGAGCCGACGCATTGGAACCGCACGGTTAAGGAGGGTAAGAACATGAGTAGTGAAGAAAAATTTGATGCTATCGTTGTTGGCGGTGGCTTGGCCGGTTCGGCGGCAGCCCTGACTATGGCAAAAGCCGGACTCGACGTTATGTTGATTGAACGCGGCAAATTCTGTGGCTCTAAAAACTCCAGCGGCGGCCGTATTTACGGTCACAGCCTGGAACGCCTGATTCCGAACTTTGCCGAAGAAGCTCCGATCGAACGCAAGATTACCCAGGAACGCCTGTCCCTCATGACGGAAGGCGGAGCCTTGAGCTTCCAGTACAATTCCGACAAGCTGCAGAACCTGAAATATCCGTCCTATTCTGTACTCCGTTCGAAATTCGACAAATGGATGGCTGAAAAAGCGGAAGAAGCCGGCGTCATGCTCCTCGAAGGCTTCCGCGTAGACCAGGTCCTCGTCGATGAAAGCGGCAAGGCAACGGGCGTCGTCTGCGGCGACGAAGAATTCGACGCCGACGTCATCGTATTGGCCGACGGCGTAAACTCCCTGTTGGCGCAGCAGCTGGGCATGAAACAGGAACTGGACCCGAAAGACGTAGCCGTAGGCGTAAAAGAAGTTATTTACCTCGGAGAAGACGTCATCAATGAACGCTTCGGTCTCCAGGGAGACGAAGGGGCAGCTTGGATGATCGCCGGCGATCCGACAGGCGGCAACCTCGGCGGCGGATTTATTTATACCAATAAAGACAGCCTGTCCCTGGGCATCGTTACGACGATCAGTGACATTGGCCGCGTAGATGTCAGCGTTCCCGATATGGTAGAACGCATGAAGAATCATCCGTCTATCGCACCCTTTGTCAAGGGCGGCAAGCTGACGGAATATTCGGCCCACCTCGTTACGGAAGGCGGCCTCAAGATGATGCCCGAACTCGTACGGGACGGAGTTATCGTAGCCGGCGACGCAGCTGCTATGGTCGTCAACCTGGGCTATACGGTCCGCGGCATGGACTTGGCTATCGAATCGGGCCGTCTGGCCGGTGAAGCTGTTGTTCGTGCTAAAGCGAGAGAAGATTTTTCGGCAGAAAGCCTGTCGTATTACAAGAAGCTCCTCGACGAAAGCTTTGTCATGAAACTCATGAAGCAGTATCAAAACTTGCCGGGCCTCTTGGAAGACCACATCATCTTCAACGACGTTCCGAAGATGGCCGACGAATTTGCCGGCATGGTCTACAAAGTAGACGGCGGTGCGCCTGTTGCCCTGCCGATGATTGCCTTGACTGTCTTGGCTAATAACGGCGGCTTGAACGGACTCTTTGATCTTGGCAAAAAAGCTTGGGAGGCGATGTAAGATGGCAAAAATGAGCGTAGACGATAAACTCGGCGTAGTCAAATTCGTTACAGACGAACACGAATCGCATATTGAAATTAACGAAGATTATCAGGATGAAGCGGAAATCAAACGCTTGGTCATGGCTTGTCCGGCTGAATTGTACAAATACACGGACGGGAAATTGGTTTTCAACCATGAAGGCTGCCTGGAATGCGGTACATGCCGCGTTATCTCCGGCGGCAAGGGCGTCAAGAGCTGGAATCATCCGAAGGGCGCCATGGGCGTAGAATATCATCACGGTTAATATACGGCCTGCATAAAGGCGGAAGGGCGGCGTACGCGCTGTCTTTCCGCTTTTTCCATGTATGAGCTTATGCTGCAGCCCATAAAAAGCGATGCTGTATGAGCATATATGGTAAAAATTTAATCGAATTTTAATCTAAATTTAATTTACTTTTGGCCGTAACCTGCTATTATAATAAGTGTAGAACAGATCATCTACGACGAGTTGAAGATATAAGTTGTTCATATACCCCTCGAACACCCCTATCTTATGTCTTCAGCAAAGCTAAGATATTATCTTCCCCCGATAGTATCTTACACTTAGAAAGAGCCGGCCCCCCTCGCCGGCTCTTTTGCTGTATATGGCAGCAGAAACGTAAAACGTTTATCTTTCATGCTGATAATGAACGATATTCATTCTGAGCTGCTGCGGGCGGTTTGGAGCATTTAGGGCAGCCCAGGAGAGAGAAGGCAGACTGTGCCTGTATATCTGAGGGAGAATGGTTTGGGACATGGCTGAAAATACTTTTTTTGCCCGATGCGGGGTCATTGACATTTTCAACTATTCGTGCAATAATGAGAAAGAACAAGGGACTAGTTCCCCGAACGACATGAGTCTGGAGGTGAAAAACATGCATGTAATTTCTGACGAATGCGTAAAATGCGGTTCCTGCGCAGGCGCTTGCCCGACTGGTGCTATCGAAGAAGGCGAAACGAAGTACGTTATCACTGACGCTTGCATCGATTGCGGTTCTTGCGAATCCGTATGTCCGACTGGTGCTATCTCTGCTGAATAATAGCACCCCCGACTATAAGATAAAAAAGGAGACATGTATATGTCTCCTTTTTTATTTGAATTTTGCCGGTCAATATGATAGGATAGAATCACTGTACGATATCGTACGGAAAGATGCGCACATAGGAGGTTTTGGGTGCAGGTATGGTATATCGCCCTGGTAATCATTGCGTTGGACCAGGGAAGCAAATGGCTGATTCAGCAAGGAATGACGCTTCATGAATCGATTCCGGTCATTCCGGGATTTTTTCATATTACATATATTTTAAACAGAGGCGCGGCGTTTGGTATTTTAGAAAATCAACGCTGGCTTTTTCTGATTATGGCAATACTATTGTTTGTATTGTATGCTGTATTTCGCAAGAAGCTGCCGGAGCATCAGGCGGTGCAGGCCGGCGCGGGCATGCTTCTGGGAGGCGCCTTCGGCAACGCCTTGGACCGCTTTCTGCACGGCGCTGTCGTCGACTTTTTCGATTTCCGCATCTGGCCGGTGTTCAACATCGCCGATATCGGCATCGTCGTCGGCGTATGCCTGCTGCTGTGGTACAGCTGGACACATATTTCTGAGTAAGCGAGGAGACCAATATGGATGAAGTACGAGTAACCGTAACGGAAGAATGGGCCGATACGCGGCTGGACGTCTATATGGCCAAGACGATGGATATATCCCGTAGCTTTGCCCAGCAGCTTGTCGAAACGGGCGATGTGCTGGTCAACGGCAAGGCTGCGAAGAGCAACCGCCGCCTGAGCGAAGGGGACGAAGTGGCCGTGACGATGGAGCAGCCGGCAGAGCTGCAGGCCGTGCCGGAAGATATTCCCCTGAATGTCGTATACGAAGACAAGGACATCATCGTCGTCAATAAGGCCCGGGGCATGGTCGTCCATCCGGCGGCGGGAAATCCCAACGGCACGCTGGTCAACGCCCTGCTGTACCACTGCCGCGGCGAGCTGTCCGGCATCAACGGCGTCATACGCCCGGGCATCGTCCACCGCCTGGACAAGGATACGTCGGGCGTCATGGTAGCTGCGAAAAACGACGAAGCCCATAAGGGGCTGGCCGCGCAGATCAAAGCCCATTCGGCCCGCCGTACCTATTGGGCCCTCGTCCACGGCAACATTGCCGAAGAAAAGGGCATCGTCGACGGGCCCATCGGCCGCCATTCCAAGGACCGAATCAAGATGGCCGTCACCTTTAAGGGCGGCCGGGAAGCTGTGACCCATTTCCGCGTCCTCAAGCGCTACGGCGAGTACACCTGGATTGAATGCAAGCTGGAGACGGGGCGGACCCATCAGATCCGCGTCCACATGGCCTACATCGGCCATCCCGTCGTCAACGATCCTTTATACGGCTATAAAAAAGATGATTTTCCCATTGAGGGGCAGGCCCTTCATTCCCATTGCCTGGATCTGGTCCATCCTGTCACGGGAGAGGCCATGCACTTTGAAGCGCCTATGCCCGACGATTTTGCAGCGTGCCTGCACCGTGCCGAACAGCACAGATAAGCGAGGTGTGTACGATGTGGAAAGAAAAAAATCTGCTCATGGATGAGAAAGCCATGGGCCGGGCGATTCGCCGCATTGCCCACGAAATCATCGAACGGAACAAAGGGCTGGATAATACGGTCCTCGTCGGCATCCATACCCGGGGCGTACCGCTGGCTAAACGGCTGGCAGCGGAACTGTCGGCTATTGAAGGCCTGGCTGTGCCGGTCTATGACCTGGATATTTCTGCCTATCGCGACGACGCCAAAAAGACGTCCATCAACATGGTTGCCAAGGGGCAGACCCGCTTCGACGCCGACGGCAAGACGGTCATTTTAGTAGACGACGTCCTCTTTACGGGACGGACGGTCCGCTCGGCCCTGAACGCCATCATGGAGCTGGGCCGGCCCCGCTACATCGAACTGGCCGTCCTCGTTGACCGGGGCCACCGCGAGCTGCCGATCCGCGCCGATTACGTGGGGAAAAACGTGCCGACATCGCGGCGCGAAGATATTTCCGTCCAGCTGCGCGAAGTCGACGGGCAGGAACAGGTCGTCCTGCGGGAACAAATCTGATATACTATATATAACAAGAAATAGAGGACGCTTCGCAGCCTCCTTACCGTGTACGTTCTAAGGAAGTGATACTATGGTAGGTCAATTAGTAGGAATCGTCGTCGTCCCTCTCGTCGCCTTTATCGTGTATATGCTGTATGCTAAATACCTGCGGTAACGGCGCGGCGGCAGCTGCTCTATCGGGGGCGCTGCCGTTTTTTTAGGTTCTATAATAAATGTTGGGG
>USGG01000032.1 GCA_900554215.1 uncultured Megasphaera sp.
ACGAGATAGCAAAAACTACCTCGTTACTAAGGTCTAACTTTTTGGGGTCACATCATTGCCCGCATTGCCATGTGGTTGGTTTTGTTTAGTTCCAAATGTTATCTGGACTCTGGTCGGTATTTCGCGCTTTTCCCGTTGCCGAAATCTGAATACAACTATGCTGCGCAAGGAGGATAACCTGAATACCTGCATGAAAGTGAAGGCATTCAGGTTATTTTTTTGCCAGCGTGTCCAGCAGTAAAAGGACGTTTTCTTTTAACTGCTTAATGAACTCTTCCCGAGGACAGCTGACGGGAAGGTATTCGATAACGGGGCTGTTTTGGGAAATAAACAGGAGGAAAAACGGCGCGATTAAACTCATATACGCACTGTAAGTTTGTATATTGTCTTTGTCGTGCCCGAGTACAGCACAGAGTATATCACGCAGGATATAAAATTTTGGCCAGCCTTTGCGGGAAATGATTTGACCAATAAATGGGGACGGCTGCAATAATTCGTTAATCCAGACACGGACGTGCCAGTCGTTTTTTTGAAAGCCCAGTTCGATGAACGTGTCTAAGATGATTTCCAGCTTTTGTCGCGGCAATAATGTACTGTGATTGAGAGTTGTGAGCATGTCTATGTTGAGAAGATAATTATGGACCTCTTCCAGTACGGCGATATACAAGCCGTCGCGGTTGCCGAAATGATAATTGACAGCGGCTTGGTTAACGCCGGCAGCCTGGCATATTTCCTTGCTTGTCGTCTTAGCGTAGCCTTTTCGGGCTAATATCCGGCCGGCCCATTCGATGATGGCGGCCCGCGTTTCGCGACCGTCTTCGCGAGTCGATGTATTAGTGTTATGGGAAAGGTTGTGTGTCATATAGGTATTCTCTCTTTCTATGATATATTGCGACGGAACAGCCAGGCCGCCAACGGCAGGGTGACGGCGGAAATCAATAACATGGGAATGTAGTACGGCGCGATGGTAGTAATCCCGGTGCCTTCCAGGTAAATGCGCCGAATCGCTTCTATAGCAAATCTCATAGGATTGATATACGTGCCGTATTGCAGCATTTCCGGCATGTTGCGTATAGGCGTTGCCAATCCGGACAGGAGCAGCATAGGCAGCAGGAAGACAAAACAATATACCATGACTTGCTGCATCGTTTTGGATATGGCTGAAATGGACAGGCCGATGCCGACGCAGCTGAGTAAAAATATGAAAATTGTCAGATACAGCGTAACCAGCGAGCCTACGAGGGACACACCAAACCAAAATACGGCCAGGCATATCATGATCGTAGCCTGTATCAAGCCGATACAGACCGGCGGAACTGCTTTGCCTACGAGGATTTCGTATGGCCTCAGCGGAGTGACCAAAAGCTGGTCAAACGTGCCTTGTTCCCTTTCGCGGGCTACGGACAGGCCGGAAAGGATGAGCACTTGTGTCAGGGCTATCATGGGAATTAGGGAGGGAAGAAACATCCAGCGCGTAATTTGATTAGGGTTGTACCAAGTGCGGTCTTGGATTGTTATAAGCGGCGGGCTGGCGCTGATTGCGGCGCTGTACGATGCGGCAATAGCGCTGACGTAGCCTGCTGCCAGACCGGATGTTGTCGGGTTGCGCCCGTCGGTGATTACTTGAACCGAAGCTGTTTGGCCAGAAGCTATGGTGTCGGCAAAATCCTGGGGAATTACCAGAACCAGCATGACTTCGCCTTGGTCGATAACGTCGCGGATCTGGCTGGCGTTTCCCAACGTCTGCATACGGCGGAAAATACCGCTGCCATCTAAGCGTGCTGCCAAATCAGACGCATAAGGACTGTGGCTTTCATCGACAATGGCGTAGGGGATGCGTTCCAAATTATACGTAGCTGTATAGCCAAAAAGCAGTCCTTGGATGAGTACGGGCATGATGAGAATTACCCGGCTCCGCGGATCCTTGATGGTGACTAGGAATTCTTTATGAATGAGGTTGATAATAGCATAGAATGATGTGTAAAAACGTTTTATCATGAGAGCCTCTTTGGTGTGACATATAGGGACAGGCCGACGAGTACGACAGCGTATACGGCTAAAATCGTGCAGTTTTTGCTGATGAGAAACCAGTTGTTGCCGGAAAGGAATAGTGTTTTCAACAGTTCCATATAATAGGTAGCTGGCAGGATATGGCCTACGATGCTGATACCGACAGGAACGCTGCGCAGGTCAAAGATAAATCCGCTGAGCATTACTGTCGGCAGCAGTCCGATGATAAGAGATAATTGACTGGCAAGAAATTGATTTTTTACGACAGAGGAAATCGTAAGCCCTATGCCGATGGCGATAAATATGTATTCTACTGACGAGAAAATAATGAAGAACAAGGAGCCGTGGATTGGTACCCCGTACAGATAGCGGGCTGCCATCATGCAGAGGGAAAATCCTGTCATAGCGATGCCTAAATAAGGAATTATTTTTGCGAATATGATTTCTAAAGGCTGTGCCGGCGTGACGAAAATCGATTCCAGCGTGCCTTGTTCCCATTCGCGAGCCATGACTAGCGCCGTTAGAAATACGCCGACAAGGGTCATGACGATGACGATTAAGCCGGGAATGAACATCCAAGCACTCGTATTGGCGTCATTGAACCATTGGCGATGGATCACTTGGATAGACGTGGCCGACGATGAAACATACCGCTGCCCGTTGGTTGCCTGCCATTGGCTAATCCCGCTTTGGATGTAGGTACGGGCTGTCGTAGCCGTCGTCGTATCGACGCCGTACAAAATAACTTGGACGACAGCGTTGTGGCAATGCAGTTGTTCTGTGAAATTCGGCGGGATGCAAATGATAGCGTCGGCTTGACGGGAATCCATCAGTGCAACGGCTTCTGGCATCGACGTGACATACTGGGGGGCGAAGTATTCGGAGCCGTTTAGAAAGCTGAGCATATCTTGTGCCGTTGGCGAAGGGTCTTCCAGTGCGACGGCGACAGGAAGTTTTTTTACGTCTAGCGACATGCCGCTGCCGATGAGCAGAATCAGCATTATAGGGATCAGTATGCCGATGAGAAAGCTGCTGGAGTCATGGAACATTTGGCGGCATTCTTTGGTTATCAAAGCGTGGAGGCGGCGCAGGCTGTATTTCATTATGATGTCACCTCGTTTCTGCGCATTTCTTCTACGATATGGATAAACGCATCGTTCATAGAATGGCCGTACCCGCAGCGGCGTATTTCTTCGGGCGTGCCAAAGGCGATCATTCGTCCTTGGTCCTGTATCAGGATATGGTCGCAGTATTCTGCTTCTTCCATAAAGTGCGTTGTAATAATGACGGTTGTGCCGGAAGCTGCTAAGGCCGTAATTTGTTGCCAAAATGTGCGGCGTGCTAACGGATCAATGCCGCTTGTAGGCTCATCGAGAAAGAGAATGCGCGGCTTATGCAGCAGAGCTGCAGCCATGGAAAGGCGTTGTTTGTAGCCATTAGGAAGATCGCCTGCTGTTTGATGAAAACGCTGATGCAGGCCTAATTGGTCAACGACGGCGGAAATACGGTCATGCAGTTTTTTTCCTCTAAGGCCGTAGGCCCTGCCGAAAAACTCCAGATTTTCCTGCACTGATAATGTGGCGTATAAGGAAAATTTTTGAGCGACATAGCCGACCTTGGCGCGTGCTTGAGATCGGCTATGTCGCAGGTCGACGCCGGCTACGGACAGATAGCCGGAGCTGGCCGGCAACAGGCCGCAGAGCATGCGGAATGTTGTCGATTTTCCCGCTCCATTTGGCCCTAGGAGCCCAAAAATTTCGCCGCGGTGAACGCTAAACGATGTGTCAGCCACTGCGGTAAAATGACCAAAACGGCGGCAAAGACTGCGAACTTCAATGTCAATCGGTGCGTTCTTGTTTAATCCTATTGTCGTGCTCGGCATGGGGATGGATTCAGTGCCTGTCGCTTCGTCGGCTTGGCGAAGCTGTATCATGACGCTGTCTTCCAGCCGTTCGCGTTCAGGTGTTACCGTTAGGTTAGGAAATTGCTGAAATATAGTCAGATTGGGAATGCTTTGAGTGGAACGGACGCAGAACCGGACACGGCCGCCTTCCGGGACAGCATCCCAAACCTTGTCTTTGTCTTGCAGCAAAAGCGACTGCAGGAGGCGGGCCGGTATAGCTGTCGGCGGTTTTACAGAAAAGCATCTGTGGCGGGCGCATGATAAGAGGTCTTTTGGGGCCCCAGACGTGAGTATGCGGCCTTGATGCAGAAGAAAAATCTGCTGGCAGCGCGCTGCTTCTTCCATATAAGAGGTGCTGACGATGACGGAAATATGCTCTTCGGTGACGAGGTGCTGCAGGATATGCCAGAGTTCTCGCCGTGACAGGGGATCGACGCCGGCTGTGGGCTCGTCGAGTAGAAGAAGCTGTGGGGTCCGGACGAGCGTGCAGACTAACCCCAGCTTTTGCTTCATCCCACCCGATAAATTGCCGGCTAGGCGAGCGGTAAATGGCGCGAGCGCCGTCATGTCTAATAATTCAGCAAACCGTTTTTTACGAATAGCCTGAGGTACGCCATGAAGATCGGCGTATAAATCAAGATTTTCTTGAACTGATAAATTTTCATATAAGCCGAAACGCTGCGGCATGTAACTTATGGCAGCCTGAATATCCTGGGCATGAGTGGTCGTGTCCAGTCCCAGTACAGATAAAGAACCCGATGTCGGTGCCATGAGGCCGCAGAACAGGCGGATAAGAGTCGTTTTGCCAGCGCCGTCCGGCCCGATTAAAGCTGTCATTTGACCATCATAGACGGAAAGCGTGAGATCTGACAGTGCATGGACAGGCTGGTTGGCTAATGCGGCGGAAAAGGTCTTGCAAAGGTGAGACGCCGATACTACGAGCTGTGGATATTCCATAATACACCTCGCCTAAAAGGTAACCGTTGCTGGCATGCCCAGCCGCAGGACATTATCCGGATCTTGAACATAGATGCGGACTTCATAAACTAATGACGTACGAAGCTCTGTTGTCTGGACCGATTTTGGCGTAAATTCAGACGTGTCTGAAATGTAACCGACTTGGCCGGACAAAGGGGCGTTAGGATAGCTGTCAATAGTAACTATGGCCTGTTTTCCTTCATATAACTCGCCGAGGCGGTCTTCTGGCACATAAGCGCGAATCCATTTTGGCGTATCTAAGCTGAGAATATACGCCGGTTTTGAAGGGGATGCCATGTCGCCCGGTTCGAGAAGCCGGGAGCGGATGATGCCGTCTTGTGGTGCTATGAGCGTTGCTTGGCTGAGATGATATTCGGCAATTTTTAGATCTTCCTGTAAACTTTGCAACTGCGCTTCCGCTGCGGCAATGTCTTCGCTGCGAGGACCGATAACGGCTAGATGATGAGCCGCTTTTGCATTTTGCAGAGCTGCTGAGGCGGCTTTATAGGCCGCTTCAGCATTGTCAAAATCCTGTTTGCTTACGGCATCATTAGCGTACAAAGTTTGCATGCGATCGTAATGCGACTGGGCGTTATGGGCATCGGCTTTCGCCGAGCGGACTGCAGCCTCTGTTTGCATAATTTCTTCGGGGCGGGATCCATTATGAAGTTTCCAAACCGTGGCTTCCTGTTGCGCTACCTGTGCTTGGCTGCGGGTCACGTCGAGATGTAGCTTCTTTGTGTTCAGTGTGCCCAGGACCTCGCCCTTCTGGACGCGATCCCCTTCTTCGGCATTCATTGTTTCTATGCGTTCATTGCTGTTGAATGTAAGGGATACCTGACGAATATCGACATTGCCGTATAAGACCAGCGGCTCGTTGCCAGTTTGCCGGACATGAAAGAACACGGCAGCGCCTATTGCGATGAAGATGATACAGGCAATCAGTTTTTTAGAAACGTGTGCAGGTAGTTTCATAGAGCCGGCCTTCTTTCTATACTTTGATTCCGATGTAACGTATTGCTATTTCTCAATATATCAAATTCAAATTTAAATTTCAAGTTGTTTCTGTATGTGTTCCAGCAGATATATCGTTGAAACGTATCTGTCTATGAAAATACGTATGATGAACGGGCTATACCTAAAAAAGTATAGTAGCTGTTTTCCTATTCCATGAATTACCCTGATGAGTTGTGACCATTCGAATTCCAGCGCCCAGCCTTTCATCTATTGCCATATAATAAAATGAACAGCGTTTAGGCGCAGATGGGAGCACATAAAAAAGAGCATCCATTATAGATGCTCTTTTTGAATTAAGTCTGAATAGGAATAGGCATTTCGTTGGTAATGATCTTTGCCCCGCCTTCAGTCGTCTTCACGTCCAGCTTGGAAATGCTGCCGCGGACGGCTTCGATGTCCGTAGGAATCCGCTTGTACGGCAGCTTGGCCAGGACCTCGTCCATGGCCTTCCCTAAGATTTCGTAGGGATTGTTGAGGATAGACGCCGATTCCCGTTCGCGGCCGCGGGAGCTGTAGCTCTTCAGCGTGTCCTGCTGGCGGTCGTAGGCGTAGACCGAGAGGTAATAGGCGCAGTCTGTGACGATTTCGCCGTCGAAGCGGAAGAAGAATTGGTACTGCCGCCAATACCAGGTCTGGACGACGGGAATGACGACGACGTCGGCGTTGTATTTATCTGATAAAGCCCGCATGGTGTCGATGGTAATATCGTCGGGAGCGAGCTGTTCCTGCGCCTCTACGCGGTCCCAGTAGGGGATGCGGAAGGGTTCTTTCAGCCGTTTCAGCATGTACTGCGCTTCGGCTCCCCGCTGCGTCGTAGATACGACGAGGGCCGTGCGCATGTTGTCGAAGCGGGGCTCGCCGCCGGCGGCAAAGGCCGACGCCGTCATGGTGAACAATGCCAGGATGAGAAGCAGGAACTTTTTCATAGGAAAGACCTCCTATCAGAAATTACCGGTGTCGTTTAAGAGGGGACGCACGTTGTCGGCACGGGGAATGTATCGTTCCAGCGTAGCCAGCATGGCGTCCTTATCCATCGGCAGGGTACCGCCGACGGGGACGAGGTTGGACACGTGATTGCTGCGGAAAATGCAGGGATTTTTCATGTCCGTATGGCTCAGGATCATGTGGAGCTCTTCGAGGAAGCCCCGGGCCGTGAGAGGCGTAAACTTGCCTGTGACGACTTCTTCGTACAGCGGCACGTTGCCGGGGATGATGAGGGTCAGGGCGCTGAGCATGGTCGGGTTGATGGCCGATACGACCTCTGCCGTATGGAGGGCGTGCTCCTTCGTCCGCTCCTTGCCGCCCAGGCCGATAAGGATCATGGCCGACAGCTTCATGCCGGCGTCGAGGGCTTTTTTGCCGGCTTTGATAGTCAGCTCGCCTGTCGTGCCTTTCTTGACATGACGCAGGACTTCGTCGTCGCCGCTTTCAATGCCCATGTACACGATGCCCAAGCCGGCTTCGCGCAGGCGTTTCAGGTCTTCCGGCGATTTGCGGTTCAGGTCGGCCGGCGTGGCGTAAGCCCCGATGCGGTTAATATTGGGGAACGTAGCGTAGCATTTTTTCAGAATATGGATCAAATCGTCCGTCGGCAGGACAAGGGCGTCGCCGTCGGCGAGGAAGACGCGGCGCACGAAGGGGTAGGCCTGGGCGGCCCGCTCGATAATGCCGTCGATTTCCTCGAGGGAACGGACGCGGTATTTGGAATCTTTGTACATTGCACAGAACGTGCACATATTATGGGAACAGCCGATAGTCACCCGCAGGATAAAGCTGCGCGCTTCGCTGGGCGGCCGGAATACGAGGCCTTCTGCGTTATCAATCATCATATAAGCAAACCATCCTTTCTCATGTATATTATACACAATTATACGCATATAAGTAAAATTTTCAAATAGTTTTTTCGGGCTGGCCATGGCAGGAAATGGCAGGGACAAAGAATCACGCTTCCCAAAGACAGCTATGCAAATTTATAATCGTACCGCCCCTTTGAAGCCTTTGCGTTATATGATACAATAAAAATGATATTTCTTTTTAATACTATTTGCTTTTTGAGCGGAGGTGACTGTTTCCTTCGGGAAACGCTGTACTTGGATTATTTTGAGATAACTTTCAACATCATTTTGATTTTAGCCTTAGTCATGCTGAACGGTTTCTTCGTAGCGTCGGAGTTTTCCATCGTCAAGATGCGTCCGTCGCGAGTCGATACGCTGCTTAAAGAAGGGAATAAGAGCGCCGTATACGCCCGCACGGTGACGGAGCATTTAGACGCCTACCTGTCGGTGACGCAGCTGGGGATTACCCTGGCCTCCCTGGGACTGGGCTGGATCGGCGAGCCTGCTGTGGCCAAGATGCTGGCGCCGGTATTTCATTTTTTTCAGGTGCCCGTACAGCTGGAGCATACGCTGGCCTTTATCGTCGGCTTTTCTCTGATTACGGCCCTGCACATCGTATTGGGTGAGCTGGTGCCGAAATCCCTGTCGATTCAGAAGACCGAAGCCGTGGTGTTGTTCGTATCGCGCCCGCTGATTTGGTTTAACAAGCTCATGTACCCGGCCGTCTGGACGCTGAACCATATTGCCAACTGGACGCTGCGCCGCATGGGCATACAGGCTGCCAGTGAGGCGGAAGAAGCTCATAACGAAGAAGAAATCCGCATTTTGATGAAGGAAAGCTATAAATACGGTTACATCGACAGAAGCGAGCTGACCTATCTGGACAACGTCTTCGATTTTTCCGACCGCAGCGCCGGCGAAATCATGGTGCCCCGCACGGATATGGTCTGCCTGTATCTGAACGACAGCTTTGACGACTGCGTCGAGACGGCCCTGAACGAGCGCATGACCCGCTACCCCATCTGCGACGGCGACAAGGACCACATCATCGGGTTCCTGCACATCAAGGACCTGCTGCGGTCCTTAAAGGACGGAAAAAAATCGGACTTGCGGACCTTGGCCCGCGACGTGCTGGAAGTGCCGGTGTTCATGCCTATCAGCAAGCTCCTGCGCCAGCTCCAGAAGGAGCGGAAGCAGCTGGCCGTCCTCATCGACGAGTATGGCGGCACGGCCGGCATGGTGACCATCGAAGATATCCTGGAAGAGCTCGTCGGCGATATTCAGGACGAATTTGACGAAGAACGGCCGGAGGTAGAGGAAAAGACCGATAAGATCTACTCCGTCGACGGCAAAATGCTGCTGGAAGACGTGAACGACTTGTTCGAGCTGGAGCTGGAAGACCAGCAGTGCGATACCATCGGCGGCTGGGTCTACACGCAGCTCAACACGCAGCCCGAAGCCGGCCAGATGGTCAAGCTGCCCAAGGCGGAAATTTACGTGGAAGAAGTGGAAAATCTCCGCATTACGCGCTTGAAGATCAAGCTGCTGAGCGAGCTGGACGACGTCAGCCAGGATATGCTCGACGAACAGCTGAACAAGGATTGACGAGCCGCTGCTTTTCGGCGTTTCTGGATAGATGATACGTTTTACTGTCTTTAAAATATAAAGTTAAACGATTAATTTATTTAGTAAGCTTCGTAAAATTTTAAAAATATATTGACTTCGAAGGATTTAAGCGTATAATAGGCTTCAACGAATACAAAACAGTGTTGATTGGGAATAGTACTGCTGCCGCAGAAATTACAGAGAACCGGCCGTATGCTGAGAGGCAGGATGGAAGCGCTGCAGGAAGTCGCCCAGGAGCAGCTGCCCGAACGCTTATCCTTCAAGTTAGTAGACGCAGCCGGCAGGCATCCGTTATCATGCCGGGCATTAAAAGGATTTTCCGGAGATGCCGACGAGGGGGCCTTTTGGGCAACGAGAGTGGTACCGCAGAGTATATGATACTTTGTCTCTTTTTTGAGGCAAAGTATTTTTTTTTTCGCCAATCGCCGTTTTGCTGTTCGTTATACGTAAGATAGGGGTAAAAAAGAAAGGGGTTTTTTGTATGATGAAATGGATTGGAATGCTGAGTGGATTTGTAGGACGGTATTTGACGTATATCGTCTTCCTCGTCGTCGTTTGGGCCTACTTCATGCCCGGCGCGTTTTTATGGTCTGTACCCCATACGGTCACGCTTCTCGGCATCATCATGTTCGGCATGGGCATGACCCTGCACGCCAGGGATTTCAAGCTGGTCATCCAGCGGCCGAAGGAAGTGCTCATCGGCTGCACAGCTCACTACACGATTATGCCTATCGTGGCTTACGCCCTGGTGCTGGCCTTTGACCTGACACCGGAGCTGGCCGTCGGCATGGTATTGCTCGGCTCCTGCCCCAGCGGCACGGCGTCCAACGTCATGAGCTTTCTGGCCAAGGGCGACGTCCCCCTGGCCGTATCGATTACGACGGTTTCGACGCTGCTGGCGCCGATTATGATGCCCTTTATCGTCTGGGCCTTGGCAGGCCAGTGGGTCGAAGTCTCGTTCCTGGCCATGGCGATGACAGTCATGAAGGTCATCCTCGTGCCGCTGGCCGCCGGCCTGATCGTTCATAAAATCATCGGTGAAAAGCACATCGCTTCGTTGTCCAAGGTATTGGTTCTCGTTTCAGCCTTCGGCGTACTGACCATCGTCGGCGGCGTTATCGCCGTCAACGGCGCGAAGATTTTGGAATTAGGCTTCTTTGTGGTTCTCATCGTATTGGCTCATAACCTGTTCGGCTTCGGCATCGGCTACTTCGTTACGGGCAAGATGGGCCTGGGACAGCGGCAGCGCCATTCTGTTACGCTGGAAGTGGGTATGCAGAACGACGCCCTGGCTATTTCCCTCGTGTCGGTATTCTTCGCTCCGGCCGTGGCGATTCCCGCAGCCATCGGCGCGGCTATTCATCAGGTCACGGGTTCCATTTTGGCTGGTATCTTTTCCCGCAGGATGGACGCTATAGAAGCGCGGAAGGCTGCCGTAGCGGAAGCCGTACCGGCTCCGGCTCACCATTAAGCTGCTGTATTATAGAATATAATATTTATGACGTAAAAAACAGCGTATGTCCGATGAAAAGGGGAGCGGACATACGCTGTTTTGCATATCTTATTTTCTGAAGCTTTTGTATATTACGCTGGCAATAAAGAGCAGTCCGGCGTAGCCGATGGCCGGATAGAGGACGGCGACTAAGCGGCCGAAGGAAAAGAGGCTGACGACGTAGGTAAACAGGGCGACGGCGACGGCAAAGGCGACGTTGCCCTTCTTTCCCCAGCGGGTGACGCGGCTGCAGATGGACCACATCATGACGGACGACGAAGAAAAGATGCCCAGGAGCAGCGTGATGGAAAAGGCCGTGCCCAGAAGGGGATGGAGCTTTTGCGCCAGGTACAGGACGGGGACGTCCAGCCCTGCGGCGGCGCTGCCGTTCAGCAGGATGGCCGTGGTCATGACGGCGATGCAGAGGATGACGACGAAGGCTCCCAGGAACGCGCCGGCCCGCAGCTCTTGCTTGGATGAGGCGGAGACGCCCAGGCGGGTGAAGTACATGCTGGGCGGAAAGAAATTCAGGCTCAGGTGCAGGACGGCGCTCAGAAACCAGTTGGGAGCCGCCTGATAGGGGGCGAGAGCCGATTCGTACTCTCCTATGCGGGAAATTTGGCCGTAATCGACGGCGATTGCACCGCAGCCGATGGCTAGGGAAAAGACGATGATGACCGGCCCGATAGAGGAAATAACCTGGATGAGGCGCTCAAAGCCCATGAGATAGGCCGCCAGCAGCAGGGCTGTCATGACGGCGGAGCCGAGAGGCTGGGGCACGCGGTAATATTCGTATAAGGTCGCCCCCGCGCCGGCGACGAGGACCGGCATGAGCAGGATCAGCGTGGCGATGATGAGCCACGTATAGACGAGGCCGAGTGTTTGGCCGCAGAAAAATTGAAAGTGATTAAAGGCAAATTCTTTTTTGTGCTCGAAGCCCGTCCGCATCAGCAAGTAGGCCATTCCTAGAAAGCCGACTAAATTGACGGCGACAGCCCCGTAGCCGCAGAGGCCGAAGCTGGCGTAAAACCGCAGCATTTCCTGGCCTGTGGCGAACCCGGAGCCGATGACCCAGGCGATGAAGGCTCCGGCGATGCGTATGCTGTGTCTGATGTCGAAGGTATTGGCAGGCATGGAAATCCTCCTTTACATTACCGGGAAGGCCACTGCACTATGATGAGGAAGACCGTGGCGAGGATGCAGACGAAGCCGGCGAGCTCGACGGGGTGAAAAGCCGTGCCGAGCCATGCGGCGGAGACGACGGCGGCCGTCACCGGCTCCAGCGTGCCGATGAGGGTGGATTTCATCGGGCCGACGAGGCGGATGCCCTGCACGAAGAGCGTAAAGGACAAAGCCGTGCCGATGAGGATGATAAAGGCGACGGTGAGCCAGCCGACGGCGTCCAGTTCCGGCGTCATGCCCCAGGCCTG
Source organism: uncultured Megasphaera sp. (assembly GCA_900554215.1). GTDB lineage: Bacteria > Bacillota > Negativicutes > Veillonellales > Megasphaeraceae > Megasphaera. The sequence goes on from USGG01000032.1 coordinate 12,292, forward strand.
CACGCCGAAGCAAAGGGCGGTTCCGCCGATGATCATGCCGGCGGCGTTGACCGGCACGGCGCCCCATTGGATAGCCAGGCCCTGGGACAGGGTAGGGTAGGCGACGCAGCCTGCGGCTCCGATGAGGCCCCACGTCAGCCCTTGGGGAGACAGAACCATCGTCGACGGGTTGCCGTTCGTCGCGACGAGGAATACGCCCAGAACGGCCAGGGCGACGGAGACGAGCTCGCGGGCCGAAGGCCTGCGGCGGAAGCGGACGGCCAGGAAAAAGGACATGAGGACGACGTTGAGGGTCTGTAGCACCGTCGCCGTCGCCGAGTTGGAATATTTGATAGCCGTCAAATAGGAGTACTGGCAGAGCAGGAGTCCGAAAATCGACAAGAGGAGGAGATTGCGGAGGCTGGCCGGGTCGTGAAACATGCCGTAAAAGGCAGCCCGCTGCTTCGGGAAAAACAAGACCAGCAGGACGACGCCTGCGGCGATCATGCGCAGCGCCGTAATCCAGGCCGAGTCGACGACGTAATGGGTGAAGAGATATTGACTGACCGTGCCGTTGACGCCCCAGGTGACGGCGCCGAGGACACAGTATAGAATGCCTTTGTAAAGAGCCGATAGAGCCATACTGTAACAAGCTTCCTTTCGTATGTATGTTTAATCAGTATAGCATACCTTGACGGAAACGGGAATAAACGACGCAAATTTCTTGACCTCTGCTAAGGGGCGTGCTACAATTCGTGTACTACACAGAAGGGGAGGATGACATCGTGCTGAGTCAACAGCTGCAAGTCTTTTTACAGGTCGCAGACAGCGGCAGCTTTTCCAAGGCTGCCCAGCGCCTTTTCGTAACGCCGGCGTCGGTCATGAAGCAGATCAACGCCTTGGAACGGCGATTAGGCCTTACGCTGCTGATACGGAACAATCAGGGCGTTTTGCTGACGGCGGCAGGCCGTTCCCTATATGAAGACGGACGGAAGATGTGCGCCTATGCTGCCGAGGCCGTGACCCGGGCGAAGCAGGCCGGCGGCCGGGACGGCGTGACGATCCGCGTCGGCTCTTCCCTGCTCAATCCCAGCAACGTACTGACGGACCTGTGGGCTCCGCTGCGCGAAACTTATGGGAACTATACGTTCCGCATCGTCCCGTATGAAGATACGAAGGAACAGATTCTATCGGTCATCGCTTCCCTGGGAGACCGCATCGATGTCTTAGTAGGCTCCTTCAATTCCCGCAGTATGCAGGCCAGGGCCAATTACCTGCCCTTGGGGACGTATCGGTTCTGCATCGCCCTTCCTGAAGGCCATCGCCTGGCGTCGCGGAAGACCCTGACGCTGGACGACCTTCACGGCGAGCACGTCGTCATGGTAAAGAGCGGCGATACGGAGCAGATAGACGAATTTCATCACCTGCTGAAACGGGAGCATCCCCAGATTATCATTGAAGAAGCAAGCTATTATTACGACGTCGATACATTTAATCTCTGCGGGCAGCAGGGACTTCCCCTCCTGACGCTGGACGCCTGGGCTGGCGTGCATCCCTCGCTGATTACGCTGCCCCTCGTCGATTTGGATTACGGCATTTCCTACGGGATTTTATATGCCCGGAAGCCGTCTGAGGCAGTACGGGGATTTATCGATATTATCAAGGGGCACGTTGTCGGTTCTGCGGAATAACGTGATATATGAAAAAAACAGGGTCGGTCCTTGGGGGCCGGCCCTGTTTGCTGTATGAGGAAAGTCTTGTTTACTTGTCGATAAAGGCCATGACCGTTTCGTTGAAATGATCCGCGTCTTGGAGGAAGTGGATGTGGCCGCCGTCAAATCCCGCCAGCTCAGCGCCGTCGATGTGTTCGCAGAGCCATTGGCTGTTGGCCGGATGATACAGGGAGTCGCGCTCGCCGTAGGTAATCAGGCAGGGGACGGTGATCTTGTCCAGCATGTCCCGATAGTCCTTCTGGATGATGGCAAGCCACATGTTGACCATGACGTGGGGCGTATTGCGCTTTGCCATATCAAGGACCCAGGGGATTTCTTCGCGGCACGGGCCGTCGGAAAACATGGCCGGGACGAAGCCTTCGGCGACGGCGTCCCAGTCCTGGGCGATTTGTTCCAAATAGGCCATGCCGTCGGCGCGGGTGTAATGCTGGAACAAGGCGTGGGGCCAATCGTCGCCGTCGTCGGCCATCATCTTGGCCGTCATGTCGATCAGGACGATTTTGGAAAGGTTTTCACAGCCGTACTGGGAAATATATTCCCATATGATGTGAACGCCCATGGACCAGCCGACAAGTACGACGTCTTTTAAATCCAGATAGGCTATCAGCTCTTTTAAATCGGCGGCAAAGCGGGCTAAATACAACCCTGTTTCCGGCCTGTCCGAATCGCCGTGGCCGCGCAGGTCGTAGGACAGGACAGTATACTTTTGGGCAAAGGCGGGAACCTGTTTTTTAAAGAAATGGCGATTGCAGTCCCAGCCATGGATGAATACGACGGCTTTGCCCTTTCCGCGTAACTCATAATACAAGCGGCAGTTATCTTCTGTTGCAAAATACGGCATATAAAGGCCTCCTTCTTAGAAAAAAATACGTTTCGTCGACCCTTTAAAATTCAAATTGCGCCGAAACGAAGGTCGATCTGTCAAAGTACGCCGTTCCCGTTTCGTTAATATACTCGGCGTGGTACGGATGGGTCATGTACGCGTCGAAATCTTCTTTGGTCAAAAAATCTACGGTCATGACGATTTGATGTTCCGGCCCGGCCCAGCCTGTACTGAATCCGACCTCTTGCGCGGCGATGCCGGGGATGCGGCCTTTCATGGCTTTGAGGTCGGCTAATTCCTTTTGTTTTATAGAATTGCTGATTCCCGGCTTAAAGGTTCCGATAAAAATATGACGTATCATAGCGGTCCTCCTACTCTGTCAGAGATTTCCCCAGCTCATAGGCCTTGGCGGCGTAGACGCTGTTCGGCACGTCTTCCGGGCTATGGCAGCCGCGAGCCATGATGACGCCGAGGTCTTCATAACCGATATAGGCAGCTATGCCCGTATACAATGCCTTTAAGTAGGACATGACTTCGTCGTCGTCGCGGTACGCCGTCGCCAGCAGGAGGCTTTTCTTGCCGCGCAGGTGAGGACGGAAGCAGCGCAGGCGGTCCACGACAAGTTTCAGCTGGGCTGACATATCGTAGAAATACACGGGCGTGACGTAGACGACCATCTGAGCGTCAGTGAGCTCTGTTTCGATGGGGCCGATGTCGTCGGAAAAAAGGCAGCGACACGATTCATTGCCCTGGCAGCCACGGCAGGGATGAAGCGCTACGGCGTTTACGTCTATTTCGCAGACCCTATGGCCTGCTTCCGTTGCGCCTTTGATGAAATAGCTTGCTAAGGTATTGGAATCGCCATTTTGGTGAGGACTGGATTTTAAAACGACTATTTTCATGAGTATCTCTTTCCCTTTCAGAATTTAATCGTGCACCTTATAAGCTTTCAGCAGCATGTCGCCCATGCCCGGAGTTTCTGGGTCGTGGCTGCCCTTTCCCGTATCGAGGCTGCGCATCCGCGCCATGTCTTCGTCGGTCAGGGAAAAATCGAAGATGTCTATGTTGTCGGCCATGTGCTGGGGATTAGTCGATTTCGGCAGGACGACGAAGCCTTCCTGTACTTCGAAGCGCAGGATGATTTGGCCGGCTGTCTTATTGTACTTATGGGCCAGGGCCGTGACGAGGGGATGGGCGAGGAGGGCTTCGTCGCCGTGGCCTAAGGGGAAATAGGCTTCCAGCGCTGTTCCGCAGGCGTCTAATACTTCCCGCAGCTGCTTCTGCTGGAAGAAGGGATGGCATTCGACTTGGTTTACTGCCGGCATCGTGTCGAACTGGGGGACGAAATGGTTCCAGATATTAGGCGTCATGTTGCTGACGCCGATGGATTTGATTTTTCCGGCTTTTTGCGCGTCTTCCATGGCTTTCCATGCGCCGGGCACGTCGCCGTAGGGCTGATGAATCAGGTACAGGTCTATGTAGTCGAGGCCCAACTTTTTCAGGGACGCGTCGATGCCCCTGCAGGCGGCGTCGTAGCCGTAATCCTGAAGCCAGAGCTTGCTGGTGACGAAGATCTCATCGCGGGGGATGCCGCTGTCGCAGACGGCCCTGCCGACTTCGTCTTCGTTGAAATAGGCCGCCGCCGTGTCGATGTGGCGGTAGCCGAGCTGCAGGGCCTTGGTCACGGCGTCGTAGGTGCTGCCGTCGTTGGGGATGAGAAATACGCCGAAGCCGACGGCGGGGATAGTATTTCCATCACGTAAAAGTATGTGCTCCATAGTTAAGAACTCCTTTTAGATGTGCAAAAATCATGGTGATATCAGCAAATGGAATAGCCACCGTCGGGAACGATAGCCTGGCCGGTCATAAAGCCCGCGCCGTCGCTGCACAGCCAGAGGACGGTGTCGGTGATTTCCGATACAGACGCAATGCGCTGCATAGGAATTTGTCCAATGGACTTAGCCATATCGTCGGGGAAATCTTTGATAGCCTGGGCGACCATAGGCGTATCGGTCGTGCCGGGACAAACTGCGTTGATGCGGATGCCGCGGCCGGCATAATCGAGGGCGGCGCTCTTGGTCAGTCCGATTACTGCGTGTTTGGACGCCGTGTAGGCTCCCAGACCGGGCATGGCGACGACGCCGCAGAGGGATGAACAGTTGACGATAGCGCCGCGTCCCTGTCGGCGCATCTGCTGCAGCTCGTATTTCATGCAGCTCCAAATACCTCGTAGATTTACGGCGATGACCTTATCGAACGCGGCTCCATCGGCGTCGGCCAATTCTGAAACCGGCGCTTGGATGCCGGCGTTATTATAGGCTATATCTAAACTGCCAAACGCGGCAACTGTTTTTTTTACTAATTCGGCGACTTCCGATTCTGCGGCTACGTTACAAGGAATAGCCAAAGCCTGAAGTCCTTGGTTTATCAGACCATTGACAGCTTGTTGTACTGCTCTTTCGTCTATGTCTGATAATACGACCGAAGCGCCGGCCTGAGCAAATCGCATGGCGGCATTTAAACCGATGCCGGAAGCCGCTCCCGTTACTAACACCGTTTTGCCTGTAAAGTCATAGATGGTCATGGCAAGTTAACCTCCCTTATGATTCTGTTTGCGGGGCAAAGACGCTGAATTCGGAATGGTCTAATACCTGGTCGATTTTTTTGACGTCTTCTTCCGATAAGGTAATATCTGCGGCCTCGGCATTTTCGCAAAGGCGGTTGGCTTTCGTCGTGCCGGGAATGGGGACGATATAGGGCTTTTTGCAGAGCATCCAGGCCAGGGAGATTTGCGCCGGCGTCGCGTCTTTTTCCACGCTTAGACCGGCGAGCAAATGGGTCAGCTCTTTGGCTTTCTGCGCTCCTTCTTCCGTGTACTGGGGCATCCAGCTGCGGAAGTCCAGCTCTTTGTCAAATTGCTCCGTTCCTTTATAGAGACCGGATAAAAAGCCATTTGCCAGGGGCGAATAAGCGACGAAGCCGATGTGCAGTTCTTCTAATAGGGGAAAGAGCTGCGCCGTCTGGCGGTACATGAGGGAATACCGTTCTTGTACGGCTGTTATGGGACAGACGGCATGGGCGCGGCGGATATAGCCGGGCGAGGCGTTTGATATGCCCCAATGGCGGATTTTACCTTCTTTGATAAAGGTCTGCATCGTATAGGCCACTTCCTCGGGTTCTCTGGCGGCGTCGATACGGTGCTGATAATATAGATCAATCGTATCGGTCTGGAGGCGCCGTAAACTTTGCTCCAAAGAACGCCGCAGCGAAGCCGGCGATGCGTCTGATACGGTGTGATGCTGCGAGCCGAAGGTGATCCCTCCTTTCGTGGCAACGACGACCTTATCACGGATGGGCTTTAAGGCTTCGCCGACGAGTTCTTCATTAATTGCCGGCGTGCCGTCGGCGTATTGGCCGACATAGACTTCCGCTGTATCAAAAAATGTATATCCCATATCGACAGCTTCACGGATGCGGGTTATGGCCTCTTTTTTATCCAGAGCTGTACCATAGGCGTGAGATAATCCCATGCAGCCCAGGCCAACAGCTGATGCCTGTAATTCCGTTCCTAATATGCGAGTATGCATTGGCAGTCCTCCTTATTCTTTCAGCCAGCAGGCGAGCTGATGCACCTGTTCTACGTAATCGGGCCGATTTTTTACGTCGCCGGCATTGGGGATTTGGTTGAAGATGAGGGTTTGGAACTGCTCGGCTCCCATTTGGCAAAAGCCGCTCACTGTCCAGTCGGCATATGTTTTTACCCTGTCTTTGGGGCTGCCCCAGAAGGAGCAGACGAGGGCCGCTTTTTTGCCGTATTTCGCCGTATTGGACATTCCCTTTTTATCGAAATCGAACCAGGGGTAGAACCGCTCGATAAACAGCTTTGCCAGCGACGATATCTGCTGGTTGTAAATGGGAGTGGCGACGACAATGGCGTCGCAGGCCTCGATGACCGGCAGCAATTTCGTAATGTCGTCGTCCTGCACGCAACTCTGCCCTGCCGTTCCCTGGCAGGCGCCGCAGGCTTTGCAGTACCGGCAGTCTTTTTCCCGCATGGTAAAGACGACGACGCGCTGGTCTTTCAGGTCTTCCGCTAAGATTTGGGTAATGACTTCCGAGTTGCCCTGTGCTCTGGGGCTGGCGTTGACTAGTAAAATCGTTTTCATGATGTATCCTTTCTGTTTACTCGTGAATTTTATGACGGTTTAAGAATTGAACCATATGGACGGTCAAGTGGTCGATGATTTCCGTGCGGCCCGTGTCCAAGGCGGCGATTTGGGAGATGTCTTCGCCGTCGAGCTCGAAGTCCCAGACAGCCATGTTTTCGATGAGCCGGTCCTTGTGAACCGTCTTGGGGATGACGATGACGCCGCGCTGGAGGGTAAAGCGCAGGGCGACCTGGGCAACGGTTTTGCCGTGCTTTGCGGCGATTTTTTTCAGGATAGGATTGTTCCAAATATCATGGCCGCCTTCGGCGAAGGGACCCCAGGCCATAGGTGCGACGCGCAGCTTGTTCATGACGTCCAGGTCGTAGGCGCGCTGGTAAAAGGGATGGCATTCGATTTGGTTGACGGCTGGGAGGATGTCGGCGTTTTCGCAGAGGTCGGCCAGCCGGTCGGGATAGAAATTGGAGACGCCGATGGCCCGGACAGTTCCCTGGCGGCACAATTCCTGCAAG
>USGG01000033.1 GCA_900554215.1 uncultured Megasphaera sp.
GGTAAGTTCTGCATCATCTACGCCGATACGGAAGACGCGGCGGTGAAACGCTTGGCCGAGGGATTTGACAGCGTGGCCTTGTCCATGGACTGCATCTTGTACCGCCGGGCAATCAACGGGGCCGTCGCCGCGATTAAAGGGGCCTTGTAGCGGTTGCCTTGCGGCGCGCCACCTGATATAATAGAGACGGTTTTACGCAGGTTACGAACCAATGAAGGATAACGACTGCGGCATGGATGTCATGCCCTTCGTTATCCTTTTTTAGTATGGGAGGGAGAGACGAATGAAAAAAGAGATTCGCCGCTATGCATGGAAGGATGGAAAAACGCTGACGATAGGGGAAAAGACGCTGATTATGGGCATACTAAACTATACGCCCGACTCGTTTTCCGACGGCGGCAAATGGAATCGCATAGACGATGCCCTGCGTCATATGGAAGAGATGGTCGCCGACGGGGCGGACATCATTGATATCGGCGCAGAATCTACGCGCCCGGGCCATCAGGCGATTACGGCGGAGGAAGAAATCGAGCGGCTTCGCGGCATCTTGCCGAAGCTGGCCGCCGCCTGCCCCGTGCCTATTTCCGTCGATACGTACAAAGCGGAAACGGCGGCCTATGCCGTGGACATGGGCGCCCATATCATCAACGATATTTGGGGGCTCCAGTATGAGGCAGAACCGGGGCAGATGGCGGCCGTCGCCGCGGCAAAGGACATGCCGGTCGTGGCGATGCACAATCAAAACGGCACGGAGTATACAGATATAATCGGCGATATGAAGGCCTTTTTTGCCCGTACGGCCGAGCTGGCCGCCGAAGCGGGACTTGCGCAGCGCAAGCTTATCTTCGACCCGGGCATCGGCTTTGGCAAGACCTTTGCCCAAAACATATACGTCATGAAACATTTGCGCGAGCTGACGGCCCTGCCTTACCCGATGCTCCTCGGACCCAGCCGTAAGCGGTTCATCGGCGAAGTCCTCGATCTGCCGGCAGAGGAACGGATGGAAGGGACGGGCGCGGCCTGCGTCGTCGGCGTGTTGGCGGGCTGCGCGATCATGCGGGTCCACGACGTCAAGCCGATTGCCCGCATGTGCCGCATGGCCGACGCGCTGCGCGAAGACGACGGCTCGAGGTAATCTGGCCGCAGGGTATAGGTATGCGGAAATTTTTCTGAATTCATGCAAAATACGGGGCTGGTTATGGATATATATGGTACAATAAGAGTGTACAACGCGGATTTGCATGAACGAGGAGGAATACCGTATGAGTCGTGAAGTGACCGATTGGATGAATATAGCCCAGTGCTTTTATTGGAGCAACGAGCGGCTGCTGCAGTTTTCCCAGCAGTTTTCCGCTGAAATAGAGCGCGTCCTGGCTGGACAGCCTTCATCGCTTCAAGCCGTTAAGTCGTATTTGTCCCTGCCGACGGGCAGGGAGCAGGGTACCTACCTGGCTCTCGACTTCGGCGGCACGAATGTGCGCGTCTCCCGGATTCGCCTGCTGGGGCACCATTGCTTTATCGTGGAGAAAAAAATTTCCCGTCCCTTGAAGAAGGACGGAGAATACAATTATATGACGGCGCAGACGACGGCGGACGAATTGTTCGATTTCATTGCCGATCTCGTCGGCGAAGCGGCCGGCGGCAATAAGCTCTTCTATTTGGGCCATACCTTTTCCTTCGGCGTGGCGCAGCACGACGTCGGCGACGCCCGATTTCTGCAGTGGTCGAAGGAAATTACCGTCGCCGGAGCCGAAGGCCGCATGGTCAACGACATGCTTCACCAGGCCTTGGTGAGAAAGGGCCTGGACGACATCATTCCCGTCGCGCTGCTCAACGATACGACGGCCTTGCTGCTGGCGGCGGGATATCAGCACGGCCAGTCTCAGGTCGGTATCATCTGCGGGACGGGGTTTAATATGTGCTATTACGAGCCGCGCTGGGATATGATCGTGAGCCTGGAAGCCGGCGGATACGACGGCATGGCCCGGACGAATTGGGATATTGCCGTAGACGAAGCGTCGCGGCAGCCGGGATACCATCAGCTGGAAAAGATGGTCAGCGGCGCCTATCTGAGCGAAATATACCGCCGCGTCGCCATGGAGTATTTGGACACCGAATCCATGCCGGCCTTTACGACGGAGGCGATGAATCACATCGTGGCGAACGACAGCCCGGCCGAAGGGCGGCTGCTCATGGGGCGCGTGTGGAAGCGGATCGTCGCCCTGCAGGACGTCAAGCCCCTGCGCAGCATCGGCGCGGCCGTGTTCGTGCGTTCGGCCCAGCTGACGGGGGCGTCCTGCTTCGGCGTGCTTAGACATTTGTATCCTGACGGCGCGATTCCCGCCCAGACCATCGCCGTAGAAGGCAGCGTACTGGAGCATGTGCGGGGCAGCTTATTCATGCTGGAAGACGCCCTGCACATCTGCCAGGCCGGTTTTGCCCGAGGAAAAAAGATCGAGGCGTCGCCCGTTTTGGTTAAGGACGGTCCTTCTGTCGGCGCGGCCATCGCTGCGGCTATGGCTGCCCATCATTAGCCGGGCAGGCCGGCTTCCGGCCTAAATCGCGGAGCATTTCCATATCGGCAGACTGGTCGTTTCCCTTCGTCGTCAAGTAGCCGCCGATCATGAGGCCGTTGAGTCCCCCTGTCAGGGCGAAGGGCTGGAGGGAGCGCAGGTTTACTTCCCTGCCGCCGGCAGTGCGGATCAGGGCCTGCGGCAGGATGAAGCGGAATACGGCGAAGGCCCGCAGTATTTCAAGGGGCGGAAGCTGCGGCGCATGGGCCAGCGGCGTTCCCTGAATGGGCGTGAGGATGTTCAGGGGAATGGAGCGGACGCCGAGCCGTTTCAGCGTAAAGGCCATTTCTACGCGCTGCCGCGGCGATTCGCCCAATCCCAATATGCCGCCGGAGCAGATGGAGACCCCTGCGTCCTGGACGGCGCGGATCAGGCGGATTTTGTCGTCTATCCCATGGGTCGAACAAATATGAGAAAAATATGACGGAGCCGTTTCGATATTGGCGTGGTAATGAGATACGCCGGCGCGTTTGAGCTCTCTGGCCTGGGAGGTCGTAATTAGGCCGAGGGAACAGCAAGCCTGCAGCCCTGCGTCCCGGATAGAGGAAATCGCACGCAGGATTTCGGCGAATTCGGCTCCTTCCCGGACGGAGCGCCCGCTGGTCACGATGGAAAAGCGGGACGCTCCCTTTTCTTTGGCCTTTTTGGCGGCGTCCAGTATCGCGGCCTTGTCCAGCAGCGGATAGGACTGGATATTCGTTTGGTAATGAGACGATTGGGCGCAAAACCGGCAGTCTTCGGGACAGCTGCCGGAACGGCTGTTGAGGATGGCACAGCAGCTTACGGCGTCGCCGCAGAAATGCTGGCGGATCTTGTCGGCCAGGGCTAGCAGCAGGGGCGTGTCGGCGTCGGGCAGGGTGATGAGCCGTTCTCCTTCTTCCGGCGTAATTTCCCCTCCGGACAATACCTTTTCAGCGTATGAGCAAAGCTCGGCAATTTTCATGATGAACCTCCTTGAACGTTTTTTGTAAGTATACTAAACTGCCGGCAATAAATCAACTGTTCTGAATAGCGTAAAAGTTAACAATAAGAGAGATACATACTTTTTATCGCTGTAAACTTGTACAGATATTTTGTTTGTCAGCTCTTTTCACTAGGCCAGTTTTTCGCTACAATATAACTAATCATGACAAATCATAGTTAGGTGCATCGTATGCTGCAAATCGACAGAACTCTTAAAATACCATATTATGTACAAATCTATAGATATTACCGCCGCGAGGTGGAAGCACAGCGCATGATTGCCGGCATGAAGCTGCCCTCTGTCCGCGAGCTGGCCCAGACGGTGAACGTCAGCAAGATGACCGTGGAAAAGGCCTATTATCAGCTGGCGAGCGAAGGATATATTTTGCGCAGGAATAAAGCGCGGTATGAAGTGGCCTTCGTCGGCCAAAGCCGGGAAGCCGCCGGAGGGCCGGGCGATGAAGCGGCGCCGGCCGCGTCGCGCCGTTCCTACTTATATGACTTCGGAAGCGGCGACATGGATATGGAGCGCTTTCCCCTGGAAATTTGGCGAAAGTATATGAATAAGGTACTGTCGGAGCCGGCGTACCTGACGGCCTGCAACGACGAGCAGGGTGTGCCGGATCTGCGTGACGCCCTGAGCCGCTACGTCTATGAGACGCGCGGCGTCTATGCGCCGCCGGAGCGCATCGTCGTAGGAGCCGGCACGGCGGCCCTGCTGGGCGTGCTGACGTCGCTGCTGCGGGAGGCCCACTCCGATATTGCCGTAGAAAATCCCGGCTTCCGCCTGGGACGGGAACTGTTCCGCAACATGGGATACGGCATTGTTCCCGTAGCGATACGGCAGGGGATTCTCGACATGGATGCCTTGGAACGCAGCAGGGCGTCGCTGGTGTACGTCAGCCCGTCGCACCAGTTTCCCACGGGGACGGTCATGCCTATCGGCATGCGCCGGCAGCTGCTCCGCTGGGCCGAGGAGCGCGAAGGCGTCATCATTGAGGACGACTATGACAGCGAGCTGCGCTACTACGGCCGCCCCATTCCGGCCTTGCAGGGGCTGGATACGTCGGGCCGGGTCATTTACATGGGAGCCTTATCCAAGGTTCTTCCTTTTTTTGTTCGCCTGAGTTATATGGTGCTGCCGCCGAAGCTGATGGAGCTGTACAATGAGCGGCGGAGTCTGTTCCGGCAGGGAGCCTCCGTACCGGAGCAGTGCGTGCTGGCTGCGTATATCCAAAGCGGCGAGCTGGCCCGGCAGGTGCGCCGCCTGCGCAAGGATTATCAGGAGAAAGGCGCGCTCATGGAGCGCCTATTGCTGGAGGCCTTCGGGAAGGATATTTCCGTGAGCCGCGTCGTGTCCGGTGTATATTGCCACATCGCCCTGCAGAGCCCTTACGACGAAAGCGAGCTGCGCCGCCGGGCAGAAGAGCGGGGATGCCGCGTGCTGGCGATGCAGTCTTTTTACGAGCGGCCAGAGCAGGCAGACACGAAGGAATTTCTCTTGTCGTTTTCAAAGATACCCAGTCAGGACCTGAAACAGGCCGTTGCGGCCCTGCATCGGGCCTGGACGGAAAAGGAAGGATAGCGTCATGGCAAAAAGTTTACGATTTATTCATTGCGGCGATTTACATTTGGGCAGTCCCTTTCACGACGTCGCCGCTGTCGGCAGCCGGTGGGAGCGCATCGTAGGCAAAGCGCCGATGCGGGCGTTCCAGAAAATCGTGCAGCTGGCCATTGATAAAAAAGCGCACGCCGTGCTGATCAGCGGCGACGTATATACGAGCGCGACGCACAATTTGACGGCTCAGCTGGACTACGTGCGGCTGCTGCACAAGCTGGCGCAGAACAATATACAGGTCTTCGCCGTCTTGGGCAATCACGACCCCCTGGAGGCCTGGAAGGCCCGGATTCCCTTTCCGCCGAACGTGCACATTTTCAGCGCCGAGAAAATAGAGCGCATGCCCTTGGTCGTCGATGGCGAGGAAGTAGCGGCCGTGTACGGCCAGAGCTACGCCAAGGCGGAACAGCGGGACAATCTGGCCTGGAACTTTGCCCGTGAATCTGGGGACCGCTACGCCATCGGCCTGCTCCATACGCAGATCGGCGGGCCGTCTCCTTATGCGCCGTGTTCTTTGACGGATTTGAAAGAGAGCGGCATGGACTATTGGGCCTTGGGCCATGTCCACGCCCATCAGATATTGAGCGAAAAGCCCTATATCGTGTACGCTGGAAGCCCGCAGGGCTTAGACTGCACGGAGACCGGCGCCCACGGCTGTTATTACGTAGAGGTCGGCCCCTACGGGACGACGAAGGTCGAGTTTTTAGATACGAGCATCGTCCGCTGGGAAAGCACGGACATCAGCATCGAGTCGATTGAGTCGGTATCGGGTCTGCGCGAGGCCGTGCGGTTCGCCAAGGAAAAAATCCGCCGCGACATCGGTAAGCCGACGTTCCTGACAGTCAACTTCACTGGCGCCGGCAGCATGTACCAGGTCATCAACAATCCCGAAGCGGCGCAGTACTGGATTGACAGCTGGCGCGAAGAGGAGCAGGGGAAATACGCCTTCGTCATGGTGGAACGGCTGCGCAATATGGCCCGGCCGAAGATCAACCTGACAGAACGGAGCAAGCTGCCCGATACGGTAGGCGATTATTTGAATGTCGCCGACAAGCTGGCCGCCCTGCCGCCGGAAGAGATGGTCCAGGCCTTGCGGGATATCCTGCGGGAACGGCCCGAATTCGACCGCCTCGGTGCATACGGCAAGGCGATTTCTGACGACAGGCTGCTGGAAGCCTTTGAAAAAGCCAAGTGGCTGGGGATGCAGAAATTGCTGGAAGATGGAAGAGGATAGGACTTATGAAGATTATACAGATGAATTTAGACGATTTCGGCATTTACCATAATGTCGAATGGAACCCGCCGGAAACGGGGCTCATCGTCATGCACGGCCATAACGAAAGCGGCAAGACGACGCTGATGAAATACGTGCGCTCCATGTTTTTCGGCTACCTGCGCGGCGATTGGAAGGGCTTCTTCGGCCATATGGATATTCGCCGCGACGACGGGCGCGAATACCGCATCTATCGGAAGGAAAAGGAATCGTATATGACGGACGGCCAGCTGACGCTGCACGACGAGCCTGCCGACTTGTGGTGGCACGGCCTGGACCGGCAGACCTACGATAAAATTTTCGCCATGGGCCTGGAAGATTTGCAGGGCTTTAAGATATTATCCAACGAAAAGGTGCGAAGCCAGTTTTTCAGCGTCGAAGGCGGCGTGCGCATGGGCGCGACGCGGCGGGATATCATCCGCCAGATGGGAGATCTCCTCGTCGCTTCACCCCAGGGCAAGAAGCCGATCAACGTCCTGCTGGCGGAGCAGCGCGAATTTGACAACCGCATCCGTGCCCTGGCCTACGACGAAGACGAGTTCGCCCAGCTTCAGGTGAAGGAACAGGCGACCCACGAGACGGAAAACCGCATTCGGCTGAGCATCGAAGAAACGAAGCAGCAAATCGAGCGCATATCCATGCCTATCGCCGCCTGGGACGTATACAAGCGGGGACAGGACGCGCTCAAGCGCATGCAGGATCTGGCCGACGTCTCCCAGTTTCCTGCCGACGGCGCGCAGAAATGGACGGAGCTGGAAACGAAGATAGGGGAAATCGACGAGCAGATTCGCAAGCTGGAAGCGCTGTCGGCCAAGGGGCCGGCCTTCCGCGAGGAATGGAACAGCTGGCTGCTGTGCGGCCCGCAGCTCGACGACCTGTACCTGCACGTCGGCGAGTGGAAGCAGGGGCTGGAAGAAGTCGCCGCCCATGCCGACATGGAAATAGACTGGCAGTTTGAACAGAACCAATGGGCAGAATCGCTGAAGCCATGGACCGGCGATACGATTCCATCTTCCGTCGATTGGACCGGCGGACAGGCTGCGGCGGCCGGACTGGCCCGCTGCGAGCAGGAGCTGGAAAAATGGCAGGCCGCCAAGCCGAAGAACGTCGCCGCAGACAAGCCGGAGGAACCTGCCGAAGGGGAGCCGTCCAAGGAGGAATGGCAGGCCGTAGGCAAGGCCGTTTCTTCCATTCAGGAATGCCTGATGGAGCGGAAGAAGCTGCGCGAACAGCTGCAGTGGCTAAAATCGGACGGAAGCGGCGTATCTCACGGGCCGGCCGTACTGGCGGCCCTGAGCTTGGCTGCGGCGGCCGGGCTGGCGGCGATGGTCTTCGTATACGGCATGGACCGGCTGTTCGGCTACGGCGCCGGCCTGTTCCTGGCTCTGGCCGTCGCGGCCTTTGCCAAGCAAACATCGCTGGCCGGCAGGGGCCCCCGGCGGATCGAGGAATTGGAAAAGAACCTGACCGCCGTGCAGGAACGGATGGAAGCCTTGGCTGCAGATGCGAAGGCAGGCCTGGCGGTGAGCGACGACGACGACGTCTGGTCGCGTAAGCTCGATGAAATCAGGATGCAGTACATGGACTGGAAGACCCAGGAGTCGAAGACGGTCTGGGAAAAAGAACAGAAGGTCATGTACGACGCGATTTATGACGAGTGGAATAAGAAGGGCGCCGCCTGGCAGAGCAAGCTCGAGGCCAGCCGGAAGGCCTGGGAATCGTGGCGCGGCGGCAGCGGATTTGCTTCCCTTGAAGTCGGACAGCTGGCCCAGGCCAAGGAAGTCTGGGACAAGTGGCATGCCGCCGTGTCGGCGTCTGAGAGCTGGCGCGTCCGCAAGGAAGAGCTCCTGCGGCGCATGAGCCAGTGGCGCGACAGCGCGGAACAGCTGTTTCGGGAATTGGGCGTCGCCGGAGAAGGCACGCCGGAACAGACCGAGGCCGTATATAAGCAGTGGCAGACGATCCGCGTGAAGGCTGAAGTTGCCCGAGAGCAGGACAAACAGCAGCAGGAACGGCAGGCCCAACTCGTCCAGCTGCGGAAGGACAAGGAAATCCGGCAAAGCCAGCAGAAGGACTTATTGGCCCTGACCGGCGCCCAGACGACGGGAGAATTCCGCAGCAAGGTCCTGAAATTCCGCCAGTTCCAGCAGTATAAGGAGGTATACGAGCAGTCCGAAGCCCATATCCGGCTCATCGCCAAGACGCCGAAGCAGCTGGCAGAGCTGCGGCACGAGCTGAAAGTCCATACGCTGAAAAACTGGACGGACGAACGGGAATACTACGAAAAGAAAATCGCCGACGCGGAAAAGAAATTGGCTGAAGTCGCCGAAAAGCGGGGCAGTATCGTAGAACGGCTCAGCCAGATGGCTAAGAGCGACGCCTATGGCCGGCTTTTGCAGGAAAAACAAAACCGCAAGGCCGAGTTGGACGGCAAGGTGAACGAGTGGCTGACCTATCTTTTCGCTCAGTATATGCTCGGCGAGGCCCAGTCGTATTACGAACGGGTGCGCCAGCCCTTAGTCATCCGCCAGGCCGGCGACTACCTTCATCTCATGACCCAGGGCCGTTATACCCTTCAGGCCAGCTTTGACGGCCGCCAGCTTTACGCCGTCGACGGTACGCAGCGGCGCATCCCGGAAAAGCAATGGAGCAGCGGCCTGGGCGACCAGATTTATTTGGCCATACGCATCAGCCTGGCTATGGCGTTTTCCAAGCAAATCGAGGCGATGCCTTTGATTTTGGACGACATTCTCGTCCGCTTCGACGAACAGCGGCAGAAGGAAGCCATTCACTTCCTGGCCGACTTAGGCAAGAAGGAACAGATTTTCTTATTTACCTGCTCCCAGACGACGAGAAATCTCGCTGGCGAAGTGCAGAAGGAATTAGCCGGAGAAACCGATACGATTCATTTATTTGAAATCGAGCAGGGAACGATTCGGCAGAGCGTATAACCCGTGCGATTGGAAAGGCAGGTGCAGAAGCTATGACGGTTACTCGGCCGGCGCTGCCGTCCGCTATGATGCTGGCGGCGATGGATGCCGTAAGCGACGGCATCGTTATCGTAGACAAGGATTCCCGTATTATTTACATAAACGACGCGTATACGCGCATCCTGCGGGTAGAGCGGCAAAAGGTGCTGCACAAGCAGATCAGCGTCATCGAGCCGGGCGCCGTCATCCTGGACGCCTTGCGCGACAAGCAGCCCCGCTCGCGACTTCCCGTAGAAGTTAAGACGCGGGGCAAGCAGATTCTGGTCAACATTACGCCGATTTTTGACGGCGGCGAGGTCATCGGAGCCGTGTCGGTCTTTGAAGACATTACGGAGCTGTCCCTCAGCCATCAGGAGCTGGAACGGGCCCAGCGGCTGAGCCGGTCTATCTTTAAGGCTGCTGCCGACGGCTGCCATACGCTGCCGCCGGAATTATCCCATATCGTCGGGGACAGCGCCAAGTTCCTGCGCTGCCTGCGGCTGGCGGAGCTCGTGGCTCCGACTGACGCGACCGTCCTGGTAGAAGGGGAAAGCGGCGCAGGCAAGGAAGTCGTCGTCGACGGGATTCTGCGTCTCAGCGGCCAGCGGCAGCGTCCCTTCGTCAACATAAATTGCTCGGCCATTCCGGAAAGCCTCATGGAAAGCGAGCTCTTCGGCTATACGGCCGGTTCGTTTACCGGCGCGGCCAAGGGCGGCAAAGCCGGGAAGTTTGAGCTGGCTGACGGCGGTACCATCTTCCTCGACGAAATCGGTGAAATGCCGCTGTTTATGCAGGCCAAATTGCTGCGGGCCCTGCAGTCGGGGGAAATACAGAAAATCGGCTCCGACACAATGCAGAAGGTCGACGTCCGGGTGATTGCGGCGACGAACCGCAACCTGAAGCAGATGGTGCGGGACGGAAAGTTCCGGGAAGACTTGTACTTCCGCCTCAATACCTTTACCATCGTCATTCCGCCCCTGCGGGAGCGGGGCGAAGACGTACTGCTCCTGGCAGAGTATTTCCTGGGGAAATTTTCCAAGAAGTATGGAAAGACAGGACGCCTTTCGCCGGCAGTGCAGCGGTTTTTCCTGTCCTATGCCTGGCCGGGAAACGTGCGGCAGCTTGAAAGCTGCATGGAGTACGCCGTCATCGTATGCGGCGACGGCGAAATCCGGATGGAGCATCTGCCCGAAGAGCTGCAGGGCTTTCCGGCAGAGGGAGACGGTACGGACGCGGCAGAAGCTCCTGCTGCAGGCGCGCCGCACGGCTTAAAGGCCGACATACAGGCTATGGAGCGGGATTATATTCTCCGCGTGCTGAAAGAAACCGGCGGCAACAAGACCAAGGCCATGGAAGTCCTGGGAATCAGCCGCCGTACCTTTTATAAGAAGTGGAAGCTCTACGGATTAGATAAAGAATCGTCTATAAAGTAAACACTATATACATGGTAAACACAAGAAATCCTCCCAGGTATACAGTTTGTACTCGTATCGCCGGGAGGATTTTTTGTACAGATATAAGATGTTGTGCTTACAAAAGGGCAGTTAGACAGGAGTATATGCGCAAAGTGGAGTTTTATTGTAAAATTGCATGGCGGAAATATTGTATATTGGCATATAAATTTCATATACATAAGCGAAGCTATTCTGATGATAGCGCTGCGTCGCGACAATACATGTAATATAAGACAGAAAGAAGGTATATCTATGAAGACAATACGCATCGGCGGCGGCCAGGGTTTTTGGGGAGACCTGATCGACGCGCCGATTATCATGGCGAAGGAAGACAACGTAGATTATATTTGCTGCGATTACCTAGCGGAATTGACCCTGTCCATCATGCGCCGTCAGCAGGAAAAACGGCCCGAAGCAGGCTATGCCCGCGATTTCATTACGTCGCTGAAGGGCATGCTGCCCTACCTGGCGGAAAAGAAGACGAAGGTCATTACCAACGCCGGCGGCATGAACGTCAAGGCCTGCGTGGAAAAGGTTAAGGAAGTCGTCAAAGCCGGCGGCTATAACCTGAAGGTCGGCTACGTCCTCGGCGACGACGTACGGGAAAAGATTCCCCAGCTTCGCGAGCAGGGCGTCCTGATGAAGCACATGGATACGGGCGAAGACATCGACGGCATCCTGCCGAAGATGGTCAACGCCAACGTCTATTACGGCGTAGAGCCTATCGTCAAATGTCTGGAAGACGGCGCGGACATCATCATCCTGGGCCGCTCGACCGATACGGCTATGTTTGAAGCGCCCCTCCTGTACGAATTCGGCTGGAAGCTTGACGACTGGGACGCCAAGGCTACGGGCATTTTGGCAGGCCATCTCTGCGAATGCGGCGCCCAGGCCACAGGCGGAAACTACGACTACGACTGGGAACACGTACCCCGTCCGGAGCTCTTGGGCTATCCCATTGTCGAAGTCAGTGAAAAGGGAAACCTTGTCCTGACGAAGACGAAGAACACCGGCGGCCTCGTAACGGTCCAGTCCGTCAAGGAACAGCTCATGTACGAAATCCACGACCCGTCGCAATACATTACGCCCGACGTCGTTGCCGATTTCAGCAAGATTACGCTGGAAGAAATCGAACGGGACCACGTCGCCGTCCGCGGCGTAACGGGCAAGCCCGCTCCCGACACCTTGAAGCTCTGCGTCGGTTACCTTGAAGGCTACCGCAATATCGCCTACCTGCCCTACAGCTGGCCGAGAGCGCTGGATAAAGCCAAGATGGCTGCCAATATTCTGGACAAGCGCATGGCCATGAAGGGACTGAAAGCCATCCGCACCCATATCAGCTACTTAGGCGTCAACGCTCTCCATGGCCCGCTGGCTCCGGAACTCGACGCCGATTTGAACGAAGTCGTCCTCCGCTACGCGATTCTGACGGAAACGAAGGAAGAAGGCCTGAAACTGACGCCGGAAGTCGCCGCTGTCAGCAACCTGAACGGCCCGGCCCAAGGCTGCTTCTTCGGCGGCCGTACCCGTCCCAGCGAAGTATTCGCCCTGTGGCCGACGCTCATTCCCAGAGAGGCCATTACGATTGAAACGCACGTAGAGGAGGTTTAATGTCATGAAAGTTCAGTTGAAAGATATAGCTCACGGCCGCTGCGGCGATAAGAGCGATACGTCCAATATTTGCATTTACGCCCGCAAGCCCCAGTATTATAAGGCTATGGAACGGCAGCTGACGGCGGAAGCCGTGCGCCGCCACTTTGAAGGACTCGTTTTCGGTGATGTCGTACGCTACGACTTGCCCCAGCTGGACGGCTTCAACTTCGTCATGCACCATGCCCTGGACGGCGGCGCGACGCGCTCCCTGCGCCTCGACACGCTGGGCAAATGCATGGAAGCGGCGCTGCTGCGCATGTACATTGAAGTCGATGATGAATAAAACAATTTGGAATTGCACATAGACTGTATCGGGATGTCAAAGGAGAGATGACATATGAAAACCAATAATTATTCTGGATTCCATAAACTTTCTGTAAGTCAAAGAGCGGCGGAAGTCGCTGAATTTGCCAATCTTACGGAAGACGAACTGCGCCTGATTACCGAGCCGGGCGCACTGCACAACGACGTAGCGGATAAGGTTATCGAAAACGTCATCGGCACCTATCAGCTGCCTATGGGCGTCGCCATGAACTTCATCATCAACGGCAAAGAAGTACTTGTTCCCATGGTCGTAGAAGAAGCATCCATCGTCGCCGCGGCGTCTAACGCTGCAAAGATGGCCCGTCCAGGCGGCGGCTTTACGACGAGCTATACGGGAAATATCATGATCGCCCAGATTCAGACGATTGGAATTTCCAACCCGTATTTTGCCAAACAGGTTATCCTGCACCATAAAGAGGAAATCTTGAGCATTGCCAATGAAAAAGACCCTGTATTAGTTGGTATTACAGGCGGCGCGAAGGATGTGGAAGTCCGCATCATCGAATCCCTTATCGGTCCGATGGTCGTCGTGCATCTGCTCGTCGACACGGGTGACGCCATGGGAGCCAACGCCGTCAACACGATGGCTGAAGCCGTTGCTCCGTTTATTGAAAAAATTACCGGCGGCACCGTTAAGCTCCGCATATTGTCTAACTTAGCGGCGTATCGTCTGGCCCGGGCCACGGCGACCTTTACGAAGGAAGCTATCGGCGGAGAAGATGTTGTCGACGGCGTGATTGCCGCCTATGCCTTCGCCGAAGCCGATCCCTTCCGGGCTGCTACGAGCAATAAGGGCATTATGAACGGCATCGACCCGCTCATCGTAGCGACCGGCAACGACTGGCGCGGCATTGAAGCGGCCTGCCACGCATACTGCTCCTATAAAGGCAAGTATACGTCTATGACCCGCTGGGAAAAGAACGCCAACGGTGATTTGACCGGCTCTATTGAAATCCCCGCCCTTTGCGGCCTCGTAGGCGGCGGCACGAAGATTCTTCCGGCGGCTAAGGTCGGCGTCAAAATTCTCGGTGTCCAGACGGCGGCGGAACTGGCTCAGGTCATCGCAGCAGTAGGGCTGGCGCAGAACTTCGCGGCCATGCGCGCCCTGGCTACAGACGGTATCCAGAAGGGGCACATGAAGCTCCATGCCCGCAATATCGCAACCGTCGCCGGCGCGACAGGCGAAATGCTGGATAAGGTCGTGGCAGCGATGGTAGCAGAAAAGAATATTTCCGTTGAGCGGGCAAAGGAATTGTTGTCTACATTGTAAGCAAAGGAGGCCGTTATGAAACGAGCGGTTTTAGCAGATATTTGGGGAGATACGGTAGATCTCCGAAACTTGACGGGCGGTATTCTCATCGGCGTCGTTCTTAGTTTCTGCTGCTATTTGGGCGCTAGTACGGCAATTTCGTCTTCATATCCGGACTTAGCGGCGAACCTCGTCTCAGCGTACTCTTTATTGTTTGGCATCGGCGGCTGTGTTTTGTCGGCCGTCGTATCAGCCAAGCTGTTTAAGCCGAAGCGGACGCTGAACGAAGAGGAATTTTCCGAAGCTGACAGAGAACGCGTCTTGAAGGAACTGCAGATTGATTTGGAAAAAGAACGGGAAGAATTGAAATATGTCGATGAAAAAGTGCTGCAGGAAATGAAAGACCTGCGGTTGTATGAATTGTTTGCCGGGACAAGTGAAAACGCGCCGCCGGCACAGACTGCAAAGGAGGGTGAGCGGTAATGGACGGAATGATTCTTCACGATTTGCTCTGGGCCGTAGGCATGGCCTTGGCCGGCGGGATTATCTTTTCCGGCATCGGCTTGATTTCCGGGACGGACGAAACGTCGACGATCGCGCCGCTGACTTTGCTGATAATCCTGCTCGGCGTTCCGCCAGTCGCCGTATTTTCCTGGTTTATGGCGGCGGCTATTTCGAAGCATATGATTCACGCAATTCCGACGGCCCTCATGGGCGTTCCCGGCGACACGATGGCCGTGCCTATGCTGGAAGATGCGGCGGTGCTGCGCAAGCTGGGCGTGCCGCATATGGCGCTGCGGAAAATGATTTCCGGCGGTATCATTGCAGCGTTTATCGCCTTGCCCGTCAGCGTCGGCTTCGCGTCCTTGCTGGCGCCTTTCGCTGACATCGTTAAAGCCTGGGCTCCCGTCGTATTTACCGTTGCGGCTATCATCATCGCCTATACGTCGGGCGGCAAATGGGCCAGCCTTTTCGCTCTTCTTCCCTTTGCCTTCTTCATCCAGGGCTTGAATAAAATGGCCATTGCCGGTATCGGTCACGGCGTATTTATCAGTATGTTCCTGGGCATCGCTATCGGGCCGATGTTTGCCGACTTGATGACGATTTTATCGCCTAACTCCCGCCATATCCTGAAACGGGATTCGTCCCGCGAATTCTGGCTGGCTCCGGAAGTTAAGATGTGGAAGGGATATTTCCCGAATCCCATCAAAATTTTGTCTAAACATCAGATTATGTACAATGCCATGACGGCCGGCGTATCGGCTCTGACCTTTACGTTCAGTCCCGTCGGCATGACCGTTATGATGGGCGAATTCGTCGGCGCGCGCATTAAGAGCTTGTACCAACGCATGACATCGACTCTGGCCGTCATGAATGGGACGACAGAAGCGACGTACATTGCAGAAACGATCATTCCGCTTTTAGCCTTCGGCATTCCCCTCAGCCCCGTCGGATTAGGGCCGGCAGCTCCGTTGTTCAACGCGCCGCCCGTATATACGGCCCAGCCTGTCCATAACCTGCATACCTTTTTATCGACTGCGGATTTCTTGATTTATGGATATATCGGGCTGTTTGTCGCTTTCCTCGTAGCCTACCCGTTTTCGATGAACTACGCCCGCCGCGCCAGCGCATGGGTATTAAGAAACGTAAGTCAGGAAGCGATTATCAGCATGTTCTCCGGCCTGATTGTCGTCATTTCATACTTTGAAGCCGGCGTCGTCGGTATCGCTATTGCCATTACCATTGCCATCTTCGGCGGTATCTTGAACAGATATTTCGGCGTCCATACGGGCGTGCAGTACATGGTGTATTACGCTTCGCCCTGGCTGATGGCGACGCTTCTGGGCATCAAATAAGATGTATGTATTCTCCTGCATCGCTGCGCGGTGCAGGAGATATTGCGTTGTCTTGCGAGGCAGCATTTGACAGCCTCGCCTTCTTATGGTATGATAAACAAAGTTAGGCGATATGAGGCCTAGCTTTTTTAAGTTGCAGTAAAATTTTCTTGACTTAGCCTGACAGGTGTGGTATCTTATAAAGGCAGTCTTGCGCAGGCACTGGGTTTGCGCGTAGTATCAGACTATTTTTAAGAGAGGTGTAAGGGAATGCGTACAGCGATTACATTGGCATGCACAGAATGCAAACAGCGTAACTACCGGACAAACAAAAACAAGAAAAACAATCCGGACCGTTTGGAATTGAAAAAATATTGCCCGTTCTGCAAAAAACAAACCGTACATAAAGAAACGAAATAATTTTGATGGAATAAGATGTGCTTAATCTTATTTGGGTGTGAGAGGTTATATGGCACTTTCAAAAAAAGCAGCACAAAAGAATAAGAAGAATCCGGGCAAGTCATTTTTTCAAGGCGTTAAGGTGGAACTGAAAAAGGTCATCTGGCCGACGAGAAGAGAGCTGATAAACTACACGGTCATGGTCATCGTCGCGACGATCGTCGTCATGGCGATTATCGGCGTGGCCGACGGCGTTTTTGGTCAGTTGTTTAATTTGCTTCGAGCCGTTGTCGGATAGGGAGGCCTGCGCTTAAATGGAATCTGAAAAAAAATGGTATGTCATCCATACGTATTCCGGTTATGAAAATAAAGTAATGGCTACGTTGGAACGGAAAGTTAAATCCATGGGATTGGAAAATGTCATTAACCGCATCCTCGTCCCGATGGAGGAAGAAATCGACGTCGGCAAAGACGGGAAAAAGCGCGCCGTGAAACGCAAGGTTTTCCCCGGCTACGTCCTCGTCGAAATGGAAGTCAACGACCGTTCCTGGTACGTCGTCCGCAACACCCCGGGCGTAACGGGGTTTGTAGGCTCGGCGACGAAGCCTATTCCCTTGGAACCGGAGGAAGTTAAGAGCATTCTGAAATCGCAGAATCTTGACACGGAACCGAAACCGCATATTTCCGTCGAAGTAGGCGAACAGGTCCGCATCACATCCGGTCCGTTTGAAAACTTCATTGCGACCATTACGGAAATCAATGAGGAAAAAGGAACCCTCAAAGGCCTTATCGATATGTTTGGCCGGGAAACTCCAGTAGAAGTCGACTATTCTCAAATCGAGAAGAGTCTGGAATAAATACTTCTAAAATGCGGCGCAAGCCGCGAGTGGGAGAATCGTTACGATTCGCGTACCACATCTTGTAATGTGAGGAGGTGTAAATCACCATGGCAAAAAAAGTAGCAAGAATGGTAAAACTTCAGTGTGAAGCTGGCAAGGCAACTCCGGCGCCTCCGATTGGTCCTGCATTAGGCCAGGCTGGCGTTAACATCATGGCCTTCGTAAAGGAATTCAACGAACGTACGGCGAAACAGGCTGGCTACATCATCCCTGTTGAAATCACTGTATACGAAGACAGATCCTTTACCTTCATTACAAAGACACCGCCCGCTGCCGTATTGTTGAAAAAAGCAGCTGGCCTTGACAAAGCTTCGGGCGAACCGAACAAGAAAAAGGTTGCAAAACTGAGCCGCGACAAAGTCCGCGAAATTGCAACGACGAAGATGCCTGACCTCAACGCCAACGACGTAGAACAGGCTATGAAAATGATTGAAGGCACTGCCCGCAGCATGGGTATTGAAATCGTAGACTAATTTCCGATTTCCCTGCCCGTGGAAGGGGCCTAGGCCCCGCTAAACCACTAAGGAGGAAAAGACATGGCAAAAGTAGGCAAGAAATATGCTGAAGCCGCGAAGATGTACGATAAATACAAATTGTACGAACCGGCTGAAGCCATCGACATCTTGAAAAAGATGGACACGGCTAAATTTGACGAAACCGTCGAATTGGCTGTAAACTTGAACGTAGATCCGAAATATGCCGACCAGCAGGTCCGCGGCGCTTTGGTTCTGCCTCATGGCATTGGCAAGACGAAGAGCGTTCTCGTATTTGCTCAGGGCGAAAAAGAAAAAGAAGCTCAGGAAGCCGGCGCTGATTTCGTAGGCGCAGACGACTTGATTGAAAAAATCAAAGGCGGCTGGCTCGAATTCGATGTAGCTATCGCTACGCCGAACATGATGGGCAAAGTTGGCCGTTTGGGTAAAATCCTCGGGCCGAAAGGCTTAATGCCGAACCCGAAAGTCGGTACGGTCACGATGGACGTTGCAAAAGCTGTTTCCGAAAGCAAAGCTGGTAAGGTCGAATATCGTACGGATAAAGCCGGCAATATTCACTCCCCTATCGGTAAAAAATCTTTCGACGCTAATAAATTGATCGAAAACCTTACGACTCTCGTCGACACGCTTATCAAAGTAAAACCGTCGGGCGCCAAAGGCCAGTACATCAAAACGATCACTGTCAGCTCCACCATGGGCCCTGGTATTCATATCAACCCGTTCAGTGTTAAAGGCATTGTAAAAGCTGACGAACAACAATAATATCACTCTTAGCTGTAGACTGAAGGTATGTATAATGGACGCAAGTCCGCCATCTGAGGCTAAAACTAGTAGATTATTGAGTACTACTGATAACGACTAGTTCGGCCTCATGGAAATGAGGCCGTTTTTATTGCTAAGACGATATAAATCCAAATCAAGGAGGTGTATCGAAGGAATGTCTATGTATGCAAAGCATCAGGTTTCTCCTGCTAAAGCCGCTGTCGTTGAAGAAATGAAGGAAAAACTGCAGGCAGCTCAGGGTGTTGTATTCGTTGGATTTACGGGCTTGACCGTAGCCGACGTTACGAAGCTCCGCCGCAAATTCCGCGAAGGCAATGTTGAATACAAGGTTATCAAAAACACCTTGACTCGCATCGCTGCCAGCGAAATCGGTTTTGAAGGATTATCTGAATTCCTCGAAGGCCCGACAGCTATTGCGTATTCCACGGAAGACGCTGTAGCTCCGGCTAAAATTTTAAAAGAATTCATTAAAGAAACGAAAACAGAAGCTCTGACGGTCAAAGTCGGTATTGCCGACGGTCAGATCATCGATGCAGCAGCCGTCGACGCTTTGGCAAATCTGCCGAGCCGCGACGAACTTATCGCGAAAGTTGTCGGCAGCATGCAGGCTCCTATTTCCGGTCTTGTCAACGTACTCCAGGGCAATATCCGCAATATGGTTTATGTGCTTGACGCAGTACGTGCTAAGAAAGCAGAACAAGAAACTGCTTAATTTAAATTACACTATTTAATTTGAAAAAATCGATACTATGGAGGTATTTTAAAATGACTAAAGAAGAAATCATGCAAGCCATTGAAAACATGACTGTTTTGGAACTTTCCGAACTCGTAAAAGACATGGAAGAAAAATTCGGCGTATCCGCTGCTGCTCCTGTAGCTGTAGCTGCTGCTCC
>USGG01000034.1 GCA_900554215.1 uncultured Megasphaera sp.
TGCCCTGCGCGTGGCCGTCACCGGGAACGACATCGCCTACGTGTACTACCGGCTGGCCTTCGCCTACTGGCAGACGGGACGTTTGCCCGAGGCGCTGGCCTGCTACCTGCGTGTGCCGGAGACGAGCCCCATGGGCGAGGCCGCCCTGCGCGAGCGCAATGATTTGGTGAGCGAGATGGGCAACAACGTGCCCGGCAGCGATTGGGATCCCACGGCCTGCCTGCGCACGGCCGGCGTGCCCTTGGCGCCCCTGGACGACGTGATGGAAGCCGTCAAATACGCCTTGAAATACCGGGGGCGGTTCCGCATGGTCCACATTACGGAACGGCTGACGGACATACTGGAATCCATGCGCCGACACGGCGTAGAGCCCAAGACGCTGCAGATGATTCACGGACGGCCCGATAAAAAGGCCAAGCTCTTTCTCGTCGAAGGCGTCCGCGGCGGCAGCGCCGGCTTAGAAATATGGCCGCCCCTCATCGTCCACGAAGCAGACGGCTCGTACAGCCGGGCCGTGTTGGATATGTACGGCAAGGAATAGGGGAAAGGAGATACGATGGCTGAAGTTTTTCAAAAGGGAACGCTCTATTTGTGCGCGACGCCCATAGGAAATTTGGAAGATATTACGTACCGCGTCGTCCGCTGCCTGCGCGAGGCCGACGTCGTCGCCGCCGAAGACACGCGCCATACGAAGCAGCTTCTGGCGGCCTATGACATCGACACGCCCCTGACGAGCTATCATGAGCATAACAAGGCCGAAAAGGGGCCCCAGCTCATCGACCTGCTCCGCCAGGGGCAGATGGTGGCCCTGGTCAGCGACGCCGGCATGCCGGCCATCTGCGACCCCGGCAGCGACCTCGTGCGGCTGGCTATCGAGGCCGGTATCCCCATCGTGCCCCTGCCCGGGGCCAACGCCGGCCTGACGGGCCTCATCGCGTCGGGCATGGACACGACGCAGTTTACCTTTATCGGCTTTCTGCCCAAGACGCAGAAGCATCGCCGGCCCGTGCTGGAGCGCGTGAAAAGCTACGGCGGGACGCTCATCTTTTACGAAGCGCCCCATCGCATCCAGACGGTGCTCCGGGAGCTCATGGACGTCCTGGGAGACCGGCAGGCCGTCATCTGCCGGGAACTGACCAAACGGTACGAACAATATATGCACGGCCCCCTGAGCCAGGTGACGCAGGAGCTGGCCGAACAGGGCGCGCGCGGAGAATTTGTCATTCTCGTCGCCGGGGCGGCCGATTCGGAAGATACGCCTGCCGGCGACGGCGATTACGCCGCCCAGGTCCGGAAGCTCATGGATCAGGGCGTCGATAAAAAAGAAGCTGTCCGCATCGTAGCCAAGCGCTGCGGCGCGCCGAAACGCAGCGTCTATCAGGCTGCGCTCACGTTATCATAAGCCGGCTCATTTGCCGGCATAGGAGGAAAAGAACTCATGGCTGAAAAGAAGACCTATTACATTACGACTCCCATCTACTACCCCAGCGCCAAGCTGCACATCGGGCATACGTACTGCACGACCATCGCCGACTCGCTGGCCCGTTTCCACCGCCTCCGCGGCGACGACGTCTTTTTCCTGACCGGCTCGGACGAACACGGCCAGAAAATCCAGCGTGCCGCCGAAGCCAAAGGCGTCAAACCTATCGAATACGTCGACGAAATCGTCGCCCTCTTCCAGCAGCTCTGGAAAAAGCTCAACATTTCCAACGACGACTTCATCCGCACGACGGAAGAACGGCACGAAAAGGTCGTACAGAAGCTCATGCAGATTTCCTACGACAACGGCGACATCTACAAGGGCGAATACGCCGGCTGGTACTGCACGCCCTGCGAATCCTTCTGGCCGGAAAACAAGCTGCCAGAAGGACAGCACATCTGCCCGGACTGCGGCCGTCCCCTCGAATTGGTCAAGGAAGAAGCCTACTTCCTGAAAATGAATAAATACGCCGACCGCTGGCTGAAATTCATCGAAGAAAATCCCGATTTCATCCAGCCCGAATCGCGGCGCAACGAAATGATCGCCTTCGTCAAGAGCGGCCTCGAAGACCTGTGCGTATCCCGCACGTCCTTCGACTGGGGCATCAAGGTACCCTGGGACCCGAAGCACGTCGTATACGTCTGGTTCGACGCCCTGGCAAACTACCTGACGGCGGCGGGCTACATCGACGACCCGGAAAAATTTGAAAAATTCTGGCCGGCCAACCTGCACCTCGTCGGCAAGGAAATCGTTCGCTTCCATACGATCATCTGGCCGATCATGCTCATGAGCTGCGGCCTGCCCCTGCCGAAGAAGGTCTTCGGCCACGGCTGGCTCATCGTCGACGGCACGAAGATGAGCAAATCTTTGGGCAACGTCGTCGACCCCATCCCCCTCATCGAACGGTACGGAGCCGACGCCCTGCGCTACTACCTGCTCAAGGAAGTGCGCCTCGGCCAGGACGGCAACTTCTCCCTGCCGTCGTTCATCAACCGCATCAACTCCGACCTGGCCAACGACCTGGGCAACCTCCTGCAGCGCACCCTGGCCATGGTCGAAAAATACGAAGGCGGCGTCGCCGCCGGCCCGACGGTGAAGGAACCTGTCGACGACGAACTGGCAGCCTGCGCCGTCGAAACGGCCAAGCAGTTTGAAGCCCTCATGGACGACATGAAGATCAACGACGCCATCAACGACGTCTGGGGCCTCATCCGCCGCAGCAATAAATACATCGACGAAACGACGCCGTGGGTCCTGGCCAAAGACGAAGCCAAGGCCGAACGCCTCCAGACCGTCTTGTACAACCTCCTCGAATCGCTGCGGGTCATCGCCCTCCTCGTCAGCCCCTTCATCCCCGTCAGCGCCGCCGACATGTGGAAACAGCTCGGCCTGTCCGATTTCGATAAGGCTCTCCTTTCCGACGGACAGACCTGGGGAGGCTATCCGGCCGGTACGAAGGTCTGCAAGGGCAATGCCCTCTTCCCGCGGTACGACTTGAAGGAAGAAATCGCTGAAGACGAAGCGGCCAAGAAAGCGGCCCAGGCCTGCCCGGCAGCGCAGGAACCGACGAAGCCGGAAATCTCCATCGACGATTTCGGCGCCGTGGACCTCCGCGTCGGCAAGGTCGTCGCCTGCGAAAAAATCCCTAAGGCCAAGAAACTCCTGAAGCTGCAGATCGACCTCGGCACGGAAACGCGCCAAGTCGTCAGCGGCATTTCCCAATACTACGAACCGCAGGACCTCGTCGGCAAGAGCGTCGTCGTCGTGACGAACTTAAAGCCCGTGAAGCTGTGCGGCGTCGAATCGAAGGGCATGATTTTGGCAGCCTCCGACGGTAACGGCAACCTGCAGGTCGTCTTCGCCGACGGCATGGCGCCGGGAAGCCGGGTGCGCTGATGTTATTCGATACGCACTGCCACATTACGTCGGGCTCGTATAACAAAGACCGGGAAGACATGATCCAGCGGGCCTTTGACGCCGGCATGAAATATATGATGTGCCCCGGTACGGACGTGCCGTCGTCTGCGGCGGCCGTCGCCCTGAGCCATCAGTACAAGGAGGTCTACGCCGCCGTCGGCATCCATCCCGAAGACGCGGCGTCGGCGACTCCCGAAGGCTTCGAGCAGATTCGCCAGTGGCTCAAGACGGAGCCGAAGGTCGTGGCTATTGGCGAAGTCGGCCTCGATTATTACTGGCCCGAGCCGTCCCACGAAATCCAGCAGGAAGTATTTATCGAGCAGATCAAGATGGCCCTCGAATTCGACATGCCCCTGGATATTCATGACCGGGAAGCCCACGGCGACACGATGGACCTCCTGCGCAAATACGGCAAGGGGACGCGGGGCGTCTTCCACTGCTATTCGGGGAGCCTCGAAATGGCCGAAGAGCTCATCAAGATGGGCTATTACATCGGCTTTACAGGTACTATGGTGTTCCCGAAGTCGACGAAGCTCAAGCGCATCGCCGCCGAACTGCCCATCGACCGCATCCTCATCGAAACGGACTGCCCGTACCTTACGCCGCCGCCGTACCGGGGCAAGCGGAACGAACCGGCCTACGTCCAGTACGTAGCCGACGAAATCGCCCGCCTGCGGGGCATGACGACGGAAGAAGTGCGGCAGATTACCCTGGAAAACGGCAAGCGCATCTTCGGCATCACCGGTGACGAAGGATGACGCGGCCGAAGATCAAGCTGACGCTCATCGATAAGAAGGGCCCCTGCGGATGCCATCGGGGCCACCGCGTCGGCGATACCTTTGACTACGACACGGAGCGGGGCAAGCTCTGCCCCATGGCGATGCACGTCGCCTTTCCCTACGTCGATATCCTGCGCTATGGCGGCGCCATTCCGGGACAGCCCGAAGGCACGGCTGTCTTCTGCTGCCCCGACGTCGATGTCATCAACGTATTCAAGGCGGAAATCGTAACGGAATAACAACGAAGCAGCAGGCCGGTCCCGCGGGGCAGCCTGCTGCTTGCTATATCCTGTGATATTATTTGCTGCAAAGGAGCGAATCGGCATGATCCAACAGCTGTACCACAACCCCGACATCTACCAGATCCACGTAGATTTACCGGACAATCCCCTGAAATACCTCAACTCGTACGTCGTCAAGGGGCCGACGCGCCACCTGGTCATCGACACGGGGTTCAACCGGCCCGAATGCCAGGCGGCCTTGTGCGGCGGCCTGCGTGAGCTGGACGTCGACCTGAGCCGGACGGACTTGTTTCTGACCCACCTCCACGGCGACCACAGCGGCCTCGTCGGCTTGTTTACCGCCGCCGGCTGCCCCGTATACATGAATGAAATAGACTATACCTATTTGTGCGACGAACACGCCGGACAAGCCTGGCAGTTCATCGAAGACACGTACATGAAGGAAGGCATGCCGCCGGAGGACATCAAGAGCCAGTTCACCAATCAGGCCCGCCGCTACTCGCCGCGCATCGATTTCCCCATCCATGCCGTAGCCGACGGCGACGTTGTGCGCCTGGCCGACATCGACTTTCACGTCATTCATACGCCGGGCCATACGAAGGGCATCTGCTGCCTCTACCTGCCGGAGCAGCAAATCTTCTTCACCAGCGACCACATCCTCTTCGACATTACGCCGAACATCCAGGTGTGGCCCAACATGAGCGATTCCCTGGACCATTACCTGGAAAGCCTGGAAAAGGTGCGGAGCCTGCCGGTCCAAATGGCCCTGCCGGGACACCGCAAGGGCAGTACGTCCATCGTCGGGCGCATCGACGAAATCAAGGAACACCACCGCCGCCGCCTGAACGAAGTCCTGTCCATCGCCGCCGCCCAGCCGGGCTCGACGGCCTACGACATCGCTCCCCATATGACCTGGTCCATGCGCGGCAAGAAGTGGCATGAATTCCCGCCGACGCAGAAATGGTTCGCCATGGGCGAGACCCTAGCCCACATCGAATACCTGCTCCATCACGGCCAGCTGCGCCGGGAAGAGCAGGGCGGATTGTTCCGCTATTATCCCGTATAAGGGAATGCAAAAAGACTCGTACTGCACGGAAGCGTACGAGTCTTTTTATGAAGAGGGGACACTTATTTTGCAATCAAGTTCAAAGCTTGTTCCAGGTCGGCGATGATGTCTTCTGCGTTTTCTAGCCCTACGGACAGGCGGACCAGCCCTTCGCTGATGCCGGCCATTTTTAATTCGTCCGGCGTGTAGGTCGAATGGGTCATGGACGCGGCGTGTTCGATGAGGGTTTCGGCGTCGCCTAAGGACACGGCCAGCTTGCAGAGCTTGACGTTGTCCATGACGACGGCTCCTTCGGCCTTGCCGCCCTTGAGCTCAAAGGAAATCATGCCGCCGGGCAGGGCCATCTGCTTCTTAGCCAGGTCGTACTGGGGGAAGCTCTTGAGGCCGGGATAGCTGACCGAGGCTACGGCCGGGTGGTCTTCCAGGAATGCGGCTACCTTCATGGCGTTGGCGCAGTGCCGTTCCATGCGGATTTCCAGCGTTTTCAGGCCGCGGGCGATGAGGAAGGCGTCGAAGGGGCTCAGGACGGAGCCCGTCATGTCCTTGATGCCGAAGAGGCGGACCTGGTCGATGTAGTCCTTGCGGCCGCAGACGAAGCCGGCGATGACGTCGCCGTGGCCGTTCAGGTACTTCGTCGCCGAGTGGACGACGATATCGGCGCCCAATTCGACGGGCCGCTGGATGTAGGGCGTGCAGAAGGTGTTGTCGACGACGACTTGGCAGCCCTCGATCTGGTGGGCCATGGCGCTGATGCTTTCAATGTCCATGATCTTCAGCGTCGGATTGGCCGGCGTTTCCAGGTAGACGGCCTTCGTGTCAGGGCGCAGGGCCTTCTGCACGGCGTCCAGATCGGTCATGTCGACGAAGGTCACGTCGACGCCGTAGCGGGTCAGGCCGTGGTTCATGAGGGCGAAGGTGCAGCCGTACAGCGTTTCGCTGGCTACGAGGTGGCCGCCCTGCTCCAGAAGGGTCCACAGGGCCGAGGAAATAGCGCCCATGCCCGAACCGGCAGACACGCAGGCCTCCGTGCCTTCCAGCAGGGCGATTTTTTCTTCGGCGACGGCGCAGGTCGGATTTCCCAGGCGGCTGTAAATGTAGCCGTCCTCCTGCAGGGCGAAGCGGCTGCCGCCCTGGGCGGCCGAGTCGAAGACAAAGGTCGACGTCTGATAGATCGGGGCGGATAAGGCTCCGAACGTGTTGGGCGCGGCTCCGCCGTGAATGGCCCGCGTGGCAAATCCTAAATTCATCAATTCCTCTCGTTTCATAAGTACCAGCCTCCTTGTCATACTATCGGCATGTATATAAATCCGAATGGCGAGGGCTTATCGGGCCCTCTTGCTATCTCAAAGTATATCAGCTATACTTTGACTTGAATAATATCGGGTAATGCCAATAAACCATAGATAAAAACTATGGAACAACGAGGAGGCGACAAAATATGACGCTGCAGCAGCTTAGGTATATCGTGGAGGTGTATAAGTGCGGGTCCATTACGGAGGCGGCACATCGGCTGTTTATTGCCCAGCCGAGCCTGAGCAAGGCCATTAAGGACGTAGAGGACGAATTTCACATTACGATTTTGAAGCGCGGCCGCCACGGCGCGTCGTTTACGGAAGACGGCATGAAATTTCTCCAGTTTGCCCATCGGGTCCTGGACGCGTCCGACGACATCTACGAGTATTTCTCTCAGGGCCAGCCTAAGGAAAAGGATATCTATCTGTCCGTATCGTCGCAGCACTATATGTTCCCCGTCGACGCGCTGATCCGGTTCATGCAGCGGAAGGCCGGCGCGGCAGGCTACGTCG
This sequence comes from uncultured Megasphaera sp., assembly GCA_900554215.1. GTDB lineage: Bacteria > Bacillota > Negativicutes > Veillonellales > Megasphaeraceae > Megasphaera. The sequence continues at coordinate 7,290 of USGG01000034.1, forward strand.
CGCGCATTCGGGAGGTCAAGACGCTGCAGGTCGTACAGGACGTCCTCGTGCAGGACAGCCAGATCGGGATTTTATATGTGTCCGACCTCATTGCCTCGTATATGCACCGGCTGTTTGAGAAAAACAACTTGGAGTTTATCCCCTTTTATAAATTCCCGCCCTACGTCTATCTCAGCAAGCGTCATCCCCTGGCGGGGCAGAAATCGCTGACCGTGCAGAAGCTGGCCCGCTATCCCTATGTGCGGTATGAGCAGGGAGGCGATCCCTATCAGTTTTCCGAAGAATTCGTCATACCGGAAATCTGCTCCCAAAAGGTCGTCTACGTGACGGACCGCTCGACGATGTTCAGCATCTTGTCCCATACGGATGCTTACAATCTGGGCACGGGCTGCCTGATTCCTTCCGTTGCCAGCGACGACATTACGGCCATTCCCCTCAAGGGGGAATTCGGCGGCATGACTATCGGCTGGATACAGCTCAAGAACATGTCCCTCAGCGCGGAAATGGAAGAATACATCCGCCTCCTGCGGGAATCGCTGTGCCAGGTAGCCCATGTCAGGACATAGGATATATCCTGGGATGGATTTCCTATCCATATAAAATATCTATGGAATACTGTTACGGATATATATTTTTTGTTTGCCGCCGTTCATGGTATTATGAAGGAAAAATACATATGCCGCGGACGTATGTACATCTTGCGTGAAGAGTTTGATTATTTTTATACAGGAAGGAGCGAATACATGGATATTAAGGAAGAAATCAAAACGGGGAAAAAGCTGCTTCGCCAATCCGCCGTCGAGCCGAGCGGAAAGGCCCTGATTCCCTTCGCCATCTTTGTCATCGTGTATTTAGGATGCGGCGTCATCTTGGAATATCAAGGGGCAGACATGGCCTTTTATCAGTTCCCGGCGCCGCTGGCGGCGATTATCGGCGTCATGGCCGCCTTCGTCTTGCTGACGGGGAGCTTTGACGAGAAGTTTGAGACCTTCGTCCGGGGCTGCGGCGATTCGAACATCCTCATCATGTGCATTATCTACCTGCTGGCCGGGGGCTTTGCCGCCGTGTGCAATGCCAGCGGCTGTCTGGACTCGACGGTCAACCTGGGGTTGACCTATATTCCGGCAGAATACCTGGCTGCAGGGATTTTCATCATTTCCGGCTTCATCGCGACGGCTACAGGCACGTCCTGCGGCAGCGCCGCCGCCGTCGGGCCCATCGCCATTGCCGTCGCCGACAAGGCGGGCATTTCCCTGCCCTTTATCATGGGCTGCGTCATCGGCGGCATCATGCTGGGCGACAACTTATCTATCATTTCCGACACGACCATCGCGTCGACACGGACGCAGGGCTGCGAAATGAAGGACAAATTCAAGCTGAATTTCTGGCTGACCTTGGCGCCGGCAGTCATTACGGTCATCTTGCTCATCGCCTTTGGCGAATCGGGAGCCGGTGCGACGTCGGGGCCTTACGAATTCGACTGGATCAAGGTCTTGCCGTATATCGCCGTGCTGGTGACGGCCGTTATGGGCGTGAACGTGTTCGTCGTCCTCGTAGGCGGTATTTTCCTGGCCGGGGCCATCGGCCTGTGGTACGGCGCGCTGGCCCCCTTGTCCTTTGCCCAGGCCATTTATAAGGGCTTCCTCAGCATGAGCGACATTTTTCTCCTGTCCTTATTCACCGGAGGCCTGGCGGAAATGGTCAGCCGTGCCGGCGGCATCGCCTTCCTGCTGGACCGGGTGCAGCGCTTTATCCACGGGAAGAATTCGGCCGAGCTGGGGATTTCGGCCCTCGTGTCCATTACGGACATCGCCCTGGCCAACAATACCGTGGCCATCATCATCAACGGCGAAGTCGCCAAGGGAATCTGCTATACCTTCCGCGTCGACCCGCGCCGCAGCGCCGCGTTGCTCAGCACCTTTTCCTCCATCTTCCAGGGCCTCATCCCCTACGGCGCCCAGATGCTTATTGTGACCAGCTTCGCCGCCGGCAGAGTTTCGCCGCTGGAAGTCATTCCCTACGCCTGGTTCATTTACCTCTTAGCCATTTCAGCTATCGTTTCGGTTTTCATTCCCTTTTCTGACGGCTTTATCAAGAAAGACCCATGGAACTTTGAAACGGGGAAGCCGCAGAGCAAGTCGGCTCTGTAATTTCATAGAATGTTGTGCAGACCTGCCCTCGTATTGCCGGGGGCAGGTTTTTTCTGTGTGAACTAGTTGACCGAAAAAAGAATACTTTGCTATAATGAGTAACATAAAAGAACAAATAAAAACATAAAATTTAGAAATCTATGATATATGCCTTAAAGGAGGAGTACCTATGCTGCCTGTAGAACGACGGCAGTTCATTTTGGACGAACTGTATAAGAACAAGGCCGTGGCAGTAAACGAGCTGGCGCAGCAGCTCGGCGTCACGACGATGACCATACGAAGGGACTTGCAGTTGCTGGAAGATAACGGATTGGTGGAAAAGAGCCACGGCGGAGCCGTGCTGACGGAATCGCTGGTCAAGGAAGCGACGTATCACAACCGCAAGCTGGTGCGGATACAAGAAAAACGGCAGATTGCAGAAGCCGCTCTGCCGCTCATCGAATCGTCCATGAGCATTTACCTGGACGCCGGGACGACGAATTACGAATTGGCTGAATTGATTGCCAAGAAGCGCTGGGACGGGCTGACCGTCGTCACGAACGACCTGGCCATCGCCCAGGTATTGATGCCGGCGGCGGGGCTGGACGTGATTATGCTGGGCGGCTACGTCGATGAAGAATCGGGTTCGACCTGCGGCGCCTTGGCTACGAACATGGTCCGGCAGATGCATTTCGACTTGAACTTCCTGGGGACCCAGGCTGTGACGCCTGATTGGCGGGTTATGACGGCCAACGCCCAGAAAATTGATTTGAAGCGGGCCTGCGTGGAGGCCGCTGACAAGACCGTGCTGGCGGCGGATCATTCCAAGTTCAAAAAGCACAAGCTGCATTATATTTTTGATATCTGGGCCATGGATGTGGTCATCAGCGATTACGTCCTGGAGCCAGAGGAAGAAAAGCTGTTTCAAGAGCATAACGTGACGTTTATACACGTGTAACGGAGGGATACCATGCATGAATTTGTTGTAATTGCCGACGATTTTACCGGCGCGAACGACACGGGCGTCCAGATTTGCAAGAAAGGGATTCCCGTACAGGTGGTATTGGATGCGGCGCAGGTTGCCGGCAACGCAGACAGCCTCGTCGTCGATACGGAGAGCCGCGTCGTATCGCCCCAGGAAGCGTACGACAAGGTCTTTGGAGCGGTACAGGCCGTCATGGCCGCCGGCGGCTGCCGCTATTTGTATAAGAAGGTGGATTCTACCCTGCGCGGCCATATACGGGAAGAAGTCCGGGCCGCTATAGACGCCTATGAGCCGGAAACGATTCTTTTCGCGCCGTCCTATCCGGCCCAGGGGCGATGGGTGCAGGGACAGCGGCTGTATGTGCAGGGAACGGCGCTGCTGGATACGGAAATCGCAAAGGACCCGCGCAATCCGCTGCAGTGCGATAATATTGCCGAGCTGCTGGAGCCCTGTACGGGACCGGTTCGTCATTATGCCGTGTCCGATTTAGAGCAACAGGCCGTGGGCATTGGCGCAGGAGCCTATACGTTTGACGCCGTGTCGCCGGACCATTTGACGTATATCGCCCGGCAGGCCGTAGATTCAGGCCGCCGGATTCTGTGGATTGGTTCCGCCGGCTTGGCAGAAGCCCTGCTGAACGTCCTGTATCCGCCGAAACCGGCCGTCGCCGTCGTCGGCAGCATCAGCGGCAAGACGATGGAGCAAATCGCCTATTGCCGGGCCCAGGGCATGCCTGTCGTTCGCATCGACATGGCGAAGGCCCATCAGACCGGCAGCATACGGGAAGAGCTTGCTCAGGCGGCGGCGCTCCTGAAGAGCGGTACGGATGTCGTCGTTACGGCGGCGGCCTGCCGGCAGGACTATGAAGACTTCGTCGCCTATGGACAGCAGATTGGCTTGTCGACAGATGCCTTGGCTGAATGTACGAAGCGCACCCTGAGCGAGGCCGTCCCGCAGCTATTGCAGGAGGCCGACGCGGCGGGATTATTCCTGACCGGCGGAGATACGGCGATTGCTGTCATTCAGGCCCTGCAGTGCGCAGGCTCGCATATTCAGCAGGAAATCCTGCCGGGATTTGTGCAGGGACGCCTTTGCGGCGGCCCATGGGACGGCATGGCTGTCGTCACGAAAGCCGGGGCCTTCGGCAGCAAGGCGGACATATGGGCCTGCATGCAGCGCTTGCGGATGCTGTAACAGAACATAAAGCCTAAACGGAACGGGCTGCGGAATGGGGAGACGATCTTCATTCTGCAGTCCTTTTTGTTTGAATATGTTTTATTCTGTTTTAATCATGTTGAAATCGCATAACGCGGCTATCCTCGCTGGTTCAACATCGTGAACTAAAATCGTCGTGCGAGCAGAAATATTGCAGAGTATCAGTCGTTACAGCACATGATAAAAAAGCATGTTGTCGATATGACTTTTGTATTGACTTATAGGGCGTTGAAATTTATAATAAAAGCAACAAAAATAAACAAAACAAAACAACATAAAACTCGCATATCTGTTGCTTTGTGGAAGGAGGAGCTGTCTTGGCAGCAAAATTTGTCGGCATTACGATGGGCGATCCTGCCGGTATCGGCCCTGAAATATCGTTAAAAGCTCTGGAATATCATCATGAATATCAGCAATCTACGGTGATTTACGGCAGCTACGGCGTGTTGAAATACTATCATGACGCGCTGAAGATGAAGACGCCCTTGGCGCGCATCGACAACGTGGGAGATTTTAAACCGGGCTGCATCAACGTCATTTCCGTCGAAGAGCTGGAAGTAGGAAAGGATTTTGAAATCGGCCAGGTTTCCGCCGCCGCCGGCGACGGAGCGTATCAGTATATCGCCCGGGCCATCGACGACGCCATGAAAGGCGATATCAGCGTCGTCACGACGGCGCCGCTCAATAAGGAAGCACTTCACAAGGGCGGTCATAACTTCGACGGCCACACGGAAATATTCGCGACGCTGACCGGCACTCAGACGTATACGATGATGCTCTGGTGCGAAACGATGTCCGTCGTTCACGTTTCGACGCACTGTTCCCTGCGGGAAGCCTGCGACAGAGCGACGAAGGCCCGCGTCCTCGAATGCATCCATTTAGCCGACGACGCCATGAAGCGGCTGGGAAAACCGTCGCCGCGAATCGCCGTCGCCGGGCTCAATCCGCACAGCGGGGAAGCAGGTATCTTCGGCAGGGAAGAAATTGAAGAAATCACGCCGGCCATTGAAGCGGCGAAGCAGGAAGGCCTTTGCGTAGACGGCCCCGTATCGCCGGACACGGTATTCTTAAAGGCCCATAAAGGCGTATACGACATCGTCGTGGCCATGTACCACGACCAGGGACATATCCCCATGAAGATGATGGCCTTTGATTCAGGCGTCAACGTTACCCTGGGCCTGCCGATCATCCGCACGTCCGTCGACCACGGCACGGCCTTCGATATTGCTGGAAAGGGAATCGCAAACGAAGAAAGCATGCTGTATGCCCTGGATTTAGGAAAAAACTTTGCCAATACCTAATTATTTTTTAGTACTCCATGATAATAAAAAACAGGCAGCTAATTTAGTAATATAAAAAGCTGCCTGTTTTTTTATTACAAATGCATACTCTCCTGATTGTTCATGGAGAAGCCGCCCCGTTCTACGTTGTCGAAGTCCAGGGCCGGGTCGTATTCTACTTTGATGGCTTTTAATTTTTTTACGAGCCCCCAGGGCTCCTGGACGGACAGGGTTTCGCCGCGGCCCGAGAGGACCCACAGGACTTTATAGCCGCGCGGCGGTTCGGCGAGCTTGGTTTCGCCTTTGCCGTCGGTGAAGTAGATGAGGAGGTCGGTGTCCTTAGCCTCGTTGGCGTACTGGAAGACCGGCGAGTAGGACGTGCCGCCGCGGACGTCGAGGCGGTTTTTGATGTCGGCCAGCTCGCGGACCTGATAGATGCGGCGGATTTCGTCGTCGCATTCGATGAGGGTGATGTCATGCTTATAGTTGCGGACGATGTGGAAGACTTCCTGCATGGCCTGCTTGAATTCGCTGTCGCTGATGCTGCCGCTGATGTCGACGGCGACGATGAGCTTGGCCACGTGGGTTCGCAGGTGGCCGGGCAGGTCCAGCCGTTCCGGCTGGCGGCGGTTGCGCCGGGCCGTCGTCTTTTTCTTGCCGCTGGCGATGGAGCCGACCAGTTTTTTCAGGTACCAGTGCCAGGGCAGGTCTTCGTCTTCGGCTTTCAGGGCGGAAATCATGCTTTCCAAGTAGTTGGAGAGCTGGCCCTTGTGGGCGGAGTCGATGTATTTGGCCGTGAACTTCCGCAGGGTTTGTTCGTCTATGTCGTCCGATTCGTCCCAGGCGTCGTGGGTTTGGTCGGGGCTGTAGGACACGGCGATGGTTTCGTCGCGGCGGCTCCCTTCTTCGAGGGCGTCCTTTTTATCCGTCCGCAGGTCCAGGGCCGTCTGTATTTTTTCCACGTAGTATTCGAAAGACTCGAACGGCGTCAGCAGGAGGTCGAAGTTGATGTTGACCCAGTCGATGGTCGTGGAAAAGGGCGGCAAATGGTCCAAATAGGTATTGACGACGACATCCATGGCCAGGTTGATGGCCTGCTTGCTGTAGCTGCCCTTCAGCTCTTTGGCCCGGACGAGGTGCATGGAGACGACGTGCAGGATTTGGTGCTTGATGGACGTTTCCATCTGCTCCGGCGACAGGGCGAGGAAGATAAGGGGGTTGAAATAGAGGATATACCGCGTGCCTTTGAAGGTGACGCTGGTGGCGTCGGCAATGCTGAAGCGGATTTCCTTGCCCATTTGAAACAGGAAATAGCCGAAGAAATTGTCCTTGTCCTCCATGAGGCGCAGGTTCAGCCTGTCGATGAAGGCGAAAAATTCCCTGGCGAAGGCTGTTGGGACGGGAGGCCTGTTTCCCTGGTTTTGCTGCTTCCGCAGGTCGTCGGCGACGAGGGAGGCCTTTTGGTACAGCAGGATGGCTTCGACGGTCAGATTGTGTTCCATAGGATCACCTGATAGGGCGGTACGCCTTGAAGTAGGCGTCGACGAAATTGGCGTTTTCGATAGCGTAGGCGTAGACCCGTTCGTTCGTGGCCTTGATGTCCTTCATGATGCCGATGAGGAGATCGACGGGATAGAGGGACAGGTATTCCATGAGGCGGTCTATCGCTTCGTCGGCCTGGCCGTCGTCTATGGCATCGTCTAAGCGGCGGAGGATATTCTTGGCCGCCAGGTACAGGCGCGTGTGGCTTTCGCCGGCAACGCGCTCTGCCAGGGACGGGTTCAGGGCTGAGCCGGAGAACACGTCGTCGTAGCCGATGAGGGGCTGGGCGTCCGATTCGATGAAGTTTACAAATTCTTCGGCGATGAGCTTGCCTACGTTGCCGCGGATGACGTTGAAGAATACAGCCTTCGGCACGTCGCCCTGCTGCGTGTAGAGCTTATACAGGTCGGAAATGCGCTCGTAGCTGCGCGGCGTGGCGTTGATGTCGCCGTCGTTGTGCTTATCCAGGTATTCCGGGAAGGTGGAAATAAATTCCATGACCTTCGGGTCGATGCCGGCGTCGGCGGCCCAGTCCAGCCACTGCAGGTAGTCCGCTTCCATATACAGCCAGACGAAGCGGTTTTCCTGGGCGGCGTCCATGGCGACGGCTTCGTAGTCGTATGAGTCGGCCGGATTCATGGCGGCGACGATGCGCACGTCCTTCGACAGGACGTAGCCGTTGATTTCCCTGTTGAGGATGAGGTTCATCAATTCCTGCTGCACGGCGTGCTCGCAGCGGTTGATTTCGTCGATAAATAATAGTACGGTGCCGCCGGCGGCGATGACCTCGTCGATGGCCCGCAGCTTATGATGGACGGCGTAGACCGTCGTCTTTTCTTCGACGGCCTGCCCCGCGTCGTCGCGGCGCGTGTAGGATTCGATTGTCGGCAGGCCGCCGATTTCCCCTTCCTTCAGGAGGTTGCCGTCGATATTGATGAGGGTCCAGCCGTGTTTCTCCGCCAGCTGGTGAGCCAGGGAGGTCTTGCCGATGCCGGTCTCGCCGACGAGAAGGGGCACTTCGCCGGCAGCCAGGACTAATTCTACGCTTCGTAAGGTGTCGATAAAATTCATGATAGTCTCCTATTTTATGGTTAATTTTTCGTCTACTGTGATTTTTTTGGCCTTGGCGCTGCCCCACTGGTCGACGAACAGGACCTTGTCGACGGGGCTCATGTCCAGGGCGCTGCAGTTAATAAAGGCACGGACGTACGGCTCCGGTACGTCGTCCTGAGACAGGACACGCCGCAGCACTTCTTTGAGCTCGTCCCGGCTGATGACGCAGTCCTTGGGCACGTATTTCATGACCATCGGGTTGAGGGCGAAGAAGGACAGCATTTGTTCCTTCGTCGGATGGGAGAGGAGCAGGACGGCCTGCTCGGCCTTCTGGACGGCGGCGAAGACTGCCGACGGGGCCGGGGACTCGATATAGCGCAGGGCCTCGTAGTTTTCGGCGACGGCTGCTTCCTGAACAGCTGCGCTGGGGTTCTTGATGTATTTTACGGCGTCGTAATTCTTGCGCACAGCCTGCAGCTGCAGCTCTTCGCTGGGGTTGGGGATGTAGCGGATGGCCCATCCCGACTGGGAGAGGGCCGCCTGAATGAGGGCCGGCGACGGGTTTTCCACGTAGGCCAGGTTGTTCCAGCCGCTCTGCACGGCATGGAGCAGCAGGTCTTCCGGCGGATTGTCGATGAACTGGATGGCCCGCGCCGTATTGGCGATGGCCGCTTCTTCCATCTCCCGCGTCGGATTGTCGATGTACTGGAGGGCCAGGCCGTTGGTCTGGACGGCGAGGAGCTTCATAGCGTCGGTCGGGTTTTCTATGCGAGCGATGACGTAGGGGTTGTTCCGTATCATCTTCATGTATTTTTCAGTTTCCATAGAACGCTTCCTTTTCTTCAGATACTATAAAACAATACAATGGGCGTATGGTAAGGCCCATACATGATTATATTAAACAAAAAAAAACAGGCCTGCAACTACATTTTGAAAAATGCGTTGGGCCTGCTGTCAAGGGCGGCTTATTTCCGTATCAGCGCCGCTGCGCGATGGATGTTGATGAACGTTCCCATGACGTCGCGGAGGCGGAGGGGATCGGCCGATGTATTGACGTAAAAAGATTGGCCGTCCGGCGCGTATACGCCGGTCAGGGTGCTGTCGAAGGAATAGGACTGCTCCCGCTTATTGGCGTGGAACGACGCCTTGTATTCGTTGATCTGGCGAATCAGCCGGCCCGATTGATAGGCTTCGGCGTCTAAGGGGGCGGCATACGTTTCGACGTAGAGGGTGCAGGACAGGTTTTCGAGGCTGTTGGGATAATCCATGGTCTGAATGGCCTGAATGGTATTGATATCGACGTAGACGACGCTGTCGTTCTGGGCGCTGACGACGCGGTAGCGGTCGGGCGACTGGAGCAGCGTGTCCGAATCCATCGCCTGGGACGCAGCGGAACCAGCTAGGAGCAGGAACGACAGGGATAAGAGGGAGAGAAGTTTTTTCATAGGGCTTCATCCTTTCTTCAGAGCGTATAGTATAAGAGAATTATACATATTGTACCATACTCCAGAAGAAACGCAACGTCGGAAACGGTCGGGGCATGGCAGCGCCCGGCGGGAAAATGGAAGAAATATATTGAAAAATATATAAAGAATAGATATAATGGCAAGGTATTGTAAACGTCTGCGTGGGAACGCATCAGTCCCGATAACTAAGGCGTTTTCAGCCGTATTCCACTTGCGGAATCAAGGAAAATATCATAAAATACTCCTATGGAAAACGTAAATCCGTAATGTTGAATGGAGTTCTTGATGACCATATTGTAGTATACGGGAAAGGATTGGTTCATATGTTAGATTTTCGTATCCATACATTTTTATGCGTTTGCCGCCACATGAATTATACGAAGGCTGCCGCCGAATTGCAGATTACGCAGCCTGCCGTATCGCAGCATATCCGGCATTTGGAAAAAGAGTACCAGACTAAATTGTTCGACTACACGGGCAAGCGGCTGGAACTGACCCAGGCCGGTCAAATTCTGCTCAACGCGGCGACGACGATCAGCCATGACAACGTCATGCTCAAGCAGCGCCTCCAGGACCTGCAGCAAAACAATAAATCCGTCGCCTTCGGGGCGACCCATACGATCGGCGAATTCGAGATCATCGACCGCCTGGCCGATTTTCTCCACGAGCACGTCGACGTGAACATCCGGATGAAGATCGCCGATACGGACAAGCTGCTGAAAGCCGTCGACGAGGGGATTATTGATTTCGCCATCGTCGAAGGGTTCTTCGACCAGGATCAGTACGAAACGCTGCTGTTTTCCAACGAGCCGCTCATCGCCGTATGCGGACCCGATTACGACGCGCCGTCGGAGATGTCTTTGGCCGACTTGATGCGCTATCGGCTCATCGTCAGGGAAAAAAGCGCCGGTACCCGGGAGCTTCTGGAACGGAGCCTGGCCGAGCACAGCCTGACGATTTCCGATTTTCCCTTTCGGCATGAAGTGGGAAGCCCCCAGGCCGTAAAGGGACTGACGTGCCGCAACTGCGGCGTTGCCTTTTTATATGAAAAGTCCGTGCGGCAGGAAGTAAACGACGGACGGCTTAAAGAAATCGCTATCCGCGATTTTTCCGTTACTCACGCCGTGACGTTTTTGTGGCGTAAAGGCAGTATGTACAGCGCGATGTTCCGCCAGATGTACAATCAGCTCAAAGGCTGAGGGACGCGTCGCTGATTCATGATGTAGTAGTTTCTATGTTTTCTGAAAGGGTGAAATATCAATGTTATATTCGACAGAAGTAAAGAATATGTGTCCCGTGAAAAAGGGCGCGTATCACGGCCCGGCGCCGATTCCTGAAGAAGGCAAATGGGTGCAGGTCAAGGAAATTAAGGATATCAGCGGTCTGACCCACGGCGTAGGTTGGTGCGCTCCCCAGCAGGGCGCCTGCAAGCTGACGCTGAACGTAAAGGACGGCATCATCGAAGAAGCCCTCGTAGAAACCCTCGGCTGCTCCGGCATGACCCATTCGGCAGCGATGGCTTCGGAAATCCTGCCGGGCAAGACGCTCCTCGAAGCGCTGAATACCGACTTGGTATGCGACGCTATCAACGTAGCTATGCGCCAGCTCTTCCTGCAGATCGTATACGGCCGCACGCAGACGGCCTTCTCCGAAGGCGGCCTTCCCATCGGCGCCAGCTTGGAAGACCTGGGCAAGGGCCTGCGCAGCCAGGTCGGCACGATGCTCGGCACGAAAGCTAAGGGCACGCGCTATCTGGAAATGACCGAAGGCTATGTCACCCGCATGGCTCTCGACGAAGAAAACCAGGTCATCGGCTATGAATTCATCCACCTCGGCAAGATGATGGACGCTATCAAAAAAGGCGTAGAACCGGCCCAGGCCATGGAAGACGCCAAAGGCCATTACGGCCGCTTTGACGAAGCAGCTTCGTATATCGATCCGAGAAAAGAATAAGGAGGGCTCATCATGGAATTGTTTGAAAGCTACGACAGAAGAATAGATAAAATCCTCGGCGTGCTGAAAGAATACGGCATCGGCAGCGTGGAAGAATGCCGCGACATCTGCGCCGCCGCAGGCATCGATCCGTATCAGATCGTAAAGACCGTTCAGCCTATCGCCTTTGAAAACGCCGGCTGGGCCTATACGGTAGGCGCGGCCATCGCCATCAAGAAGAACGCCCGCACGGCTGTAGAAGCGGCGAAAGCTATCGGCGAAGGCCTGCAGGCCTTCTGTATTCCCGGCTCCGTCGCCGACGACCGCAAGGTAGGCTTGGGCCACGGCAACCTGGCGGCTATGCTGCTCCAGGACGAAACGCAGTGCTTCTGCTTCCTCGCCGGCCACGAATCCTTCGCCGCCGCTGAGGGCGCCAT
>USGG01000035.1 GCA_900554215.1 uncultured Megasphaera sp.
GTGCCGGGGCTTGCCGGAATCAGGCAGGCGTTCATCAGCGTCGCCGCCAGCAGCAGGCCCGTCCGGGTGATGCGTTTCGTCATAGATTGATTCATACTGATACCTGCTTAATGCGTCAAAATTTGATATAATAAATACGTCTTTTTATTATACCATACTATACATATCTTATTGTATCTTTCGAGGTGCCTAATGTCAAAGCGATTTATTCATTCCATCAATTATATGCGCGGCCTGTGCATGCTCGGCGTCATCGGCATTCACGTCGGCTCCGTAGCCATTGCCAACCCGACGCCCAACCTATGGCTCGTCGCCGTATTGGAAATCCTGTCGCGGTTTTCCGTACCGGCCTTCTTCTTCCTGTCGGCCTTCGGCATGTTCTGCAGCCAGCCCCTGAACCATCCCTTTTCCTACAAAGACTACCTGCGCCGCCGCCTGCGGACGGTCTTTGTCCCCTATATCGCCTGGTCCCTGTTTTACATGCTGTACGTATCCGTTCTCAGCCACAATTTCAACCTGTTTCAGCCTCTGACCTTCGTGAAAACCCTGTGGTACGGCCTGGCTATGTATCATATCTACTTTCTCGTCATCCTGCTGTGGTTTTACCTTCTCATGCCGCTTTGGCGCGGTCTGCTCCGGCAGATGGAAAAGGCGCCTCTCGCGTCGTTTACGCTGCTGTTCGCAGCCAACGTCGTCTTCAATTTTTATTCCAGCTATATCTGGACGGCGCCGACGGACTCGCCGTTCCTGCACGACGCCTTCGTATACCGGCTGAACTACGTCGTCTTCCACTACCTGTTCATTTTCATGTTCGGCTCCTTTATAGCCGAGCATTTCCAACGAGCCGTCGATTGGATCAGCCGACACGGCGTCTTCATCAATGTCCTGCAGCTGGCCGCTACGGCAGGCATGCTGGCCGCCTACTACGGCGTCATGGATTACCTCCATTACGACGTCCTGTCCGCCGTCTTTACGGTCCACCAGCTCAGCCCCGTCGGCATGGTCTATACGGTCACGACGATCGTCTTCTTCCTGTACTGGCTCGAATGCCATTCCGTTCCTCCGGTCATGCATCGCCTCTTGTCCATGCTGGGAAACTACTCCTATCCCATTTACCTGGTCCATCCCGTATTCCTCAGCGCCTGCACCGGTCTGGCCGCCCATTTCCACCTGTACCTGCGGGCCGTCCATATCCTCGCCATCTACCTCATCGTAGCCGGCCTGGCCGCGGCCTATTCCGCCGTCATCATGAACCTTTCCCTGCCCCGCTGGCTGTCGGTGTGCCTGAAAGGCAAATAAAACTATCCCTGACATGATAAAACTCCCCGCCGCGAATGCGCCTGCATTCCGTAACGGGGAGTTTTTACACGTATGTAAGAAGGGTCGCTGAATTATTTCCGGCGTTCCTGACGTACCTTTTCCAATACGTCGTTGGCCATGCGGGCCCGCGCTTTGATGACGCTGTTGCCGTCTTTGATATCTTCGGGATAGAAACTGCTCTTGTATTTGCTTTTCTTCGTCTTGGTTACCATTTCCTTGAGCTGGATCGTCTGGTCGTCTACGTTGTAGACGTACGTGCAGTAGTCCGTCGTATCGCCGGCTACTTCGATCGTTTCAAAGGTCAATACTTCACGGCCCATGTCGTAGGAAATCTTTGCCGAATCCATATCGATCGTCGTGTATTTATTGTATTGCCACATATTATCTTTCGCTGCGAACGCCGTCGCCGAGATTGCCAAGGTCATAGCCAGAGCCAGTACGATTTTTTTTGTTTTCACCTGTATGCACCATCCTTTATTACAGTTACTAATAAGATGATTATACCATGAACGCCGAAAAAAAAGAAGACACGGCCCGGCGGCTTTAACGATTATCTACCTTTTCCGGATACAAATCATGCTGGGACAGGCGCTGCCAGGCTACTTGCTCCCACGGTGTTCCCTGGCGGCCATAGTTGCAGTACGGGTCGATGCTGATGCCGCCACGGGGCAGAAATTTGCCCCACACTTCGATGTATTTCGGGTTCATGAGGGCGATCAGGTCGTCCATGATGATATTGACACAGTCTTCATGGAAATCGCCGTGGTTGCGGAAGCTGAACAGGTACAGCTTCAGCGACTTGCTTTCGACCATCTTTTGATCCGGCACATAGGAAATATAAATCGTCGCGTAGTCTGGCTGGCCCGTCTTAGGGCACAGGCTGGTAAATTCCGGGCAGTTGAATTTGACAAAATAATCCCGGCCGGGATGCTTGTTGTCAAAGGTTTCCAGCAGTCCCGGGTCGTAATCCTGATGATACGTCGTATGCTGGCTTCCCAACGAAGCCAGCTGGTTTAATTCTTCATTTGTTCTGTTCATACATGCTCCTTATTAACACGATATGCCTTGGTCAAGGCGTGGATGAGAAATACGCCGCAAAGAGCCGGCAGAAACTGCCCTGCCGACAACGACGCGACGAGCATGCCGTAGGGAAGGCCAAATAAATAGGAGAGCCACAGGCTGACGCCTAAGGACGGAACCCACCAGATAGGCAGGGCCGCAAGCCAGACGTTCCAGCCCCGCAGGCGAACCTGCACGATGAGCCACGTCGTCACCAGGCCGACCAGACAGCCGCCGGCCATATCCAGCAATCCCAGGCCGCCAAACAAAAAATTAGCGGCAAAGTTTGCAATCCCCATAGGCACGACCAGGAAGGGGTACACGAAAGCCAATGCATACAAGGCCGTAGCGATTCGGATTTGATAGGGGCCAAAGGAAACGCCCTGCGTCACATACAGCAGGACGATATATAAGGCAATGACCATACTGGAAATAGTCATGCGTTTCGTATTTGCCAGGAAATTATACATCAGCGCCGCCTCCCTTCATTTCATTACAATAAAAAACGGGCTTGTCCAAAGGCAAACCCGTCGGCATACATACATAAAAATTCATGTCATGTACAGCTTCCTAGTTTTGTTTACCGACAGGATGGATTGCGAACTGTCTTGTGAAATTATGGTACTACCAAATTACCTTGCCCAATACGTGATCCACAGGCACGGGACCGATAAAGCGGCTGTCGCTGCTGTGATTGCGGTTGTCCCCCATGCAGAACACGTAGCCCTCGGGAATCTTGATTTCGTCCTTGCGGCTGTAATTCATGGGCTCGTTGATATACGGCTCGTCCAAGGGCTCGCCGTTGCGCCATACCTTGCCGTCGCGGAAGGCCAGCGTATCGCCGGGCCGGCCGATAACCCGCTTGACCCAGACGTTTTTCGTCTGCAAATCATGATTGAAAAAGGCCAGGTAGTTATTCATCGGCTCCGTCACATCGTCCTTCCAGGTCCGTTCGTACAGCACGCGGCTGTCGATGATGACGATATCGCCGTAATCCGGCACATCGCCCATGACGTGCCCCAGCTTGGACACAATGAGGTATTCGCCGTTATGAAGCGTCGGTACCATCGATTCGCCGGACACGCGCGTCGGCTGGAAAAAGAAAATGTGAATGACCATCGCGATGGCCAAAGCTATGATAATGGAATATACCCACTCATATACTTCATGCAAAATTGTACTCACAGCAAACCCTCCTTATGCACTGCATTTATTGTAACAAAGGGAAGCAGCAAAAGCAAGACGAGCCAAGTTATCTAGCGCAAAAAACTCCATGCTTCTTATGGATATCTGCATGCATTTCCCACTTATTCACGGAAAGTAAACCGTATTCTATGCCGCCTGCTGCTTATATCATGTGAGTTTCTCCTGCCATGTTTCTGGTAGTCCGAACAGTATCCCCTCTCCCGCATGGCAGCAGCAAAAGACTTTCAAATGATTCAAATTGCATGAATTATTAATACACGCTATCATTATCTCATTTTTTAATTAAAATTTAATGTATATTCTTCGTCTTTTTAATTTTAGTTTTATTTTCATCCTATATAATGACATATAATATCTGTTGGAGGTGACCGACTTATGAATACTAACAAAACAAACGCTCCCTGGCCGGCCCATCGCGTCCAATTCATTACGCTCTGCACGCATGAAAAGCAGACTACTCTCGGAAGGATTTATAAGGATAAGAACGGATTCGTCTGGCAGCCGACGGTATGGGGAATGGCCGCAGAGGAAGGGCTGCGGAAGCTGAAGCTCTCATCTCAGCTCGTCATGATTCAGGATTACGTCATCATGCCCAATCACGTGCATCTGCTCGTCTTGTACAGGCGATGCAATGACCGCGTCGTCAAATGGTTCATATCGCACTGCAAGCATACCATGGCCCAGCACATGCTGAAAGCGCAGCATACGAACGAACCTATATGGGAAACATCCTATTCAAGCCACTATGTGCAGCGGGAGCATACCCAGCTCGCGCTGAGCCAAAACATCCGGGAACATAAAACCCGCTGGCATTACGACAGCCTGAATACGTTCCTGCCGCGCCCCTATTCTCCAAAGGGTTGACACGAACCACATGATTTTAGCATAAAGTCTTTCACGTTGCAAAAAAGAGAAGCAAGAAATGAGAAATCTCATGTTCTGCTTCTCTTTTATATGCAGCATTTTTTAATGTCCGCCGTATTTTTTTGCCGTGTCCAAGCGGCACAACGCGCGCTTGAGCGCCATTTCCGCCCGATGCACGTCTATGTCCTTCCGCTGGCTGTGAAGCAATGCTTCCGCCCGCTGCTGGGCTGCTTCTGCCCGCTGGACGTCGATGTCTTCAGGCTTTTCCGCCGCCGGCGTAATGACGGTAATCGCGTTATTGCTCACTTCCAAAAATCCGGAAGCTACGCTCAGGCAATGGCGCTGCCCGCCTATATCGTACATAAGCGGCCAGATATCCAAAGACGCGATGAGCGGCGCATGATTGGGCATAATGCCCAAATCGCCGTCCAAGGCCCGCACGAGGACGAATTCCACATCTTTGTTTAATACGGCAGCATCGGGAGTAATTACTTCCAAACGGATAGTCTTTCCTTTTTCTGCCATAGCCTATTCTCCTTTCAGAGTCTTGGCCTTTTCATATGCTTCTTCGATATCGCCTACCATATAGAACGCCTGTTCCGGCATGTCGTCGCATTTGCCTGACAGAATTTCCTTAAAGCCGGCAATCGTATCTTTCAGCGGCACATAACGGCCCGGCTGACCGGTAAACTGTTCAGCAACGGAGAAAGGCTGGCTCAGGAAACGCTGAATCTTACGGGCCCGGGCAACGGTGAGCTTGTCTTCTTCCGACAATTCATCGATACCGAGGATAGCGATGATATCCTGCAGGTCGTTGTATTTCTGCAAAATAGCCTGAACGGCGCGGGCCGTCTGATAATGGTCTTCGCCGAGGATATGTGGGTCGAGAATACGAGATGTCGAATCCAGTGGATCGACAGCCGGATAAATGCCCAATTCGGCAATCTGACGGGACAATACGGTCGTCGCATCCAAATGGGCGAAGGTCGCAGCCGGAGCCGGGTCGGTCAAATCGTCGGCAGGAACATATACGGCCTGTACGGACGTAATGGAACCGTTCTTCGTCGACGTGATGCGTTCCTGCAGCGCGCCTACGTCCGTCCCCAACGTCGGCTGATATCCAACAGCCGAAGGAATGCGGCCCAGCAGGGCCGATACTTCCGAGCCGGCCTGAATGAAACGGAAAATATTATCGATGAACAGGAGCACGTCCTGATGTTCTTTATCACGGAAATATTCAGCCATCGTAAGGCCCGTCAAGCCGACGCGCATACGGGCTCCGGGCGGTTCGTTCATCTGGCCGTATACGAGAGCGGTCTTGCTGATAACGCCCGATTCCTTCATTTCGTTCCACAAGTCATTGCCTTCGCGGGTCCGTTCGCCTACGCCGGTAAATACGGAATAGCCGCCGTGTTCCGTCGCAACGTTGTGAATCAATTCCATGATGAGAACGGTCTTGCCTACGCCGGCGCCGCCAAACAAGCCGATCTTGCCGCCTTTGGCATACGGAGCGATGAGGTCGACGACCTTAATGCCCGTTTCGAGAATTTCCGTACCCGTAGACTGGTCTTCAAATTTCGGAGCCGGCCGATGGATAGGCCAATAATCTTCAGCTTCTACTACTTCGTCTACCTTGTCGACGGTCTGACCGAGAACGTTGAAAATACGTCCCAGCACGCCCTTGCCAACGGGAACCTTAATGGGGCCGCCCGTATTTTCCGCAGCCATGCCGCGTACGAGACCATCTGTAGAACTCATAGCAACGCAGCGGACGACGTCGTCGCCTAAGTGCTGCATAACTTCTGCTACCAAGTCGACGGCCTGTTCGCCTTCCCCGCCGGTGACGTGAAGGGCAGTGTAAATGGCGGGCAAATCTGCTTCGGAAGCAAACCGCACGTCAATAACCGGGCCGATGACCTGGATTACTTTCCCAATGTTATTGCTCATGAAGAGGCTCTCCTCTCTTTCTTAGTTTTACTCACGCCCTACTGCAGGGCATTAGCACCGCTGACAATTTCTGTCAGTTCGTTCGTAATGCCGGCCTGACGGACTTTGTTGTAATGGACAGTCAATCTGTCGATCAGCTCGCCTGCATTATCCGTTGCCGACGTCATAGCCGTCATACGGGCCCCGAGCTCACTGGCCGCTGACTGGAGCAGGCTGTTGTACACGAGCATGTCCAGATACTGAGGCAAAAGCGATTCCAAGACCTGATGGGCATCCGGCGCAAAGAGATACTCTTCTTTCGGACCGGTTTTTTCAGAGCCGTCCTGCTGCGAAATAGGCAGCATTTTGACGGTTTGTACTTCTTGCGATAAGGCTGACTTAAACTTCGTATAAATAATATATACTTCGTCTACTTCGCCAGCCAAAAATTGTTCTGTAGCAACATGGGCAATCTGCTGGGCATCAGTGAACTGAGGCTTATCGGAAAAGCCCGTCCACTTCTGGTCCGGCACGATATGCAGATGCTTTAAATATTCAGCAGGCTTACGGCCTGTCACGAGCAGCATCGAAGCGCTGCGGGGCTTGTCTTTCAGCACGGCGACCATGGCCTTGTTGATATTGGAATTAAACGCGCCGGCCAGGCCTTTGTCAGCCCCGACGATAATATAGCACGTCTTCTTCACCTCATCATGAGGCGTAAACAAGGCGACTTTTTCGCCTGTAGACGCCGCAGCCAAGCGCTGCAGCATGCCTTCGATTTTTTCCGTATACGGCGCTGTGGCCAACGCCCTTTCCTGTGCACGGCGCAGTCGTACAGACGATACCATTTTCATGGCTTTCGTAATCTGCTGAGTATTCGTAACGGATTTGATCCGCCGGTTTATTTCGCGTGCACTCGGCATAGATTATTCCTCCTCTTTAATCAGCTCATGGGTGGCGCTATACTGCTTCGTATATTCGCCGATAGCCTTCTGGAGGGTTGCTTCTGCGTCCTGGCCGAGTTCCTTCGTCGTTTTGATGCTTTCGCCGACTTCCGGATAATTGGTATGCATGAACGTGATGAAACCGTCGGCAAACTGCTGTACTTCCGATACCTGAATCGGCATGAGGTAGTTTTTAACGGCCAAATAAATCTGCATGACCTGGTCTTCGACCGGCATCGGATGGTACTGCGGCTGAATTAAGAGCTGCATCGTCCGTTCGCCTTTATCGATCTGGGCCTTCGTGCTCTTATCGAGGTCAGAGCCAAACTGGGCAAAGGCCGCCAATTCGCGGTACTGCGCCAAATCCAGACGAAGAGTACCGGCAATTTTCTTCATAGCCTTAATCTGGGCGGAGCCGCCTACGCGGGATACGGACAAGCCGACGTTGATAGCCGGACGGATACCGGAGTTAAAGGCTTCCGTTTCGAGGAATATCTGGCCGTCCGTAATAGAAATAACGTTTGTCGGAATGTACGCCGACAAATCGCCGGCCAGCGTTTCAATAATCGGCAGAGCCGTAATGGAACCGCCGCCCAAATCATCCGAAAGCTTTGCCGCCCGTTCCAGCAGACGGGAATGCAAGTAGAATACGTCGCCGGGATACGCTTCGCGTCCAGGCGGACGGCGAAGCAGCAAGCTCATAGCGCGGTATGCCTGGGCATGTTTGGACAAATCGTCATATACGCAGAGGACATCCTTGCCCTGGTACATGAAGTATTCGCCGATAGATACGCCCGAATACGGAGCCAGGTACTGGAGAGGCGCACCATCAGACGCCGTAGCGGCGACGACGATAGTATACGCCATCGCACCGTTTTCTTCCAAAGTCCGGACGACGCGGGCAACCGTCGAGGCTTTTTGTCCAATAGCGACGTAAACGCAAATAACACCGCTGTCTTTCTGATTTAAAATCGTGTCGATAGCAATAGCCGTCTTGCCTGTGCCGCGGTCACCGATAATCAATTCGCGCTGGCCCCGTCCGATAGGAACCATAGAGTCGATGGATTTAAGCCCCGTCTGAAGGGGTACCTTTACGGGCTGGCGGTCGGCAATACCCGACGCCTGCACTTCGACGAGACGAGATTCCGTCGTCTTGATTTCCCCTTTGCCGTCGATAGGCGCACCCAAGGGGTTTACGACACGGCCAATCATAGCTTCGCCTACGGGAACGCGCATAACGCGGCCTGTGCGGCGCACCGTGTCGCCTTCTTTAATCAGGGAGTCGTCGCCGAGCAGTACGGCGCCGACGTTGTCTTCTTCCAAGTTCAGGGCCATGCCGTATACGCCGTGAGGCAGTTCCAGCAATTCCCCGGACATGGCTTTATCCAAACCGTAAACGTGGGCGATGCCGTCCCCGACTTCCAGAACGGTGCCGATATCATCGACATTCATCTCCACATTATAATTTTCGATTTGCTGTTTAATTATAGCCGTAATTTCTTCTGGCTTCATCTTCATTATTCGTCCGTCACCCCATTCGTTGCGCCAGCCTGCAGAAGAGACTGCTGCATATCACGCAGCTGCCGCGCAAGGCTGCCGTCTATTAATCTGTCGCCAATCTGGATGACCATGCCGCCGATGATAGACGGATCGATGTAATAGAGCGGCTCGATCTTCTTGCCTGTCATCTTTTCCAGTCCGGCAACCAGTTTTTCTTCTTCCGCCGCCGTCAGCGCCTTGACGACGCGCACCTTCGCGACTTCGATGTTCTGCGCCGCCCGCGCCAGGTCGATAAACCCGTCGATAGCGGGAACAATAGCCGCTTCGCGCCGCCTGTCGATCATGACGTAGAGAAACTGCAGTACCAGCAGCTCTACGTCGCCGGCAAAGATTTTCTGCAGCGTATCCTTTTTCACGCCGGGCTGTATGAGCGGATGGCAGATAAACTTCTGCAGATCAGGATTTTCCTGCATGGCATCGCGGACAGCTTTTAACTCTGTTCCAAATATATCAAGTTTGCCCTGTTCTTTTGCAATATCGAACATAGCCTGGCTGTATTTGCTGTATACGACTTCCGGTATCATAGCGTCAGTTCCCCTTTATGCGGTTTTCCTGAAGCTGATCGATGCAGTTTGCAACCAGTTTTGCATTCATATCCGGGTCCAGATTCTTTTTAAGCAGCTTTTCTGCCACAGCCATAGACAGCGTTACTACTTCGTTGCGCATTTCCCGGATAGCGACTTCCCGTTCGTTTGCAATTTCCGCCTGGGCAATCTGTTTTTCCCGGGCAATTTGTTCGCGTATTGCGCTGAGCTGGGCCTGCGCCTCTTTATCAGCCTGCTTTACGGCCTTATCGATAATAGCCTGGGCTTCAGCACGGGCGCTGCGGAGCTGCGCTTCGTATTCGGCCTGCAGCTGCGCTGCCGCTTCTCTGGCCTGGGCCGCGGCGTCAAGATCCGATTCGATCTTGTTGCGGCGTTCTTCCAAAACCTTCAGCAGCGGTTTATACGCAAATTTTGCCAAAATAGCCACTAAGATAAAGAAGTTGATAATTTGGAACAACAACGTTCCTTCGGTTAAACTAACCAACGTAACACCCTCCTTTCATGATGGAATCCAGTTCCTCCACCATTAAATAAAGGGATTGGCAAATACGAGCACGATGGCGATAACGGCTGCGATAATAGGCATGGATTCAATCAAGCCGACGGAAATGAGGAAGTTTGTCAGCAGCTTGCCGCCCATTTCAGGCTGACGCGCTACGCCTTCCAGCATTTTAGAAGCGGCGTGGCCGTCGCCGACTGCAGCGCCGAGAGCTGCCAAACCGATACCAATTGCCGCGCCAAGAGCAGATAACCCTAATATCAATGCGTTTTCCATAATCAATAACCTCCTAAATACGATATACAATGTAGTTTAATGCCCGCCCTGGAAGGAAGGAGCTAAGTACGATGTTGTCAATATAGTAAAAATAAACGCTTGAATTAAACCGATGAACAAACTGAAAATCAGCCAGACAATCGGCACGCCGGCCGGAACGAGGAAGTACAGCACTTCCAGCAGGATTTCCCCGGCCAGAATATTGCCGAAAAGACGGAAAGCCAAGGTCAGCGGCTTCGTAAATTCTTCCAGCACATTGATGAGAACAAAGGGAGCAAACGGTTGGAAGAAGTGCTTAAAATGCTTCTTCACGCCCTGGTTTTTCAAGGCGATGACATGAACCATGGCGGAGGATACCAAAGCCAAGGCCACAGTCGTATTCAAATCGTTTGTCGGTGACGCCAGAAGATGATTCGTCGGCAAGAGCCCCAATTCGTTGGAAAACAAGATAAACAGAAACATTGTCAGTAAAATAGATACAACCTGACTGTACTTGGGGCCAAGGGTTTCCTTAAACTGGGCGAGAAGTGCCGTAACGACTATTTCCATGGCATTCTGCATCCCTGACGGGACGAGAGACCGCTTTCGCGTTGCCGCCAAAGAAACGATAATGACCAGAATACCGACAATCCAGGTCATGATAATCGTATCCATGTTGACGTTCATCCCTAAAATCTGGACGACCCAATGATGCCCCGTATGTAATTCCATACGCTTTACCTCCTTTCTTTACCGCTGGCGAACATGCCGGATCAGCATGTCGGCAAAAATCGTCACCCGATAGGTAAACAATCCGGCTACAGCAGCCCCAAAATGAATAGACGGGAACTGTGCTACGACGATTAATACCAGCACGATCATGACAAGACGTAGGACGGCGCCGCCCCGTATTAAGGCGACAGCCCGTGCCGGCGGTAATTGTACAGCTCGCGCAGAGCGGCTGGTCAGCATCAAAAAATACACGATGTTGATCCCGTTGCCGATGCACCAGCCTGTAATGTACTGCATTTCCCCGCATGCGGCAAGGACAGCAGCGACAAAACATGTAAATCCGATGAGCTTGCATACCGTCGCTTTTACATACCTTACGAATTCTTCCACCAGCACCACCCTTATTTGTCTTTCTCCATACGAGACGGCTTGTCTTCATTCAAGCGCACGGCTTTCTTATACAAGGACAAAAAACCAGACGCGGCGCCTATGAGGGAACACGCAATCATGCCCCATGGCGCCGTTCCGGCATGTGAGTCAATAAAACGTCCTAACGCTACGCCCGCGCAGATACAGACAAATAAAGTCAGCCCCAATGAACCGGCAATCATGACGATATCCCAGAGCTTCATCTGATTTGCATTGTCATCATGAGATTCAGTACGCCTCCGCTTCATGCTGCAGACACCTCTGTTTCCATTGATGGCATGATAGCAGCTGCGAATAGTGGTGTTTCCTTGTCCGCAATTGCTATTGAATTATTTTAGCACGGAAAAAATTTAAAATCAATATTTTAATTTTGTCAATATATTCTGTTAACAAAAGAAATATATGCATATCTTTTTAGTCATGGCTTGGCGTTAGTTTATACATTATTGTTATAAGGAAAATTCTTTCATCAGCCTTTCTTCTCCGCCGAAATCATGCAGAATTGCCTGAACAATACGCTGCGCAGCTTTCCCATCGCCATAAGGATTGACAGCGTTGCTCATAGTGTCATACGCATGCTGATCTGTCAGCAGCCGTTTTGTTTCATTGTATACGACGTCCTTGTCCGTTCCAATGAGACGAACCGTACCAGCCGCTACAGCTTCAGGCCGTTCTGTCGTATTGCGCAGCACCAGCACAGGCTTGCCTAAAGACGGCGCTTCTTCCTGAATGCCGCCCGAATCGGTCAAAACGAGGCTGCATTTGTTCATGAGATTGGCAAAAGGCTCGTATTCCATCGGATCGATCAGGTGAATGCGGTCCGCTCCGGATAATTCCTCTTCTACAACCTTGCGAACCAGCGGATTGCGGTGCACCGGGAACACGACTTCCGTATCGGGAATTTCTTCTACAATGCTCCGCAGGGCCTTATAGATATGGCGCATCGGCTCGCCCAGGTTTTCCCGGCGGTGCGTCGTCATCAGGATGACCCGGTGGCGGAGAAAATCAATGTGATTGAGCATTTCGTCTTCAAAGGTATAGGCCGGGTCGACCGTCTTCATCAAGGCGTCGATGACCGTGTTGCCCGTGATATAGATATTTTCTTCCGTTACGTTTTCTTTCAGCAGGTTAGCTTTCGCTGTCGCCGTCGGCGCAAAGTGAATAGCTGCTATAGAGCCGGTCAGCTTGCGGTTCATTTCTTCCGGGAAGGGCGAATATATATTGCCCGTGCGCAGGCCCGCTTCCACGTGGCCTACGGGAATCTGCTGATAATACGCCGCCAGGGCTCCGGCAAAGGTCGTCGTCGTATCACCGTGCACGAGGACGATGTCCGGCTTTTCCTTTTCCAACACAGACTTCAGCCCCATGAGGGATTTCGTCGTAATGTCGTATAATGTCTGTCCCTGCGACATAATGTCTAAATCATAATCAGGTTCGATGCGGAATAACTCCAGCACCTGATCCAGCATCTGACGGTGCTGGGCTGTAACGGCTACGACTGTCTGGATTTTATCGGCATGCTTTTTCAATTCCAGTACGACCGGAGCCATCTTGATCGCTTCCGGACGCGTGCCGAATACAGTCATTACCTTAATCATAGAAATACCTCCTTAGGCGAAACAATTCTACCCGCCTATTCTTTGCGGGTAGAATTGGCCGTTGTTTTTTGCAATATGCCAAGGCGTTTCGCCGTATAAATAATCACAGCAAGGACGACCAATACCGTCGCGATGCCTGTCTGATAGTTTACGTTAGCGACAAACAGGGCTACGATCCCCAGCACAATGCTGACGAAATACATGATCAATACAGCTTGCTTCTGCGACATGCCTAAAGCCAGCAGGCGATGGTGCAGATGCCCCTTGTCGGGCTGGAAAATGGGCACGCCGCTCATCTTGCGGCGAATAATGGCAAATAACGTATCCAAAATGGGCAGGCCCAGGGCGATGAGAGGCACTACCAACGCAATCGTCGCCGCCGTCTTAACCAGCCCCAGCACAGCCGCGACGGCCATCGTATATCCCAGCAGCATACTTCCCGTATCGCCCATGAAAATCTTGGCGGGGTTAAAATTGTACTGCAAAAAGCCGAGAGCCGCTCCGGCCATAGCAACGATAATCATAGCCGGCAGGTACTGGTTCATCGTATAGGCCAGCAAAAACATCGATACCGACGCGATAAACGACACGCCGGCCGCCAATCCATCCAGACCGTCGATCAGATTTACCGTATTTGTAAATCCAATAATCCAGAAAATCGTCACCGGAACGGCGACGAGCTCCGGCAGCACGATGAGCGTGCCGAAGGGATTCGTCAGCCATTCAATCTGAATTCCAAATGCAATGGGAATACATGCCGCAACAATCTGTCCGACTAATTTCACCTTAGCCGGAATATTGCAGATGTCATCCCAGATACCCAAGGCGACGATAGCCGTGCATCCCAGGAGAAGGCCCAGCAGCTCATGGCGTACAGGTACACAGAAAAGCACCGCTGCCATAAAGCCGATGTAAATAGCCAGTCCGCCTAAGCGCGGTATGGCATGGGTATGAACCTTTCTCGCATTAGGTTTATCAACGGCGCCGACTTTAATTGCCAATTTTTTAACGCCTGGTGTCAACACGTATGCAACTATGAGGGCAATCAAAAACGGCACAAAATATTCAAGCACAACACACGCCTACTTTCCATATAACATCATTAGTTTGTCAGACTG
Organism: uncultured Megasphaera sp.; assembly: GCA_900554215.1. Taxonomy (GTDB): domain Bacteria; phylum Bacillota; class Negativicutes; order Veillonellales; family Megasphaeraceae; genus Megasphaera. The sequence goes on from USGG01000035.1 coordinate 14,056, forward strand.
CGCATCGGAGCAGGAATGCGTCCGCCGCGGGCGATAAACGCGTCCGACTTATATTTATTTACGTTGATAATCGGGCAGTAGCCAAGAAGGCCGCCGAATTCAACTGTATCGCCGACGTCTTTGCCCGGAACGGGAATGACACGGACAGCCGTCGTCTTGTTGTTAATCATGCCGATAGCTGCTTCATCGGCAATAATAGCGGAAATCGTCGCCGCTGACGTATCGCCGGGAATGGCGATCATGTCGAGGCCGACAGAGCATACGCAGGTCATAGCTTCCAGTTTTTCCAAGGTCAGGCTGCCTCTGCCGACAGCTTCCAGCATCCCCTTGTCTTCGCTGACGGGAATAAATGCACCCGACAAACCGCCGACGCGGGACGAAGCCATGAGGCCGCCCTTTTTCACCGCATCGTTCAGCAGGGCCAAGGCTGCCGTCGTACCGCAGGCGCCGCAGCTTTCAAGACCCATTTCTTCCAAAATATCAGCTACACTGTCGCCGACAGCCGGCGTAGGCGCTAACGACAGGTCAATGATGCCGAAGGGAACGTTGAGCCGTTTCGACGCTTCCATGGCGACAAGCTGCCCTACTCGGGTAATCTTGAAGGCCGTCTTCTTTATCGTTTCTGCAACGACATCAAAGGGTTCGCCCTTGACGTTTTCCAATGCCCGTTTGACGACGCCCGGTCCGCTGACGCCGACGCTGACGCAGCAGTCGCCGTTCGTCACGCCATGGAAGGCGCCGGCCATGAAGGGGTTGTCTTCAACGGCGTTGGAAAATACGACTAATTTTGCACAGCCTAAGGCATCCTTATCCTTCGTCCGTTCGGCCAAATCCTTGAATACCCGGCCCATTTCGGCGATGGCGTCCATGTTGAGGCCGGCTTTCGTAGAGCCGACGGCAACGGAGCTGCATACCAAATCGGTGCAGGCCAGGCTTTCGGCGATGGAGTCGATGAGACGGCGGTCGCCGTCCGTAAAGCCCCGTTCTACCAGAGCGGAAAAACCGCCGATGAAGTCGATTCCGATTTCCTTTGCCGCCTTGTCGAGCGTTCTGGCGATTTCAACGTAATTCGTCAGATCGCTGGCTCCGGCTACCAGGCTGATAGGCGTAACGGCTACGCGCTTGTTGATGATCGGCACGCCGTATTCGCGGGCAATATCTTCGCCCGTCTTGACGAGGTTCTCGCCGTACGACGTGATTTTATCGTAAATGTTGCGGCATAATACCTTGCCGTCGCTGGAACAGCAGTCAAGAAGACTAATCCCCATCGTAATCGTACGGACGTCCAGATTATTCTTCTGTATCATTTGATTCGTTTCTAATACGTCATGGATTGTCAGCATACCCGGTTCTCCTTATCCTACTTGATGCATCGCATCGAAAATGGCCTGGTTCTGCGCCCGGATTTCTACGCCCAGGGCGTCGCCCTTTTCCCGCAGGATAGCCTGAAGGCCTTCCAAATCGACGGTCGACTGCTCCATGTCTACGATCATAGCCATATTGAAAATGCCGTCCAAAATAACCTGATTTATCGTCATGATATTGATCTGGTGTTCTGCCATGACCTGGCTTACTGTAGCGATAATGCCAGTCCGGTCTACTCCGACTACGGTGATAACAACTTTCATGGGGATTCCACTCCTTTTATGCATATCTTTAATTTCTTTCTAATCTACCATGCCTTTTATTATACCATAAGTCAAACGCAAAATTCTACTGCTGCGCTGCATAATAGCGCTGTCCCGCCGCGCCGCTTACGGAAATTTTCCGGAAAAGAAAGGACACGCTTTCGCCCGTCCTTTCTTCTTTCCGTCATAGTATAGTATTGTTTATTTAGCCAAGGCTTTGGAAATCAGCGCCTTGCCTTCTTCCAGCAGTGCTGCCGCCTGTTCCTGGGACACGAAGCTTTCCGCATACAGCTTATACAGATCTTCCGTGCCGGACGGGCGCGCCGCTACCCAGCCATCATCGGTCGCAATCTTGACGCCGCCGATGGCGAAGTCGCCGTACGGAGACTTGGACAGCACCGCCTTGATTTCGCTGCCGCACAGGGTCTTTTCCGTAACGTCGCTTTCCGTCAGGGAGCTGATCTGATCCTTTTCTTCCAGCGTTGCCGGCGCGTCGCTGCGCATCGTGTACGGACGGCCCAGCGTTTCACACAAATCATTGTAATAGTCAATAGGTGATTTACCCGTAACGGCCTTGATTTCCGCAGCTAAGAGGCACATGATCATGCCGTCTTTATCCGTCGTCCAGACGCTGCCGTCTTTCGCAACGAAGGAACCGCCGGCGCTTTCTTCACCGGAAAAGGCGATTTTACCTTCCGTGTACAAGGAGCCGAAGTATTTAAAGCCGACGGGCACTTCGTAGCAAGGGATGCCGAGCATAGCCGCCGAGCGGGCCAGCATATCCGTCGTAACGACGGTCTTGGCAATGCCCCGGCCGGCAAAGTTGCGGTGAGTCATCAGATAGTGGGACGCTACAGTCAGGTAAGCGTTTGCCGAAATCATGCCCTGTGCGCCGGATACGATGCCGAAACGGTCGTAGTCCGGGTCGTTAGCCAAAATCAAGTCGTATTTGTCCTTGCTCTGCGTAACGGCCGACATGACGTATGCCGACGAGCAGTCCATGCGAACCTTGCCGTCATGGTCGTAATTCATGAAGGTAAACTGCGGGTCATATGTATCATTGACGAAATCGATGGGAATATGATACTGTTCCGAAATCTTATGCCAGTAATTCATGCCCGAGCCGCCCAGGGCATTGACCATAATTCGGAGGTTCGCGCCGCGGATAGCGTCCATGTCGATGATGGATTCGAGTTCTGCCACATACAATCCCTTGTAGTCGTACGGCACGACCCACTGGCTTTGCTTCGCGTCTTCATAGGACATGCTCTTGACTTCGGCGTTATGACCTGCCAGCAGGCGGTTGGCTTCCGCTTCAATCGCCTTGGTAATATCTGATTCTGCCGGGCCGCCGGTAATCGGATTGTACTTGATGCCGCCGTGTTCGGGAGGATTGTGGGACGGCGTAATGATCAAGACGTCGGCCAGCTTTTCGCTGCGGCAGTCGTTGTAGCGGAGAATGGCCCGCGATACGGACGGCGTCGGCACAAAGTCGTTTTCGCTGTCTACGTAAGCCGTAACGCCGTTGGCCGCCAACACGCCCAAAACGGTTTCATAGGCCAGCTTGGACAAATAATGGGTGTCTTCACCGACGAACAAGGGGCCTTCCGCGCCGAACTGCTTGCGGAAATTGCAGACAGCCTGGGCAATGGCCGCAACGTGATCGGCCGTAAAGCTGCCGTTTCCAGCCTGTCCGCGGTGGCCCGACGTGCCGAAGCGCACCTGCTGATGCGGATCGCTTACATCGGGATGGGTACCGGCATAGGCCGCCGCAATAGCCTGCAAATCAATATAATCCTCTTTTCTTACTTTCGTTCCTGCTAATTCATGTACTGCCATTTCTTATCACCTGATTCGATTTTGACAAGCATACTGCTTTTCTATACAATAAGAATGCAATATAAAGGCAAACTTACATTTACTGCTTGCAGCATGCTGCAAAAGTAATATTTTATGTTTATTATACCAAATTTTCTTGAATTACGACAGTAAGTTATCCAAAGAAAGGATGAAGACTCATGAAATGCATTTCCTGGAATGTAAACGGCCTGCGCGCCGTGATGAAAAAAGGATTTATGGACGTTTTTTCCGACTTGAACGCCGATATTTTCTGCCTGCAGGAAACAAAGCTCCAGGAAGGTCAGATTGACCTGGATTTGCCCGGCTACGAGCAGTACTGGAACTACGCCGACCGAAAAGGCTACAGCGGCACGGCCATCTTTACGAAGCGCAAGCCCCTGTCCTGCTCGTACGGCATGGGCATCGACGAACACGACCATGAAGGCCGCCTGATTACGCTGGAATTCGAAGATATGTATTTCGTCACCTGCTACACTCCCAACAGCCAGTCAGAACTAGCCCGTCTCGACTACCGCATGACCTGGGAAGACGATTTCCGCCGCTATCTCGTCGAGCTCAACAAAACCAAGCCAGTCGTGCTGTGCGGCGACCTGAACGTAGCCCACGAAGAAATCGATTTAAAGAATCCCAAGACCAACCGCAAAAATGCCGGCTTCTCCGACGAAGAACGGCAGAAGATGACCGAACTGCTGGCCGCCGGATTTACGGACACGTGGCGCTACTTCTATCCCGACAAAGAAGGCGTGTATTCCTGGTGGAGCTACCGCTTCAAGGCCCGTCAGAACAACGCCGGATGGCGCATTGACTATTTCATCACGTCCAAAGATTTGGACAGCCGGCTGGAACAAGCTGAGATCTACACGGATATCACAGGCAGCGACCACTGCCCAGTCGGATTGGTGCTGAAGTAAATCGCATATCTGCCTTTATAGAAATACCCCTGCCGCGTCGGCAGGGGTATTTGCATGCATATTTATACTATCTATTAAAATGCATTGTGAGAATATTCATAATACAAATCGGTCAGTTCATCCATCTTGTCGTTCATGACGACCATGAGGTCCGAAGCAGCGTCGTAGTCGTTAGCAGCCAAGGCCTTTTTAATTTTGGAGAAAATGGACAAGCTCTTATCCGTATCGCGGCCCAATTCCGTACGGAGGGCATTGATTTTCGTCCACCGTTCGGCTTCCAGCGGATTAGTATCGGCTTCCATGTGCAGCGGTTTTGCCGAAATGACCTTGGACAGGTTATCCGGAATGATGCGGAACTGCAGTTCCAGGGCCCAGCGATTCAGCGCACCCAATTTAAACGATTCCATGATGCGCTTTTCAAAGGCCGGGCAAGCCAGGGTATCCAATTTTTCCGGATGGAGTTCGAGGGCTTTGAAGTTTTCCCATACGGTACGGGGTGCTTTGCCGAACATGGCGTCTCGTTCCGCCGCCGTGAATTCTTCAAATACATCGACTTCAGAGCGGTATGCCCGGTCAGTTTCCAGATAATCGGCGGCTTCGCCCGGTTTCTTGGACAATTCAGCCAGCAATTCAGCCGGCGTTTTGCCGCTGGAAAGAGCGTATTTGATGCCGTCGAGAGCGCTGAGATAGCCCAT
>USGG01000036.1 GCA_900554215.1 uncultured Megasphaera sp.
ACGGATTCGCCAAAAGCTTTCCCGTGTTCCGGGCGTGTACTGCGAGATTGCCACGCCTTGCTCCGCAAGGCTCGCAATGACAAACTTGGGAGCCTGCTGCAACCGGAAGGATGCAATGACAAGATGGGGAGACCCACCCCATTCGGAGGGGCATAGTGACAAATTTGCAAGCGCCTCCCTCCCGTGTCATTGCGGGGAGCGAGGCGACCTTGGCTCTCCCTCTGGGAGAGCTGTCACCGAAGGTGACTGAGAGGGCATGGCAGGCACTTACGGATTCGCCAAAAGCTTTCCCGTGTTCCGGGCGTGTACTGCGAGATTGCCACGGCTCCTGCGGAGCCTCGCAATGACAAGCCTGAAAGCCTCTTCATCCAAAAGACGCAAAAAGCGAGGAGCCGCAGCTCCTCGCTTTTTTGCATTCAACTGAACAGGTTCAGATTCACGGCGCTGAGGTCAAGGTACCAGTGCCCGCCGGTTTGGTAGCACACGGCGCGGACATTGAGCTGGCCATCCAGCTCGCCCGTGAACGAAACGCGGAATTTGACGAGCCGTGCCTCGTCGACGGTCATGGTCCAGTCATACTGCTGGCGGAAATAATCCTCGAGCACGCGGCATCCGCTCTCGGGGATGCGGCGGCTGTCCAGCTCCTTTGGCGTGATGTCATAGTCGTTGCTGCTGCCCTTGGCGAACGAATCGCGCACATTGGCCAGCTCACCGGCATCGAAGCCGTCCGCATTGAGCACGGCGGGGGGGATGGCCTCCTGCAGGCGGGTGAAATCGCCGTCCTGCAGGGCGGCAGAGTAGGTGCGGACCGGCTCCATATAGGGCGCGTCGGCCAGGCCGCAGGCGCCGAGCAGGAGGGCAGCCAGCAGGCAGAGGATGCAGATTCGCTTCATATCGGGCGCTCCCTTCGGCTCACTTTTTGAGCAGGTCGCGGATCTCCGTGAGCAGCTGCTCCTCCTTCGTCGGCTCGGGAGGCGCGGCAGGGGCCTCTGCCTCCTTCTTGCGGTGCTTTTCCCCGGCCTCACGCAGGCGATTGACGGTCTTGACGATCAGGAACACGACAAAAGCCATGATGACGAAGTTGATGAACGCGGACAGGAAGTCGCCGAAACGCAGGTAGTTTACGATGACCTCTCCGTTTTCATCCAGCTTTTCGCCGAAGAACTGCGGCAGCCGGATCTTCCACTCCTCAAAGCTGAGGCCGCCGAGGAACATGGACACGACCGGCATGATGACGCTATTCGTCAGGGCATCGACGACCGTCTTGAATGCACCGCCGACGATGACGCCGACTGCAAGGTCGAGCATATTGCCCTTCATGGCAAATTCCTTAAATTCCTTCAGAAATCCGCTCTTTTTCTTCCCCATAGTACCCTCTCTCCTTCTCAGAAGTTCTTCTTTTCGAGTACTTCCAGACCGCCGAGGTACTTGCGCAGGACCTCCGGCACAACGACGGAGCCGTCGGCACGCTGGTTCTGCTCGACCATGGCGGGGAAGATGCGGGACGTGGCCAGACCGGAGCCGTTGAGGGTGTGGACGAATTCCGTCTTGCCCGTGGCCTCGCGGCGGAAGCGGATGTTGCCGCGGCGCGCCTGATAGTCGCGCGCGTTCGAAACGGAGGAGACCTCCTTATAGCCGTTCATGGACGGGATCTGAATTTCAATGTCATACGTCCGCGCCATGGAGGCCGAGCAATCGCCCGCGGCAAGCTTGACGGTGCGGAAGTGGAAGCCCAGGCCCTTGACCAGGCGCTCGGCCTTGCCGACCAGCTCCTCGAAGGCCTCGTCGGACTTCTCGGGCAGGGTGTACTGGAACATCTCGATCTTGTTGAACTGGTGACCGCGGACCATGCCGCGCTCATCGGCGCGGTGGGAGCCTGCCTCGCGGCGGAAGCACGGCGTGTAGGCGAACAGCTTGTGCGGCAGGTCGCTCTCGGCGAGAATCTCACCGCGGTGCAGGGAGGCGAGGGCCGTCTCGGCCGTCGGGAGCATGAAGTGCATGCGGTCATCCGTCGGATTCTCGATCTTATAGACCTCGTCGGCGAACTTCGGGAACTGTCCCGCGGTTTCGCCGCACTGATACTCGAGCATCAGGGGAAGGCCGACCATCTCGTAGCCGTCCTTCAGGTGCTCGTCGATGAAGTAGTTGAGCAGGGCCCACTCGAGGCGCGCGCCCATGCCGCGGTAGATCCAGAAGCCGGAGCCCGCCAGACGCGTGCCGCGCTCATAGTCGATGAGGCCGAGGTCCGTGCACAGGTCCACATGGTGCTTCGGCTCGAAGTCGAAGTGATGCGGCTCGCCGTAGTAGCGCAGCGGCTCATTGTTCTCCTTGCCGCCCGGCTTGAGGTCGGGGTCCGGCAGGTTCGGCAGGGACAGCATCAGCGTGCGGTACTCCGCCTCGACGTCCGTCAGCTTCTGGTCGTTCTGGGCGATCTGGGCCTTCAGCTCGGCCATGCGCTCGAAGATCGGCGCAACATCCTCGCCCGCCTTCTTGCGCTTCGGAATTTCCTTCGAGACGCGGTTCTGCTCGGCCTTATCCGTCTCCGTTGAGAGGATGAGGGCGCGGCGCTGAGCGTCCAGCTCCAGAATGCGGTCGACGGCAGCGTCGCAGTCGACCTCCTTGGCCCGCAGACCGGCCTTGACCGCCTCGGGATCGTCCTTGATTCGTTTGATATCCAGCATATTCAGTCACCTCAATAAATCAGTTCTACGGAAGCTCTGAATCAATCATCTGCGGCGGATGCCGGATCTTTTTCGTCAATCCATCGGTATGAAAAACTTGAAATACACAAAGTATTCCTGCGTTTTCCATACCTCGACTTGCCAAAAAATCTCTCGCCATCCACTCTTGCTGATCTAAGCAGAGCTTCCTGAAAGCAATCAGTGTAACGGGTGATATTTTTCTCGGAGCGTGAAACGGAAATGGATATGACTGTCAAGCGTGGCGATATTTTCTATGCCGATCTCAGTCCGGTCGTCGGCAGTGAGCAGGGGGGCACGCGGCCCGTGCTCATCGTGCAGAACGACATGGGCAACCGGCATTCTCCCACGGTGATTGCGGCGGCGATCACGAGCCAGATGAACAAGGCAAAGCTGCCGACGCACATTGAACTGACCGGCCGGAACGTCGGCCTGACGAAGGACTCTGTCGTGCTGCTCGAGCAGATCCGCACCATTGACAAGCGCCGCCTGCGCGAGCACATGGGCAGGCTCGATGCGGCCATGATGAATCAGGTCGACAACGCCATTGCGGTCAGCTTTGGCCTGCCGAAGGGCGAAACGGAATGATGCGCCACCCTCCCGCATAGGCTGTGCGGGAGGGATTTTTGATGATGGAATTGAGCGTTTGGGAGCAGGGCGAGCAGATCGGTACCGTAACGGCGCAGCAGGATGGGCTGTTCTATATTTTTATCTGCAAAATTTCCAAGCATGCGGAACAACTGCGCCGCATTTACGTCATATCTAAATGGAGAGTGGAGTATCTCGGCATTCCGTATCCGCGCCGTGAGGGCGCAGAGCTGCAGGCCTGTATCCCGGTGTCACATTTTCCGGACGGGCTGACGGCCGCTGCGGCGGCTGCCATGCCGCGCGGCGCGTGGCTCCCGTGGTGCGGCGAGGCGGACGGCGTTCCCATCCGCAACGGCCTGCTCAAGCAGCTGGAGGACGGCTATGCGCTTGCCCTGCTGCCAGAGGAGGCACAGCAGCTGCCGCAATGGCTGCCGCAGGCGGCGGAGCAGGAGCTTATGGGCCGGGCGCGGCTGGTGTTCCGGCTCGATGCGGCGGGATGCATGCCCTCCATAGAAACGACAGAAAACGGAGGAAGTACCGATGAAGCGCAGAATTTTAGCGATCCTTTTGCTGGCAGCGTGCCTTCTGACGCTGCTCCCGGCGACGGCGATGGCCGTCCCGGAGACGGAGACCCGCTCGAAGGGCGGCAAGCTGATCGCCCTGACATTTGACGACGGCCCCGGACCCTATACGCGCCGCCTGCTCGAGGGGCTGGCGAAGCGCGGTGTCAAGGCGACGTTCTTCATGCTCGGTCAGCAGGCCGAGAACTACGATGTGACGGCGGGCCTCGTCCGTGACGCGGGCCACCAGATCGCCTCGCATACATACGATCACCCGCAGCTGAGCAAAAAGACGGACTCGCAGGTGAGGTGGCAGATCAGCCATACGGCCGACATCCTCAACGGAATCACGGGCTACGGCACGCACTATCTTGTGCGCCCGCCCTACGGCGATTATAATTCCCGCGTGCTGTCGCTGCTGGACAATCCGGCCATTCTCTGGTCCGTCGATCCTCTGGACTGGAAGTACCGCAATGCCGACACCGTCTGCACGAACATCGTCAACGGAGCACATGACGGCGCGATCGTGCTGGCGCACGACATCCACTCCACCACGGTGGACGGCGTCCTGATGGCCATTGACAAGCTGCAGGCCAAGGGCTATGAATTCGTTACGGTGAACGAGCTGTTCCGCCGCCGCGGCGTCTCGCTGGAGAAGGGCCACACCTACAGCTCCTGCAAGCCGACCGGAACGGATCTCGGCCCCGTAAATGCACCGACCGTCACGGAGGCGGGCGGAAAGGTCACCATCACGGCCGACAAGGGCGCAGTGATCTACTATACGCTCGACGGCTCCTCGCCGCTGGCCTCCGGCCGGGTTTATTCCGGTCCCATTGAGGCAAAGGCAGGCCAGACTCTTCGCGCTGTGGCCGCCTTTAATCTGAATGGCAGTGCCAGCGCTGAGACCTCGGTCCAGGTGCGCGGCATTACGCTGAAGGAGCCGACAGTCAGGGCTCTGAACGGCAAGGTTATGATCTCCAATCCGAATCCGAATTCCGAGCTGCGCTACACGCTCGACGGCTCTGCTCCGACGGAGCGCTCGGCGGTTTACCCTTCCTCCGGTTTGGAATTTTTTACCGGAATTCTGCGCTATCGCGTGTTTGCAAAGGAGGGATATGGCCAGACGTACACGCTCTATCTGAGCAAGTCCGGCCATCTCTTTCGCGACGTGCCCACAAATTCCTGGTATTTCGAAAGCATTGACCGGGCAGTCTCTCTGGATCTTCTTAAAGGCGTGGGAGACTTTGCGTATGAACCGGATGGAGGCCTGAACCGCGCCATGTTCGTTACGATGCTGGCGCGTGCCGTCGGCGAGAGCCTCCCGGACAGCGCAGCGGGCTTTTCCGACGTGAAGGGCGGCCAATGGTACACGGCAGCGATGAGCTGGGCCCTGCGGAAAAATCTGATCCGCGGCTATGAGGATGGCTCCTATCGCCCCGAGGCGCTCATCACGCGCGAGGAGATGTGCGTCATTCTCGACCGCCTTATGCAGCAGCGCGGCGAGACGCTCCACACCGGAAAGCTGAGCTTTGCCGACACGGCGTCCATTTCCGTCTGGGCGCGAGACAGCGTCGCGCGCATGACGGCCCTCGGCCTTATCCGCGGCGCGGAGAACAACCGCTTCTTCCCGCAGCGCACGACCACGCGCGCCGAGGCTGCGACGGTCATGCTCCGCATCTACGACCATCTGCACTGAAACACAAAGTGCCCCTGCCATGCCTTCAGCGTGGCAGGGGCATTATTGTGCTTTAGACCATCTCTTCGGGATGGAACAGAGCGTCGAACTGCTCGCCGGTCAGGCAGCCAAGGCGCAGGCATGCCTCGCGGAGCGTCAGGTCCTCCCGGTGGGCGAGCTTCGCAGTCTCGGCAGCCGCTTCATAGCCGATCGTGGGGCTGAGCGCCGTGACGAGCATGAGGGAGCGGCGGAGATTTTCCGCCATTTTCTCGCGGTTGGCGCGGATGCCGTCGGCGCAGCGCAGGCGGAACGAGCGCATGCCCTCGGCCAGCAGCCGCGCGGACTGCAGGAATTCGTGCGCCAGAACGGGCAGGAAGACGTTCAGCTCGAAATTGCCCTGCGAGGCCGCAAAGCCGATCCCGGCTCCGTTCGCCATGACCTGCACGGCGATCATCGTCAGCGCCTCGCACTGCGTCGGGTTGACCTTGCCGGGCATGATGGACGAACCGGGCTCGTTCTCCGGCAGGAACAGTTCACCGAGGCCGTTGCGTGGGCCGGAGCCGAGCCAGCGGATATCGTTTGCCAGCTTCATCAGGTCGCCTGCCAGCGCCTGCAGCGCGCCGTGGGCGAAGACCAGCTCGTCGCGGGAGGTGAGGGCGTGGAACTTGTTCGGGGCGCTGCGGAAGTCCTTGCCCGTCAGGCGACTGATCTCCGCAGCGACCTCTTCGGCAAAGCCTGCGGGGGCGTTCAGCCCTGTGCCGACGGCCGTGCCGCCCAGCGCAAGCTCCCGCAGCGGCGGAAGCGCCAGCCGGATCAGCTCCGCATCGCGCTCGAGGCTGCTGCGCCAGCCGGAGATCTCCTGCGGGAACGAAATGGGCGTGGCGTCCTGCAGGTGGGTGCGGCCAATCTTAACGATGCCGGCGTATTCTTCCGCCTTGGCGTGAAGCGCATGGTACAGCGTGTCCATGGCCGGGAACAGCTGACGCTTGATGAGCAGGAGCGACGCTACGTGGAGCGACGTAGGGAATATATCGTTGGAGCTCTGCGAATGGTTGACGTGGTCGTTCGGATGAACGTTGACGTCTTTTCCCTGTTCCTGCAACAGCTGCATGGCCCGGTGCGCGATGACTTCGTTCATGTTCATGTTGAACTGCGTGCCGCTGCCGGTCATCCATACGGCCAAGGGGAAATTGCCGTCCAATTTGCCGGCCAGGACGTCGTCGCAGGCAGAGGCAATGGCGTCGGCCCTGTCGCCGTCTACGGCACCCAGCTCTTTATTGACTAAGGCGGCCGTTTTCTTTAAATAGGCAAATACCGTCACCAATTCAGCTGGAATCTTTTCCGTGCCGATTTGGAAATTTTCAAAGCTCCGCTGCGTCTGGGCCCCCCACAATTTATCGGCAGGCACCTTCACTTCTCCCATCGAGTCTCTCTCTATGCGATATTCCATGTTCGTATCCTCCTGTCTATCCCGTAAAAACGGGCATGATACATATCATATGTTTTTATGAAAAAGGCTCCCCGCAGGGAGCCTTGCTTCGTCTTACGCTCTGTCTCAACAGACTGCAGACGTTTCTTACTGTAAATGCTTCAAGCCCTTCGCGCCGATGTCGCTGCGGACCTGCTGGCCGTCGAAGTGGATAGCCGCGACGTGACGGTACGCTTCGTCAATGGATTCCTTCAGCGTCGGAGCTACAGCCGTCACACCGAGAACTCGGCCGCCGTTCGTCACGTACTGGCCGTCCTTCTTAGCCGTGCCGGAATGGAATACCATGGCCGTATCGTCGAGGGCGTCCAAGCCGGAAATGACGTCGCCTTTATGGGAAGACGCCGGATATCCCGCCGAGGCCATGATAACGCAGCACGCCGAAGCGTCTTTCCAGGCTACCATATCCTTCGTCAGCGTCCCCTGCGTGCAGGCGTACATGATTTCCGCCAAATCGCCGTCAAGGAGAGGCAGTACAGCCTGCGTTTCAGGATCGCCGAAGCGGCAGTTGAATTCGACGACTTTCGGGCCGTCGGCCGTAATCATGAGGCCGGCGTATAAGCAGCCCTGATATACGATGCCTTCCTGAGCCAATCCGTCTACGACGGGGCGGAGGATTTTTTCTTCTACTTCCTTCACCAGCTCAGGCGTCATGACCGGAGCCGGAGCGTATGCGCCCATACCGCCCGTGTTCGGGCCTTCGTCGTTGTCGAAGATGCGCTTGTGGTCCTGAGCCGAAATCATGGGAACGATAGTCTTGCCGTCGACAAAAGCCAGCAGGCTCGCTTCTTCGCCGACCATGCATTCTTCGACGACGATGCGGCCGCCTGACGCTCCGAAGATGTGGTCTTCCATCATGGCGTTAACCGCTTCTACGGCTTCTTCTTCCGTCTGGGCAACGACGACGCCCTTGCCGGCAGCTAAGCCGTCGGCTTTGACGACGATGGGAGCGCCCTGTTCATGAATATATTTTTTTGCCGCTTCCCCATCGGTAAAGGTTGCGTACGCCGCCGTTGGAACATGGTATTTTTTCATGATATCCTTGGCAAAGGCCTTAGAGCCTTCCATCTGCGCGGCGGCCTTGTTCGGGCCGAATACAGCCAGACCCTTAGCCTGGCAAATATCAGCCAAGCCTTCCGTCAGGGGAACTTCCGGACCGACGACGAGCATGTCGATTCCTTCGCCGCAGCAGTATATGGCGATTTTTTCCAAATCCGATACAGGGATATCGATGCATTCGGCAATTTCCGCCATAGCGGCGCTGCCGGGGATAGCGTATAATTTTTCAACGGTTTTGCTCTGCGCCAGCTTCCAGGCCAAGGCGTGTTCGCGGCCGCCGCTGCCGATCACTGCTACTTTCATTATTTCGCAGCTCCTTTCGCAACCTGGCCGGCCAGGTATTCGGCAATGGCCGTGTCGTATACGGCCGTATGATGGAACGCTTCCTGCGCCAGTTCCAAACGGTATTCATCGCTGAATTCGCCGTCTTTGCGGAGGATGTCGATGATTTCATCGTATTTAGCCGGATTCGTAACGATAGCTACGTATTTATTGTTCTTAGCCGACGCCCGGACCATGCAGGGGCCGCCGATATCGATGTTTTCAATCGCTTTGGCCAGCGTGACGTCCGGTTTGGCAATGGTCTGCTGGAAGGGGTACAAGTTGACGACAACCAAATCGATCGGCGTAATGTCGTGGTCTTTCATGGACTGGACATGTTCCGGGTTGTCGCGGACGGCCAAGATAGCGCCGTGGATTTTCGGATTCAGCGTCTTGACGCGGCCGTCCATCATTTCCGGGAAGCCCGTAACGTCCTGTACAGCCATGACCGGTACGCCGGCTTCTTTCAGAGCCCGCATCGTGCCGCCTGTAGAAATGATTTCAACGCCCATATCGGCCAGGGCCTTGCCTAATTCGACGACGCCCGTTTTATCGGATACGCTGATGAGCGCGCGTTTAACCTTCATGATAATTCCTCCTTATGCTTGCGTGCCTTTGACGACGCCGCCTTCAATGCGGAGCTTGTCGTCGCAGAACAGGGAAACGGCTTTAATAAATGTAGGATGTTCCTTCGTCAAAATACGGGCCGCCAGCGTATCTTCCGTGTCGTCTTCCATAACGGGAACAGACGACTGCAGAATAATCGGGCCGGCGTCCATATCAGGAACGACGAAGTGAACGGTGCAGCCGGCAATTTTTACGCCCGCTTCCAAAGCCTGGCGCTGGGCGTGCAGGCCGCGGAAGGACGGCAGCAATGCCGGATGGATATTGATGATTTTATGTTCATAGCGGGAAATAAAATAACCGCTGAGAAGCCGCATAAACCCAGCCAGGCAGATGACGTCGGCCTGATACGGCGCAATCTGGTCGAGGATGAATTGTTCAAATTCCGCCTTGGAGCCAAACTGCTTGCGGTCTGCCAGAATAACCGGCACACCCCATTCCCTGGCCCGGTCCATGACGGGCGCGCCGGGAATATCACAGACCAGCGCCTTGACTTCGGCGTTAATGGCGCCGGCTTCCACAGCTTCATGCAGGGCAACGGCGTTGGAGCCGCGGCCCGAAGCAAAGATAACCATGCGCTTCTTAGTCATTGAATGCGCCTCCCTGCAGCGTAACCGGCACGTCCGAATCGACGACCTTGCCGATGACATAGGCCTTTTCGTCCCGTTCAGCCAGGTTGGCCATGACGGCGTCGGCGTCCTTCGCGTCGACGATCATGATCATGCCGATGCCCATGTTGAAGGTACGGTACATTTCGCGCTTGTCTACGCTGCCCCATTTCTGAAGAAGGCCGAAAATCGGCAGCTGCGGCCACGACGTCACGTCGATTTCCACGCCTACGTCCTTCGGCAGCACGCGGGGAATATTTTCATAGAAGCCGCCGCCTGTAATGTGCACCATGCCCTTGACGTCGAAATTGCGGATAATGGGCAGACACGGTCTCGGATAGAGGCGTGTCGGCGTGAGCAGGCATTCGCCGATGGTCATGCCTAATTCGTCGACGTATTGGTCGAGCTTCATGTTCATCCGTTCAAAGACGATCTTGCGGACCAGCGAAAAGCCGTTGGAATGAACGCCTGTCGACGGAAGGCCGATGAGGACGTCGCCGGCTTTGATCGTTTCACCCGTAATAACTTTTTCGCGGTCGACGATGCCGACGCCGAAGCCGGCTAAGTCGTAGTCGTCCTTCGCATAGAAGCCGGCCATTTCAGCCGTTTCGCCGCCGAGGAGAGCACAGCCCGATTCCTTGCAGGCATTGGCGACGCCTTTTACGATCGTCGCTACCTGTACGGGGTCCAGCTTGCCTACGGCAATGTAATCCAGGAAGAATAACGGTTCCGCCCCTTGGACGAGAATATCGTTAATGGACATGGCCACGCAGTCCTGGCCGACCGTATCATGCTTGTCCATCATGATGGCCAGGCGCAGCTTCGTGCCTACGCCGTCAGTACCGCTTACCAAAATCGGATTTTTTATCTCGCTGTTCATGAGCGAAAAGAGGCCGCCGAAGCCGCCGAGGTCGCCGAGGACTTCCGGACGATACGTCGCTTTGACTGAATCCTTCATGAGTTCTACTGCTTTGTTGCCGGCATCGATATCTACGCCGGCGTCTGCATAGGTTAATCCTTTATTTGTGTTCGAGAGCATATTTTTCTCCTTCCTCATTCGCCGTGGGAATGGCCGTCGGGTAGTCGTTGTTGAAGCAGGCCAGGCACATGTCTTCCCGCGGAATATTCGAAATGGCACGGCTCAGGCCTTCAATGGAAATGAAATGCAGCTTGTCTACGCCGATGTATTTCTGTATCTGCTCTACGTTGAGAGTCGACGCGATAAGTTCCTTGCGGACCGACGTGTCGATGCCGTAGAAGCAGGGATACTTAATCGGCGGCGCCGATACGCACATGTAGACTTCCTTCGCTCCGGCCTCGCGCAGGAGCTTGCAGATAATGCCGCTCGTCGTGCCGCGGACGATGGAATCGTCGACCATGACGATGCGCTTGCCCTTTACGACGGATTTGACGACGTTCAGCTTCATGCGCACGGCCAGTTCGCGCTGCTTCTGATTCGGTTTGATGAAGGTACGGCCCATGTAACGGTTTTTGATAAGGCCGTGGCGGAACGGAATCCCCGAAGCCTGGGAATAGCCAATAGCCGCCGTGTTGCCGCTGTCCGGTACGGAAATGACCAAATCGGCATCATACTGCGTTTCATTCCACATTTCCTTGCCCATGTTCAGGCGGGCCTGGTATACGTCCTGTCCGTCAATAGTGCTGTCCGGACGGGCAAAATAAATATATTCAAAGGAACAGATTTGTTTGCGGTCTACTGTTGCAAAGATTCTCGATTTTACGCCTTGTTCCGTAATTTCTACGAATTCGCCGGGTTGTACGTCGCGGACAAAGGTCGCGCCGATAGCGTCGAGAGCGCACGTTTCCGACGCCAATACCCAGCCGCCGCCGTCGGTCCGGCCGATGCACAGCGGACGGAAGCCGTAAGGATCGCGGGCGCCGTACAATTTATCCTTGGTCATCAGCACGAGGGAATAGGCTCCGCCGAGACGGTTCATGCTTTCCATGATGCGTTCTTCCATCGTTTCCTTCTGGCTGCGGCTGATCAGGTTGACGATGATTTCGCTGTCCATGGTCGTCTGGAAGATGGCGCCGTTTTTATCCAGTTCTTCCCTCAGGGCGCGCGTATTGGTCAGGTTGCCGTTGTGAGCCAGCGCCAGCTGTCCCATAGGCGTATACACGGCCAACGGCTGGATATTGCGGGGATTATTGGAGCCCGTCGTCGAATAGCGGACGTGGCCGATGCCGATGGGGCCGCCTTCTTCGTCGGGAACCCCTTTTTCAAATACCGAGCTGATAAGGCCCATGCCGCGGTAGGTGTGAATATCTACGCCGTCGGTCAAGGCCATGCCGCCGCTTTCCTGTCCGCGGTGCTGCAGGGCGAACAGCCCCCAGTAAATGTAGCGGGGAATATCCAGAGTTTTGTCAAAAATACCTAATACGCCGCATTCTTCATGCTGCTTATCCCAAATCGGATCGTAAAACATGAAAACCTCCTGTTTGCTAAATGCTGAAAATTTGGATTACATCGCCTGTACGGCTTCTTGAATCTTTTTGTTCTTTTCCATGACCTGGTTCGCCATGTCTTCGCGGTAGGCTTTGTATTTTGCAGCCAACGCCGGGTCGCTGACCGCGCCGATCTGCAGAGCCAGCAGGGCCGCGTTTTTCGCGCCGTTTACGGCCATCGTCGCTACAGGCATGCCCGACGGCATCTGCACGATAGCCAGCAGGGCGTCCATGCCCTTCAGGCTGCCGCTTTCCAAAGGCACGCCGATAACCGGCAGCGTCGTAAAGCTGGCGACGACGCCAGGCAGATGAGCCGCCATGCCGGCGCCGGCGATGATGACGCTGATGCCCCGTTCTTCCGCGCCGGAGGCAAAGTCCCGCACGGCAGCCGGCGTCCGGTGCGCCGAAGCCAATAATACTTCGTATTCTACGCCAAATTCTTTCAACACATCAACCGCTTTTTTCATGATCGGAAAATCTGAATCGCTTCCCATAATAATGCCGACCTTCAAAAAAATCCCTCCTTAGAATAAGTAAAACCCAAAAGTGAGGCAATCACCTTTGGGTTTATTCACTTAGACGCACTGCTGCATTGCCCGTTTACAAACCGCTTCACTATCAGTCCATAAAGCAATGTCCATAGCGCATCTCCTTATTGAATCATAACTTATCAAAATACACCTAGATTTTACCAAAAACGCCTATACGTGTCAATCGTTTATCTTGCCGATAATCTCGCTGATATGGGAAATTCCCATCTTTTCGCAGTAGGCGTCCATACCTTCGGCAATTTCTTCTACGGCGCAGGGATTGACGAAGTTATATGCCCCTACGGCGACGGCGCTGGCGCCGGCCAGCATAAACTCGACGGCGTCCTGCCACGACGCGATGCCGCCTAAGCCCAGAACGGGAATCTTCACGGCGTTGGCAACCTGCCATACCATGCGCAGGGCCACGGGCTTTACGGCCGGACCGGATAAGCCGCCCGTAATATTTCCTAACAGAGGCTTCTGCGTATAGATGTCGATAGCCATACCTGTCAGCGTATTAATGAGCGATACGGCGTCGGCTCCGGCGTCTTCCACGGCTTTGGCCATGACGGTAATATCCGTAACGTTCGGCGACAGCTTCATGATGACCGGCTTGCTCGTGTGATCCTTGACGCTGCGGGCTACCGACGCGGCGGCCTTCGGGTCGGTGCCGAAGACGATGCCCCCCTCTTTGACGTTCGGGCAGGAAATGTTGACTTCCAGGGCCGCAACGCCGTCTACGTCGAGCTTTGCAGCCAATTCGCCGTATTCTTCCGCCGTACCGGCCGAGATATTGACGATGAGCGGCGTATTGTGACGGCTTACTTCCGGCAGGATATCCCGCTTAAAAGCGTCTACGCCGGGATTTTCCAAGCCGATACAATTCAGCATGCCCGCCGGCGTTTCGGCGACGCGCACGCCCGGATTGCCCGGCCGCGGCAAAGGCGTAATGCCCTTGGATATAATAGCGCCGATGTTGTCAATGTCGAGGAAGTCGGCGTATTCCAGGCCGAAGCCGAAGGTTCCCGACGCCCCCATGACCGGCGTTTTCATAGAAATACCGGCAAAATTCACAGCTATGCGTTCCTTGTTCATCAGAAGACCTCCTTCGCCAGGAATACAGGGCCGTCGGCGCAGACCTTATAGCGCTTGCCGCTCATCTTGCTTTCAAAGGTACAGCCGAGACATACGCCGATGCCGCAGGCCATCCGTTTTTCCATGGAAACCTCGCAGGCAACGCCGGCCGCATCGGACGCTTCGGCAATGGTCTGCATCATGACCGTCGGGCCGCACACCGACACGCGGTCAATTGGATTTTCAGCAAAAATCGTCGGCAAGGCGTGGACGGCAAAGCCCTTGATGCCCAGCGAGCCGTCGTCGGTCGTCACGTAAATCTTTTCCGCATAGGGCTCAAAAAACTTCGTCCAGAACGTTTCTGCCGCCGTCTTTCCAGCTACGAGCACGACGGGCTTATCCAGCTTCTTGGCCAGGAAAATAAGCGGAGCCAGGCCGACGCCGCCGCCGACGAGGAGCGCTTTGCCCGGCGTCGTCGTGAACACGCCTTCACCCAGAGGGCCTTCAGCGCTGATGACTTCGCCTGCTTTCATAGCCGCCATCTCCTGCGTCCCCGTGCCTACGAGGCGGTAAATGATCGTAACGGCTCCCGTCTCCGTATCGGCGTCGACGATGCCGAAGGGACGGCGCAGGAACGTCTGCCCTCCCTGCTTCTGCATATTGACGAACTGGCCGGGCTTTGCTTCGGCGGCAATCCTCGGCGCATGAAATACCATTTTCCAAACGTCGGGAATAATCGCTTCATTTTGCAAAATTTCCGCGTTTTCCAAAAACTTTTTCACTTGTCCCCATCCTTCCACTATCATAGTTATTAGTATTGTATCATAGAACGGCATCCAGATAAATACACGAAACGCCGCCTCTTCCGCCTCCTGCGGCAATATATACGAAAACCCGGCCGCAGGGACGCAGCCGGGCTCATTGCAGTTTTCTATCCTTTTTGAATGGTAAACCAGAAGGTTACGCCGTCCTCTTCGTTGCGCACGCCGTACTGCTGTCCGTGAAGCTTAACCAGGGCGGCGACGATGCCCAGTCCCAGGCCGTGACCGCCGAAGGTCCGCCGGACGCTGCGGCTTCGCGCCGTGTCGACCTTGTAAAAGGGCTCCCAAATGCGGGGCTGATACTCTTCGGGAATTTGAATCCCTTGGTTATATATGCTTACGACGTAGTTCGTTTCCTGCTCTTTACAGCCGACGGCAATCCTGCCTCCGTCCGGCGTATAATCGATGGCGTTGCTCAGGAAATTGCTGAGAACGATGTCGATTTGCTCCGGATCGCCGTACACCGTCATTTCGTCGGGCACGCTCCATTCCATGCAGATGCCCTTCTTGTGAATGGCGTTGGCGAAGCGTTCCTTCGCCTCGTCCGTCAGGGCGGCGAAATCAAAGGCCGTCTTTTCTAATTTAAAAGACCCTGTTTCCAGCCGCGACAGGTTCAGAAGGCTCTTGACGAGATTGTCCATCTTAACCGTCTCGCTTTGGATGACATGGCAGTACTTCTGCCGCGTCGCCTCGTCAATGTGCAGGCTGTCCAATCCTTCGGCGTAGCCCTGAATAATCGCCAGAGGCGTCTTCAATTCGTGAGACACGGCGAAGATAAAGGACTGGCGCATGTGTTCGACTTCTTTGGCCTTGTCGAGCTGCTTCTGCAGCTCTTCGTTCGACTGCTTCAGCGCCGTCAGGGCTTCGTTCAGCTGATCCGACAGGATATTGAGACTCGTGCCCAGCTCGCCGATTTCATCAGTCCGCTTCCCCTGCCATTTCTTGGTAAAATCCAGATGTGTCATAGCCGCCGACAAGCTCTTGAGCTCCAATAGGGGCCGGGTCATCTTGTTCGTCAGAAGAACGGTGCCGACGGCGGCGATGATGAGCCAGATAATGCCGCAGGTAACGATGAACTTCTGAACGAGGTAAATACTTTCCTGCATAGGCGCAATCGGACAAATCATGAGCAGATATACGTTGTCATCTATGCGGGTCACCAGGTTAAAATAACGGAAATTGTTATCCAGCTCATAATAACGCACCTGACCAAGCTCCGTTTCAGCAGGATCCTTTCCTTGCAGCAGGCTCATCAATTCCTGTATGTGCTGAGGCATTCGGGCATTAGCATCATGTTCCTGTGCTTCCGTTTCCTTGCCGACGACAACGACGACGTCGTTGTTATCCATTTTCGGCGGGCTGACCCAGACACGACGGCTCGGCCGCGACGAGTAGACCAGCTGCTGGTTATCGACAATAAGCACGTCAATGCCCACATTTTGGCTCACCATGTCAATCTCTTCTTCGCCGCTGCGGCCCTTTTCCTGATAAATACGACTGATCTGGCGGCTTGCCTCGGCCATGGAATCCTGCTTAGCATCAAAAAAGTAACGGTTAAACCCAAACCCAATGGCTCCAATGAGAGTCAGAATGAAAAAGAGGGTAAAGCCGAGAACATACATGCCCGACTGTACCCGCAGGGACAGGCGCGTCATTTGGCATCGTAGCGGTATCCGTAGCCGCGGACGGTTTGAATGTATTTTCCCTTATCGCCCAGCTTGATGCGCAGGCGGTTGATATGCGTGTCGACAGTGCGCAAATCGCCGTAATAATCGTAGTTCCACACCTTATTGAGAATCTGACGGCGGCTCAATGCCTTGCCGGCGTTGCTGACCAGATAGGTCAGCAGCTTGTATTCCGTCGGGCTCAAATCGATGTTCTTGCCGTCTAGGACGACCTGACGCGCCTCTTGGTCGATAGACACGCCGTCCTCAATCTTCTGCACTTCCTGCTCCTTCTGGACGCGGCGCAAGAGAGCCTTAATCTTTGCCACCAAGATTTTCGGGCTGAAGGGCTTGGTAATATATTCGTCGACGCCCAAATCGTAAGCGAAGAGCTGGTCGATTTCCTCGCCCTTGGCCGTAAGCATCATAATAGGCACGGCCGATTCGCGGCGGATTTCGCGGCATACAGTCCAGCCGTCGTAGCCCGGCATCATGACGTCGAGAAGGACCAAGTCGGGATGTTCCTTCTTATACAGCTCCAGCGCTTCCTTGCCGTCGGCCGCTTCGATGAGCTCATAGCCTTCGGGCTGGAGAAAATCTACGACGAGCTGGCGCATGAGCTGCTCGTCGTCGGCAATCAATATTTTTTCCACTACGCTCTCCCCCTTTTACACGTATGGCTTGACCTGCCCGGCATCAGGCAGGTCGTCTATCCACTGGTCAATAGTTTTTCCTTCCAGGATCAAATCCGGAGCAATATCCCGCAGCGGCACGAGGACAAAGGCCCGTTCCAGCATATAGGGATGCGGCAGCTTCAGCGTCTCCGTACAGCTTCTCTCATCCGGGCTGTACACGAGATCCATGTCGATGACCCGGGCTCCCCATTTTTCATGGCGCACCCGGCCCAGCTCTTTCTCAATGGATAAGCAAATATCCAGCAGTTCTTGTCCGCTCATGTCCGCGTCGACGGCCGCCGCGCCGTTAAGAAAGGCTGGCTGGTCCGTCTTGCCCCACGGCGGTGTTTCATACCACGGCGACACCGCTGCGACAGCAACGCCCTCCGTCCGGCGCAGACAGTCGATGGCCTTGCGCAGACTCTGCGCCCTGTCGCCCAGATTTGCGCCGACGCTGATATAAAATCTAGCCATGGCGTCTCCTTTCCACCGTCACCGCCACGTCGTCAAAGGGGCCGCCAATCGGAGCCTGCGGCTTGTGCACGGCAATGCGCACAGCATCGACAGGAAAACCGGCCAGCACCTCGTCGGCAATGACCGCAGCCAGCCGTTCGATGAGCCGGTACGTCCGGTCTTCTACGATAGACTGTACGAGCTGATACACCTTGCTGTAATCAATCGTATCGTTCAACTCATCACTGGTCCCGGCCTTTGACAAATCGGCGTACAGCACGGCGTCGACGTGAAAGGGCTGTCCCGTCCGCTGTTCTTCCGGCAGACAGCCGTGATAGCCGTAAAAATGCATTCCCTTTATAGTTATCGTGTCCATGGTTCTTCCTCTTTCATCCGTATAGTACCGCCTCCGGCATCGCCCATGAGCAGCTTCCAGGCCTGGTCGTATTCCTTCGTGCCGGCCTGAAGGCAGCCGCTGGTCGCCGCCGTGACGATGTCGGCGTCGGCAGCCATACCCTCGCGCATCGTCAGGCACAGATGGGTTGCCTTGACGACGACAAGCACTCCTTTCGGCTGGAGTCCCCGGCACAGCGATTGGCATAAGTCCTCAGTCAGCCGTTCCTGCAGCTGCGGGCGGCGGGCCAGGACGCCGACGGCCCTAGCAAAATGTCCGAAGCCGGCAATGCGCCCGTCTTGGGGATAATACGCAATATGGGCGGTCCCGAAGAACGGCAGGAGATGGTGCTCGCACATAGACTGGAAGCGGATGTTGCGGACGGCTACCAAGCCGTTCGTCTGCGATATAATCGGAGCGGCCCACTCGTCGTCAGGATTTTCCCGCAGGCCGGAAAAAAACTGGCTGAAGGCCTCGGCAACGCGGTACGGCGTCTTTTCCATGCCCAAGGCCGTCAAATCCAGTCCCAAGGCTTCCAAAAATTGTTTCATAGCCTGCACGGCTTCAGGATTGACCGGATAGGATGATATCGTTGTCGTCATAATCTCCTCCTTTTCCGTCCTCATATATTACAAAAGATAGTAGTAAGCGAAAATAAAAATCAGCCCCCCGACAATCACGAAAAACGGGCTGGCATACTGCTGCCGCAGGCTCTGCTTGTGATACAAATAAATTTCTTCCGGATTATCCGGGTTGTAACGCAAATCCACTTCGTCGCCGGCGACGATATCCCATTCGGGCGAGCCGAAGCCATAGCGGGCCCGATAGGTCTGTTCGCCGTCACTGAACTCGACGACAGGAAAATACCGGTCGCCGCTCTTCGATTTCTGCTGCTCAAAGCCTAGCAGCGTCCCCGTAGCAGCAGCCTTGCAGCGGCCGACGAGGCGTCGGAGCTTCCAGCCGTGATAGGTACCGACGATGATAAACACGATGCCGATGAAAGCCGGCAGGTAATAAAATATGCTCATGAATGCGTTCCTCCTAAAACGACAGGTATCAGTGCGGTCCTTCCAGACGGGGCAAGCGCTTGACAATGACATAGGCTAACACGCCGCCGGCCGCAGCCGTCACGATTTGAGGCCAGCTCATGACCAGCAATATCATGTGCCGTACGGCGGCAGGAAATTCCACATAGCTGAACAAGACATAAAAAGCGCCGTACACCACGGCAGCCTTGCACAATGCCGCGCCGGCCAGTCCGGCCGCGCGAAACCGCCGCAACGCGCCGACGGCGAGGACAAAGGCACAGTTTCCAGCCGCAACGGGAAATATGAAAGGCAAAAAGGGCAGCATCCCTTCCAGCCAGGCAAAGACAGGCGTCACGCAGGCCACGACCAGACCGGCTTTCCGTCCAACGCTCCAT
>USGG01000037.1 GCA_900554215.1 uncultured Megasphaera sp.
CCACGTGGATTTCCTTTTGCGTCTTACGATGGTTGGCCTTGCGGCATTCCACCAGATAAGTACCCGCCTTCAAAGGACCGGCCCAACGGCCTGCACCTTTGCAAGGTGACTGTTCCTCTGGGCGTTATCGCCATCATTTACGAATCGCGGCCCAACGTCACTGTAGATGCCGCGGCTTTGTGCATCAAGTCTGGCAACGCCTGCGTCCTCCGCGGCGGCAGCGAGGCCATTCATTCCAATACGGCTTTAGTTGCTGTCATTAAGGATGCACTCAAAGCGGCGGGCCTCAATCCCGACGTCGTAGGGCTGCTGGAAAATACGGACCGGGCCTTGGTGAAGGAACTGCTGACCCTGCGTCAGTACATCGACCTGGCTATTCCCCGCGGCGGCGCCGGCCTCATCCGCATGGTCGTCGAAACGGCGACGGTTCCCTGCGTCGAAACGGGAAGCGGCGTCTGCCACGTTTACGTCGACAAGGACGCCGACCTGGACATGGCCGTCCGCATCATTGAAAACGCCAAGGTGTCCCGGCCGTCGACGTGCAACGCCATGGAAACGCTGCTGGTTCATGAAAGCGTATTGGCCCCGCTGATGAAAAAGCTCGTGCCGGTCATGAAGCAGGACTGCGTCGAAATGCGCGGCGACGACCTGGCGCGCAGCGTCGACAGCGCCGTCCTCGCCGCAGAGGAAGCCGACTGGGAAACGGAATACAACGCCCTCGTCATGTCTATTCGGACGGTATCATCTTTAGACGAAGCGCTGGAGCACATCCGTCGCTACAGCACGCATCACTCCGAAGCCATCGTAACGGACAATCCGGAAACGGCCGAAGCCTTTCTGCGCAGCGTCGATTCGGCGGCGGTATACGTCAACGCCTCTACCCGCTTTACCGACGGCTTTGAATTCGGCTTCGGCGCAGAAATCGGCATCAGCACGCAGAAGCTGCACGTCCGCGGCCCCATGGGGCTGGAAGCACTCGTATCCTATAAATACGTCGTCCGCGGTCAGGGCCAGATCCGGTAATGAAGCGCGTCGTGCAGGCCTACATGCGGACGCTGCGGCAGTACCTGTCAGCGCCGAAGACTCGCTACGAATACAAGCACTACGCCATCTGGCTGTTGTTATACGGCCTGACGCTGGCGCTGGTGTGGGGAGGAATTTATCTGTACCATGGAAATCACTAGGCTGGGGATCATGGGGGGAACTTTTAATCCTATTCACCTGGGACACCTGATGATCGCCGAAGAAGCGCGGCAGACCTTTCATCTCGACAGGGTGCTGTTCATCCCTTCGTACATAACGCCCAATAAAAATATAGACGGCGCAACGGCGGAGCAGCGCCTGGCCATGACCAGGCTGGCGACGGCCGACAATCCCTATTTTGCCGTCAGCGATTTGGAAATACGCCGCAAGGGACGGTCGTACACCGTCGATACGCTGCGCTTTTTAAAGGAATTTTACGGCCCGTCGTATATTTTGTATTTTATATCGGGAACCGATACGATACAGGATCTGCCGCAGTGGTACAAGCCGGAGGAAATCCTCTCGCTGTGCCAGTTTGTCGGCGCGACGCGGCCCGACGGCACGCAGTCCATCGGTCAGGTCGTCGAGCATTTCGGCGAGCTGGGAAAGCACATTTTAAAGCTGACCGTACCGACTATGCAAATCTCTTCGACTGAACTGCGGCACCGTATACGCAGCGGACTGTCCGTCCGATACATGATGCCCAAAGTCGTTATAGAATATATCGAAAAACATGGAGTATATCAATGTACAGCGAAGAACTCAAGACAACCATTAAAGAACATTTAAAAGCGACGCTGAGCCCGCACCGGTATCAGCACGTACTGGGCGTGGCCCAGGCGGCGCGCCAGCTGGCCGAGCAGTACGGCGGCGATGTCGATCAGGCCGAGGTTGCCGGCCTGCTGCACGACGCGGCCAAGCAGATGGACCTGCCGGCCATGCAGAAGCTGGCCTGGCGAAGCTTCGGCAGTACCTTGCCCGATACGGTCGTTTCTATCGGCAGCCTGCTCCACGGCTACGCTGCCGTGACCATAGCCAGGGAGCAGTACGGCATCGACGACGCCGACCTTTTGGCGTCCCTGGCCCATCATACGACGGGGGCCGAGCATATGAGCCTTTTGGAAAAAATTATTTTTATGGCTGATTACATCGAGGTCAACCGCGATTTCGACGGCGTGGACAAGCTGCGCCGACTAGCTGCGGAAGACCTGGATAAAGCCGTGCTGGCCGGCTACGATTCGACCATATTCCATCTGCTGGAGCAGGGCAAGACGATTTACGTCGGCACGGTGACCAATCGGAACGCCCATATTTTGTCGATGAAGAAGGATCGGACCCATCATGGATAAGAAGAAATGGTTTCACCGTCCGAAAAAAAAGCATACTATGCCGGGCGAACGGGAGCGGCGCAAAAAGCTGCTGCACCTGCTGGCGGGCATCGTCGCCGTTGCGGCCGTCCTGTTCTTGTCCGTGACGGCGTGGCGGCACTACCAGACGTCCCGGGCCGAACAGTTTCAGAACCGCCTCGACGCCGTGCAGAACGGCGCGTCAGGTTCCTTTGAGCAGATCAGCCCCGATACGCCCCTGTACGTACTGGTCATCGGCCGCGACGGCAACACGCCGCAGCAGGTCAACTTCGTCGGCCTGGCGGCAGTCAATAAGGAAAAGAAGCATATCGACTTCATTATGCTGCCGGACAATACGAAGATTGAGGGCCGCAAGGAAAAGGGGATTCAGGAGCTCCAGGACGTGTATACTGAAGGCGGCCGGACCCTCGTTCAGGCCGTTGTGGAAGACATGTTTCACATTCCCGTTCCTTTTTATGTCGAATTTTCCGAAGATACCTTCGTGAAGATGATCGACATGAGCGGCGGACTGCCCATGTATGTGGAAGAAAATATGTACCACGCCGACGAAACGGGCGCGACGGATATCAACCTGTTTCAAGGGTATCAGACCCTGACAGGGCAGGAAGCGGCGGGCTACATGCGCTACATCGACGAAGACGGCTACCTGTCGCGAACCCAGCGGCAGGAACGGCTGGTCAAGCTGTTTTACGCCGACCGGCAGCAGCGCTTCGGTATTTCCAACATGCTGTTTTTATACCGCTTCTGGAACAACGTAGATTCGAATATTTCCGCAAAGGATATAGCGGCCCTGGCCTTCAGCTTCCGCCACGTGCCGGCTGAAGACATTCATTTTTATATTTTGCCCGGCGAAAATACCAACGACGGGGCGACAGGCGGCAAAACGCTGTGGAGCTACGACCCCGTAGAAGGGCAGAAAATTATCGGCGCGACGAACAACACCATCGCGCCGGCGCCCGAACCGCCCAGCAACACGCCGTAAGGCAGAGTCAGAGAAGGAGAACACAGAATGCCAATTACCATAAAGACAACGAAAGAAGAAAGAGAACTGAAAAGCTATGAAATTGCGGCCCAGGCTGCCAGCGACAAAAAGAGCTGGAACATCGTCATCCTCGACATGGAACAGTCGTCCATGATGGCCGATTACTTCGTCATCTGCAGCGCCCGCAACAACAAGCAGGCCCAGAGCATTGCCGACAACATTGAAGAAGAAATGGAAAAGCACGGCTACGACGTACGCCACGTCGAAGGCTATCGTGAAGGTAAGTGGATACTCATCGATGCCGGCGAAGTCGTAGCTCACGTATTTGTCGAACAGGACCGCAGCTACTATGATTTGGAAAACTTGTGGTGCGACGCCGAACGGATTCCGTTCGAAGGTGAGTAAGATGCAGGTACTGCAGGAAAACAGCATTGCCACGCTGGAAGTATTGCGCGCCAGTGACATGGGCGTATTTTTAAACGGCGGCACGGGCAATACGAATGACGACATACTGCTCCATAAAAATCAGCAGACCGAAGAAGTCAACATCGGCGACAAGGTTACGGTCTTCTTGTACCACGACCCGTCGGGCCGCCTGACGGCCAGCATGCGCCTGCCGAAAATCAAGGTCGGTCAGATCGGCTATGCGCCGGTCATCAACACGACGCGCTTCGGCGCCTTCGTCGACGTCGGTACGGAACGAGGCATTTTTATGCCCTTTGCAGAAATGAAGGGCCGCCCCAAGGAAGGGGAATACGTGTGGGTAAAGCTGTATGAAGACAAGTCCCATCGCCTGGCCGTATCCATGGAAGTAGAAGACGAAATGCGCCGGGCCTCCAGAGCGGCGACGGACGCCAAGGTCGGCGACTGGGTCGAAGGGGCGGTCTACAACATGACTGACCAGGGAGCATACCTCATGACGCGGGAACGGTGGATTGCCTTTCTGCACCGCAGCGAATTCAGCGGCCCCATCCTCATCGGCCAGATGGTCAAAGGGCGCATCACGTATTTGCGCGAAGATGGACGCATCAACATTTCCCTGCGCCAGACCAAGGAAAACGCTATCAATCCGGACAGTGAAAAAATCCTGGCCTTCCTTAAGCAGCGGAAGGGAAAGATGCCCTACGGCGACAAGACGGCGCCGGCCGTCATCAAGACGAAGTTCGGCCTGAGCAAGGCTGCATTCAAGCGGGCTCTGGGCCATCTCATGAAGGAACAGAAGATCTACCAGCAAGAAGGCTGGACGTACTTAAAAGAAGATACGGAAGAATAAGACGCGGCGCGGCGCTGAAACCGGACCCGGCAGAGGGAAGGCTTTCGACGCCGCCTTTGTTTTGGCCTGCGCGGCTGTCGGTGATTTTGACGAAAATATAGTGCGAAAATTGCCTTGGTGTGCTAAAATATGAAGATGATTACATAGTATATGAAAGGGTTTTGGCATGGCTTCGATTTTTTCTCCATTAACTAAAAATATAGGTATCGACTTGGGAACGTGCACGACCCAGGTCTACGTAGAAGGGCGGGGCGTCGTCTTTTCCGAGCCCTCCATCGTGGCGACGGACGAGCGGAACCGCAAGCTCGTAGCCATCGGCAACGGGGCGGAAAGCATGCTGGCGAAGTCGCCGGAAACGGTGAAAATCCATCGGCCCCTGCTGAACGGCGTCGTCGCCGACTATGGCGTGACGCGGACGATGCTGGGCTACATTCTCAGCAAATGCGTCCGCAGTGTCCAGCGCCTGCGCATCATGGTCGGCGTGCCGGCTGCGGCGTCCAACGTCGAGAAGCGGGCTGTCATGGAAGCCGTCTATCAGGCCGGAGCTAAGGAAGCCTACCTCGTCGACACGGCCGTTGCCGCGGCTATGGGCGTCAACATGCCCGTATACGACCCCGTAGGCAATATGGTCGTCAACATCGGCGGCGGCACGACGAACGTGGCTATTCTTTCCTTGGGCGGCATCGTCGTGTCTAAGTCCATTCATCTGGGAAGCCTTGATTTCAATGAAGCGATTAAAGACTATCTGCGCGGCCAATACGATATCGTTACCGATGACATGACCATCGAAGAAATGAAGATTACCAACGGCTCGGCCGTACTGCCACTGGAAGACCGGGGCTATTACTTTACGGGCCGGGGCCTCGACGACGGACTGCAGAAGGAATGCGCCGTCCAGGCCAGCGAGCTCTATCAGGTCATCGGCCGGCCCCTCATGAAAATACTCGACTTAGTGCGGTCTGCCCTCCAGGAAACACCGCCGGAGCTGTCGGCCGATATTATGGAGCACGGCGTCGTGCTGACCGGCGGCGGTGCCAAGCTAAAGGGCATGGAACAGCTCTTTTCTCAGGAATTGGGCGTTCCCGTCGTCCTGGCCGCCGAGCCGGAGCTGGCCGTCGTCCGGGGCATCGGCATCGCCGTAGCGGAACGGGAAAAGCTGGCCCCGGTCATTGAAGGAGCGCAGCGTATTTATAGGAGGAGATTTTAAAATTGTTTTCGTTAGGTAAAAAAAGCGTCGTCATCGTGCTGATACTCTTTGTCCTCATCGCCGTCGTCGGCTGGGCCTGGCGGCAGCGCGAATCGCTGCCTTTTGTAGCCAGACCGCTGCAGATGGCTGCGGCTCCCTTTGAATACGGCGCAAGCCGCATTATGGATTCGTTGGCGTCGGCTTTTCACATCGTCGATATTAGTTTAAAGAACCGCATTGAATGGGAAGCGCTGGAACGGGAAAACGCCGAGCTCAAGAGCCGCACCGTCGACTACGACGAGCTGGTGGCCGAAAACGACCGCCTGCGCCAGCTCCTCGACTTCCGCTCGTCCCATGGCCAATACCAGCTGGCTGCCGCAGTCGTCATTTCCCGCGATTACGGCACGTGGAGCAATACGATGATCATCGACGCTGGCACGAACGAAGGCGTAGCCAAGGACATGCCCGTCATTACGCCGAGCGGCGTCGTCGGCTTCATCAGCGAGGCCTATCCCCATTCGGCCCGCGTCCAGCTCCTGACGGACCCGCGCACCAGCATCGGCGCTATCGTACAGCGGCCAGAATCGCGCGTATCGTCCGTCGTCCGCGGCAACGGCAACGTGCCGTCAGAACCACAGTTCGTCAACATCGCCAAAGACGCGGATATTCTGGAGGGCGATACCCTCGTCACGTCGGGCTTCGGCTCCATTTATCCCAAGGGATTGTACGTCGGCACCATCGTGTCGATTCACCAGAACGACAACGATTTCGTCAAATACGCCGTCATCCGTCCCAGCGTCGACTTCTCCAAGCTGGAAGAAGTATTCGTCATCTTGAAATCGTCTGATACCGGTTCGTACGACAAGCCCGGCGTCGCGCCGAAGCTCGTTCCCCAGACGAACCGCGATAAAGTAGAAGGAATCAAAGGAGCGGCAGCCTTATGAAAAAGCTGAGTTGCCTTATGACGGCGTTCATCGTATTCATCCTGCAAAGCTCCGTCCTGCCCTTTGTATGCGACGGCATTACCCAGCCGAACCTCGTATTTCTCTTCGTGGTCCTCATGGCCCTTCATCACGGCCAGCGCGTCGGCGTCGTTACGGCTCTGATAGGCGGCGTCTGCCAGGATGTGGTAATCGGCAATTTCCTGGGCGTCCACCTGCTGCCGTATCTCGTCATCGCCTTTGCCTGCAGCTACATAGGCCGCGGCATCGACAAGGACCAGTGGATATTGACGGAGCTCATCGTCCTTGGCGCGACGGAGTGCTGCCTGATTCTGACCTGCGCCGTCCTGTTTATTTCCGGCCAGTTCATCAACGGGGCATCCTATTTGTTTGAATTCAGTATTCCCATGCTGGCGTACCACGGCATACTGGCCCTGCCGGTAGACCGCGTCGTCTGGCGGCTGCGCCGCGACGAATTGTACTACGGCCACATGGGATATCGTTGGTAGATGGAGGAACGCGCAGATGCTTGAAGCGTTAATGAAAAAAAAGAGCGATGACGGCCGCTTCCGGTATTTGTATTGGGTCATCATCGCTATCTTCGCCATACTGGTCTGCCGGCTGGCCTATTTGCAGCTCGTAGAAGGGGAGTATTACCATTCCCTGGCCGAAGGGAACCGGCTGCGGGCCGTCCCCATCGCGGCCATGCGCGGCGTCATGTACGACCGCAACGGCCAGATTCTCGTCGGCTCGCGGCCCAGCTTCATGGTGACCTACGTGCCGACGAAGGACGGCATGTCCGACGCGGAGCTGAGCGAATTGTCGCAACTGCTGAATATCCCGGAAGCCAAGCTGCGGGAAAAAATAGAAAAAGTAAAGAGCTCCTATATCCCGACGGTTTTGGCCAACGACCTGACCCAGGATATCGTCACTAAAATTGAAGAACGGCGCAACGAGCTGCCGGGGATTTCCATCGACGTCCAGCCTATCCGCTACTATCCGTACAACGAAATGGCCGCTCAGATTTTCGGCTACGTCGGACAGATAGACGAGGACGACCAGAAGCGCCTCGAAGGGCAGGAGGGCGTGTCCAATATCACCCAGATTGGCCGGGCCGGCCTGGAAGCATATTACGACGACCTGCTTCGCGGTAAGGACGGCGGCCGGCAGGTCGAAGTCGACGCTACGGGCAGTCCGGTCAAGGAAATGGAACGAAAGAATCCCGTAGCCGGCCACAATATTCATTTGACTATCGACCTGAACCTGCAGCAGGCAGCAGAAAAGGCTATGGATGCCCAGATTGCCAACGGCATCGGCACGGCGGGCATCGCTATGGTCGCCTTAGACCCCAATACGGGAGCCGTGCTGGCTATGGCCAGCCGCCCGTCGTATAATCCGAACTGGTTTACCCGGGGAATTACGGAAGCCGAATGGTCTCAGATCAACGACAATCCCTACCACCCCATGGAAAACCGGGCCATTGCCGGCGAATATCCGCCGGGCTCTCCCTTTAAGATTATTACCGGCGCCGCCGCCCTGGAATTGAAAAAGGTTACGCCTGACGAATTGATCTTCGACAGCGGCCGTCACTGGCTCGTAGACATGCGCAACGCCGGCGGCGAAGCCCTGGGCTGGATTAACTTTACTGAAGCTTTGTCCAAGTCGGACAACGTATATTTCTATGAAATGGGCCGGCGCGTCGGCATCGACAAGCTGGCGGAATACGCGGCCATGTTCGGCATGGGCAAGAAGACGGGCATCGACCTGCGCGGCGAGTCTTCAGGCCTCATTGCCAGCGAAAAATACAAGATGGATACCTTTGACGAAGACTGGTATCTGGGCGATACGTTCAACTCGGCTATCGGCCAGGGCTTCCAGCTCGTCACGCCCCTCCAGGCGGCCATGATCGTCAGTGAAGTGGCCAACGGCGGCATCCAGTACCGTCCTTTCTTGGTAAGCCGCATCGACAATCTCGACGGCACGCCTTACAAGATTTTTGCGCCGGAGCAAATCGGCACGCTGTCCATTTCCAGGTCGACCCTCGATTTGATCCGCGAAGGCATGCGCAACGTTACGGAAGAGGGGACGGCGGGATATATCTTCGCCGATTTCCCCATCCAGGTCGCCGGCAAGACCGGCACGGCTGAAAACTACAGCGGCCAGGACCACGGCTGGTTCGTGGCCTACGCGCCCTTCGACCATCCGCGCATCGTCATCGCCGTTCTCGTCGAACAGGGCGGGTACGGTTCCAGCGCGTCTGCGCCGATTGTTAAAGAAATGCTGGAAGAATTTTTCCACGTCGGCAAGTACGCCGCCGGCGTGCCGAAGGACGAAGATAAGGACAAGAAGGCAAACGCCGACGGAGCGGCGGCTCAGGATGCCAAGTCGGCAGAATAGGGGCCGTAATTTCGTATTGCACAGAAAGGAGTCGTTCTCATGTCAACCATCATCGCTATCGCCTCAGGTAAGGGCGGCGTCGGCAAGACGCTGGTCACGGCCTCCCTGGCTATCGCCCTGCAGCGCCGCGGCCATTCCGTATTGGCCGTCGACGCCGATATGGGCCTGCGCAACTTAGATCTCATGTTTGGCATGCAGGACGACGTCCTGTACGATATCGGCGACGTCATCAAAGGACGCTGCCGCGCCGGCGAAGCCGTCATGACCGTCGCCGGAAGGCTGGACTTTTTAGCGGCCAGCCAGAAGCATACGTGGGAAAAAGTCGACGCGCCGACATATCATTATATCGTTGAAACCTTGTCTAAAGACTACGACTATACCCTCATCGACTGTCCTCCCGGACGAGGGCGGGCTTACAAGGATGCCACGGCTATTGCCGACCGCATTTTCTTCGTCGTCGAGCCGACATGGTCGTCTATGCGCGACGCCGCCCGGGTCATGCAGTTTTGCAATAAGCGCAAGCGCTTTAATTACGACGTGCTGTTCAATAATTTTTACAGCGGCGTGCCCGGCTACGTGCCGGTGCAGGATATGCTGCAGATGTTAAATCCCGAAACCGTCGCCGGCATTCTGCCTCACGACCCGGCGGTGCATCGGGCTGCCCACGAGGGCTGCCTCTTGCATGCGGCGGAGAGCCCCTTTATGAAGGCCCTGGCTCAGACGGCGGCTTACGTCGAAGGGGCGGCGGCTCCGGACATAGGCAGCCTGACGGCCCTGCTGCCGACGGCGGAAGGAGCAGGCGCAGAGGAAAAAGAATGCTTGCCCGTCGCTGACGAGGAAGAAAAAGAATCTCTCGGCTGCATGAAGGCCCTGGCCGTAGCGGAGCTGCAGAAAGCGGCGGCTATTCTGAACGGCACGGCGGCCGAGCCTGAAGAAGAACCAGAAGAAGACGGGGCAGACGAGGAGATGCCTCGCCGGCCCAGGGGCCTGTCTCTGCGGCGGCGGCGCGACCAGTCTGCAGTTTGGCGACATTATCGCCGATAGGAGTTTCCGTATATGTTGAAAAGAGAATGGAAAAATTTAGATAAAGTGCTGCTCGTCATAAGCTTCCTCATCATAGGTGTCAGCTTATGCATTATCGGCAGCGCCACGCACATTAACAAAGGAATCATCAATTATGATTTCGTCATCCGCCAGGGCATAGGGTTTATCATCAATTTAGCCCTGGTCCTGTTTTTCTGCCACTACGATTACACGCGGCTCAAACGATTTGCCAAGCCGCTGTATGCCATTAACCTGCTCATGCTGCTGGCCGTCATGTTTGTCGGTACGTCGGCCTTAGGGGCCCAGCGGTGGATTCAGGTCGGGCCGATTACGGTGCAACCGTCGGAATTTGCCAAGATCATCATGATTGTCTGCACGGCGGCCCTGCTGTCGGAACGGGTCGGACAGCTCAATACGTTCCGAAGCGTGCTGCCTGTCGGCTTATTTATCGGCATCCCCTTCCTGCTCGTATTGAAGCAGCCCGACTTGGGGACGAGCCTCGTCTTTTTGGCCATCGGCCTAGGAATGGTATTTGTATCGCGCATCAAGCTGTCCCTGCTGCGCAATATCGCCGCCGTCGGCGTCGTCCTGGCGCCTATTGGCTGGCATTTCCTGAAGGATTACCAGAAGGCCCGCATTACCGTATTTTTGGACCCTAACGCCGACCCCTTCGGCGCGGGCTATCATATCATCCAGTCTAAAATTGCCATCGGCTCGGGCATGCTTTTCGGCAAGGGCCTGTTTCAGGGCTCCCAGAGCCAGCTGAACTTCCTGCCGGAAAACCATACGGACTTCATCTTTTCCGTCATCGGCGAAGAGCTGGGCTTTTTAGGCTGCGTATTTCTGCTGTTTTTGTATTTCGTGCTCATTTACCGCGGTCTCATGATTGCCAAGGAGTGCAAGGAACCCTTCGGCATGCTTTTGGCTACAGGCGTCATTTCCATGTGGACGTTCCAGATTCTGGTCAACGTCGGCATGACCTGCGGCATCATGCCGGTTACGGGGATTCCGCTGCCCTTTATGAGCTACGGCGTCAGCGCCTTGACGACCAATATGGTAGGCCTGGGTATTTTGCTCAGCGTGTACATGCATCAGCAGACTATGATTTTTTAGCGATTAGGAGGAAATCCAGTGTCCCGTACTGTTTCGATAGATCCGATTTTGCTCAGCAAGGTCAGCAAGCCGGCCCGCTACGTCGGCGGCGAATGGAACAGCGTCGTCAAGGACCACGACGACGTAAAGCTGACCGTTGCCTATTGTTTTCCCGATGTGTACGAAGTGGCCATGAGCCATTTAGGCCTGCGCATTCTCTACGCCCTGCTCAACGAGCGGGACGACGTGGCGGCCGAGCGCGTCTACGCGCCGTGGCCCGACATGGAAGAGGTCATGCGCCAGAAGGGTTATCCGCTCTTTTCCCTGGAAACGAAGACGCCCGTCGTCGATTTCGATATGGTTGGCTTCACCCTCCAGTATGAAATGAGCTTTACCAATATCCTGAATATGCTCGATTTAGCCGGTATTCCCCTCTATTCCAAGGACAGGGGAGAGGACATGCCCCTTATTGCCGCCGGCGGCCCCTGTGCTTACAATGCCGAGCCGCTGGCCGATTACATTGACGTCTTCTTCCTCGGCGAATCGGAAGAGTCGACGCAGCTGACGGCCGATACGATTATCGCCTGGAAAGCGCAGGGCAAGCCCGGAGGCAAGAAAGGGCTGCTGAAGCAGCTGGCTCAGCAGCAGGGAAACTACGTGCCGGCCTTTTACGACGCCCAGTATGACGGGCAGGGGAATTTCCTGGGGCTCGTGCCGACGGAGCCGGAAGCGAAGGAACACATTGAAAAATGCGTCGTCGCCGACATGGAGCATGCTTTTTTCCCGACGAAGCCCCTCGTGCCGAATATCGACATCGTCCACAACCGGGCCGTCCTCGAATTGTTCCGCGGCTGCAGCCGCGGCTGCCGGTTCTGCCAGGCCGGCATGCTGTACCGTCCCGTCCGGGAAAAGTCGCCGCAGCGCCTTGTGCAGCTGGCAAAGGAAATCGTCGCCAATTCGGGCTACGATGAAATCTCCCTCATGAGCCTCAGCTCGGCCGATTATTCCTGTCTTCCTGAGCTGGTCGACATGCTGCTGGAAGAATTTAAGGATCAGAAGGTCAGCGTCAGCCTGCCGTCGCTGCGCGTCGACAGCTTTTCCGTCGATATTGCCAAGAAGGTTCAGCAAGTCCGCAAGAGCGGCCTGACCTTTGCTCCCGAAGCGGGAACGCAGCGCCTCCGCGACGTCATCAACAAGGGCGTGACGGAAGAAAATCTCCTGAAGGCTTGCGAAAACGCCTTCCAAAACGGCTGGTCCACAGTCAAGCTGTACTTCATGATGGGCCTGCCGACGGAAACGGATGAAGATTTGGCCGGTATTGCCGACCTGGCCTATAAGGTGCTGAACCTGTACCGCACGGTGACAAAGAAGAACAATGGTAAAGTCACCGTGTCCGTATCGAGCTTCGTGCCCAAATCCCACACGGCCTTCCAGTGGTTCGGCCAGCTTCCCGTTGAAGAAATTCAGCGCAAGCAGGCCTATTTGAAGAGCCTTATCCGGGACAAGCACATTTCGTACCACTATCACGACGCCAAAACGGGGTATTTGGAAGCGACCTTTGCCCGCGGCGACCGCCGCATGGGCCGGGTTCTTTATGAAGCGTGGAAGCTGGGCTGCAAATTCGACGGCTGGACGGAGCTGTTTGACTACGACAAGTGGATGGAAGCCTTTGACAGAGCCGGTGTCGATCCCGATTACTTTGCCGCCCGCCAGCGCGATGTGAACGAGCCCCTGCCGTGGGACCACCTGAGCAACGGCGCGTCCAAGGCCTTCCTCCGGCGGGAATGGCAGAAGGCCGTAGGCGGCGAGCTGACCCACGACTGCCGTCATCTGAGCTGTACGGGATGCGGCGTATGCCCGAATTTAGGCGTAGAAATTATCGACAGAAAGGAAGGTGCCGGCCATGGAAAGACTGCGTTTAGCTGTTAAAAAGGACGGGGCTCTGCAATTTTTGTCCCATCTGGATTTTGCCCGGGCCGTCCGCTACGTTATCATCCGGGCCCGCCTGCCCATTGCCTATTCCGAAGGCTTTAATCCCCACATGAAGCTGAGCTTTGCTTCGGCTCTCGGCGTCGGCGTAACGGCCGACGAAGAATATCTGGATATGGAGCTGCGCAAGCGCCTGCCTGTAGAAGACGTCGTCGAGCAGATGAACGCCCAGTCGCCGGACGGCTTTGTCGTCCTGGGCGGCAAATACGTCGATGCCAGAGCTCCTAAGCTCATGGCAATGGCCAATTACGCCGTGTATCGCCTGACCGGTCCCATACAGGACGGATACGGCGACGATGCCCTGCAGCAGGCTCTGCAGGCCTTCAACGATGCCTCCGACGTCATGTACGAAAAGGTATCTCCTAAGGATGCACGCAAGGTCCGCCTCATCAACGTGAAGCATCACGTCGTCGAACCTCTTTCCGGAAAGACTGACGGCAAAACGCTGACCCTGCGCATCGGCATCCTGCAGACTGATGAAGGAGCTATTAAACCCCAGCAGGTATGGGAGGTGCTGGGCAAGCAGTTCGGCATCCCCTTGGATGCGGATATGATGCTGGCCCGCCGCATCGGCATATACCACCGCCGGGGCCGCAAAAACCAGTCCCTCTTTGAAACGATATAACCTCATGAAAAAAAGCGTCCTGCCGGCAGCTCCGATACGCTGCGGCAAGGCGCTTTTTACTTTTGCATGTATAAGTATGTCAGTTGCAGTTTATTTTGCCTGAAGAATGTCGTGCAGTTCGGCGACGGACAGTCTGTCTTCTGTTTCTTCCGGCGCGGCGTAGAGGATCGGCGACGAGAAGGTTTTGCCGTTTTTGAGGGCTTCTTTTCCATACGAGCCTCTCGTTTCGATGATGAACTGCGTGTCTTCATGGACGGCTTCACAGCTGTGCAGACATTCCATGATTTCCGCCAGCTCTTCGTCCGACTGGGGAGAACAGATGATGTGGTAGGCGAAAATATCTTCCGATACGACGGAGAACAACTTGTCGGCAAAATCAGATTCTGAGAAGGGGCCGTCGCAGCGGATGGTGAGAATAGGCATGATGTCGGCTTCGGTCGCTTCGTCGGCCAGCTCGTCGATCTTATCTATGTCCAGCGTCGATTCGATTTCCACGGCGTCGATGAGGCCCGTGCGGATGGCGAAAAACAAGATGTCGTAGTAGTCGTCCTGTGTCTGGTAATACTCCGGCAGCTCGGCCATGGGACAGGAGAAGACGACCCGCTGGTCGCGGAGCGGACTGGTGATGAGGAGCAGGGCATTGCCGATTTGAGAGAAATTGCTGACGCCGTTAAAGGTTGCGGCATTGAATTCGATGACGTCGGCCGGATATTCCGACAAGGCGCGGACGGCGTCGCTGAGCTCTTCGATCGTTTCGCCGCGCAGGGTGAGGCAAAGCTGCGGATGGGACTCGCGCAGGTGCAGGCCCGGTAATTGAGACATGACGATAACCTCCTTTTAAATGGCGGGATATACAAAAAGCAGCCTTTACGGCTGCTTCATAGGTGGTGCGCCTAGTAGGATTCGAACCTACGCACCCGGTTCCGGAGACCGGTGCTCTATCCCCTGAGCTATAGGCGCATGTATGGCTCTCGGCGAATACTTTACTAGTCTATCACGTTTTGCCGGAAAATACAAGAGACAGATTTGTTTTTTGCTGAAACCGTTATTTTTACGGTATATTGCCTAACATACCGGCAATAGTAAAAGGTTTAACTTAATAATTTTTTGTAAAATTTAAGAAATTCCCTTGCCAAGACGTTTTTCTTGTGATAATATGCACATCAACAAGTCAAAATAAAAATGCGTTGAAGAGAAATAGTAGGTTCCAGAAAGTTTGCAGAGAGCTGCTGGCCGGTGAGAAGCAGCAACGGAATGGAAGTGAACTCGTCTCTAAGCAGCTCGCTGAAATGACAGTAGGTGGAGCCGGGGCCTGGCCGTTAACAAACAGGAGGGTATCGACGATATGTCCGTACCTATAGAGAGCATGCCTTTGGGCATGAATGAGAGTGGTAACGCGTAAGGATATCTTTCGTCTCTTAACGAGGCGAAAGATTTTTTTATTTTGATTATGTTATATTTGCCGTATGTATTTCATGATCAAGGAGAGATGGAAGTATGAGAAACGTAGAACATTACAAAAAAGGGTATTACATGCCCCCTGTCGTCGATATGTCGTGGGCATATAAGGATTGCCCCGACAAGGCCCCCGTGTGGTGCAGCGTCGATTTGCGCGACGGCAACCAGGCCCTCATCATTCCTATGAGCCTTGATGAAAAAATCGAATTTTACAAGACCCTCGTAGCCATGGGCTTTAAGGAAATCGAAGTAGGCTTCCCGGCAGCGTCGGAAACGGAATACGAATTCCTGCGCTACCTCGTCGAACACGACATGATTCCTGATGATGTGACTGTCCAGGTACTGACACAGGCTCGCGAGCACATCATCCGCAAGACCTTCGAGGCCCTGCAGGGCGTCAAGAACGCCATCGTCCACGTCTACAACTCGACGTCCTTTGCCCAGCGGCAGCAGGTCTTCCGCATGTCCAAGGAAGAAATCAAGCAGATTGCCGTCGACGGCGCAAAATTGCTTCAGCGCCTGACAGACGAAGCTGGGGCCGACTACCGTTTCGAATATTCGCCGGAAAGCTTTACCGGTACCGAGCCGGAATACGCCTTGGAAGTGTGCAACGCCGTTCTGGACGTATGGAAGCCTACGGCTGACCGCAAGGCCATCATCAACCTGCCGTCGACGGTGCAGATGTCCATGCCGCACGTCTTCGCCGCCCAGATCGCCTACATGTCGCAGAACCTGAAATACCGCGACAACGTCGTCTTGTCTGTCCATCCGCATAACGACCGCGGCACGGGCGTAGCCGACGCAGAAATGGCCCTCCTGGCCGGGGCGGACCGCGTCGAAGGGACGCTGTTCGGCAACGGAGAGCGGACGGGCAACGTCGATATCGTCACCGTGGCCATGAATATGTTCGCCTTGGGCGTCGACCCGCAGCTTGATTTTTCCAACATGCCCAAGCTCGTCGACACGTACGAACGGGTGACGCGCATGTACGTCCATCCCAGACAGCCCTACGCAGGCCAGCTGGTCTTCGCCGCCTTCTCCGGCTCCCATCAGGACGCCATCGCCAAGGGCATGCATTTCCGCGAAGAAAGAAACGAGCAGTACTGGACCTGTCCGTACCTGTATATCGATCCGCACGACGTGGGCCGTACCTATGACTCCGACGTCATCCGCATCAACAGCCAGTCCGGCAAGGGCGGCGTAGGCTTCATCATGGAGCAGAATTACGGCATTGACATGCCCAAGAAGATGCGCGAAGATTTCAGCTATTTCGTCAAGAACGTATCGGACCACAAGCATCAGGAGCTCAAGCCGGCTGAAATCTACGACGTATTCGAGCAGCATTACTTGAACGTAGGCTGGCCTCTGAAGGTAGAAAACTTCTTCGTCCAGAAATTCGGCGGCCAGTGGATCGGCAAGATTTTAGTCAAGGCCGACGAAGAGGAGGTCATCCTGGAAGGGCGGGGCAACGGCCAGCTCAACGCTATCAGCAACGCTATCTGCGAGGCCTACGGCATCGAAATCGACAACCTCGTGTACAGCGAACACGATTTGGACCGCGGCTCCGACTCGCGCGGTATCGCTTATTTCGGCCTGACAGACAAGCAGGGCCGCACGACCTGGGGCGCCGGCGTCGATACGGATACGATGACCGCTTCGATTTTCGCCTTTATCACGGCGATCAACCGCATGGAAGGCATGGCCCAGCGCGTCCGCTTCCGCCACCTGACGTCCGATCCGGCGGCGGTCAGCGAATTCAAGGCTATTGCAGGACAACACTAAACCGACAACGCAGGGGTGCGCCGGCGACGGCGCGCCCAATATATTGATATCAGAGGAGGAATAGACTCACATGGGAATGACGATGACGCAGAAGATACTGGCAAAGCACGCCGGCCTTCCTTCTGTCAAAGCAGGAGATTTGATTACGTGCAAGTTAGACATGGTATTAGCCAACGACATAACGGCGCCGCCGGCTATCGCTGAATTCAATAAAATCGGCCGGCCCGTTTTCGACAAGGATAAAATCGCCTTGGTGCCGGACCACTTCACGCCGAATAAAGACATTAAATCGGCGGGCCTGGCGAAAATCGTCCGCGATTTTGTCAGAGAACACGAAATTACCCATTACTTTGAAGTCGGCCGCGTCGGCATTGAGCACGTCCTCTTGCCCGAGCAGGGCATCGTAGGCCCGGGCATGCTGACCATCGGCGCCGACTCCCATACCTGTACGTACGGCGCTCTGGGCGGCTTTGCCACCGGCGTCGGCTCGACCGATTTGGGCGTGGCCATGGCCACGGGCGAAGCGTGGTTCAAGGTGCCCGAAGCCATCAACGTCCACTTGACGGGCCAAAAGCCCGACGACATTACGGGCAAGGACGTCATGCTGACCCTCATCGGCATGATCGGCGTCGACGGCGCGCTGTATAAGTCGCTGGAATTCACCGGCGAAGGCGTGGCGGCCCTCACCATGACCGACCGCCTGACCATTGCCAATATGGCTATCGAAGCCGGCGCGAAGAACGGCATTTTCCCCGTCGACGAACAGACGATGGCCTATGAACAAGGCCGCGTCAACTACGAATACGACGTCGTCACAGCCGACGAAGATGCCGAATACTGCCGGACTGTAGCGATTAACCTGTCCGAACTGAAGCCTGTCGTAGCCTTCCCGCACCTGCCGGGCAATACGAAGGTCGTCGGCACCTTCGGCGACATCGCCATCGATCAGGTCGTCATCGGCTCCTGCACGAACGGCCGTCTGGAAGATTTGGAAATCGCCGCGTCGATTCTGAAGGGGCGGAAGGTTCATCCCCGCGTCCGCTGCATCGTCATCCCCGGCAGCCAGCAGGTCTATATGGACGCCATGAAGGCCGGCTATATCGAAACCTTCATTACG
>USGG01000038.1 GCA_900554215.1 uncultured Megasphaera sp.
CATCCGTCTATGAGCCGCGGCGAAGCAGAAGCCTTTTTCGGCTTGGACAGCAGCAAGAAGACCCTATTGCTCATGCCGGGCAGCCGGATGCAGGAAGTGCGGGGATTGCTGCCGGTCATGCTGGAAGGCGTGCGGAAGATACAGGAAACGGTGCCGGACGTGCAGTGCCTCCTGCCGCGGGCCTCGACGATCGATACGGCGGTACTGGAAGAGATCATAAGGGAACATAGCGTTCCCGTCACGATCGGCGAGAATACCCATGTATACGATATGATGCAGGTCAGTACGGCGGCTATTGCTGCCTCGGGGACGGCGACGCTGGAAACGGCTCTCATGAAGGTGCCTACCCTTTTGGTATACCGCGTGGCGCCCCTGACGTACTGGCTGTCTAAGGTATTAGTTCACATAGAAAATATCGGCCTTCCCAATATCATCATGGGGCGGCGCATCATGCCGGAGCTGTGGCAGGACGACGTGACGCCCGAGGGCATTGCCGGCGTCATAACGCCGCTGTTGCAGGATGCCGGGCGCTGGGAACAGCTGCGGGACGCTATGGCCGGCGTAGGCCGTACTATGGGCGAAGCCGGCTCTGTACGCCGCATTGCCCGAACGATATTACATTTTGCTAAGGAGAACCATCCGAATGAAGCAATATAACAGCTGGCAAAGCTATAAACGTTTGTTGAGGTTTATTACGCCGTATAAAAAACGCCTCGTCGTAGCCGTTATTTGTATGGCCTTTTCCGGCGCGAGCAACGTCGTCGTGCCGTGGCTGATTAAAGACGTTATCGATAAGGTGCTGGCGAATAAGGATATTTATACGCTGAACCTCATCGTTATCAGTATTTTGGTATTGTTCCTCCTGCGCGGCTTTTTCTATTTCGGCGAACGCTACCTCATGAGCTTCGTCGGCCAGAAAATCGTAAACGACATACGGGAGAAGCTGTACCGCCATCTGCAGATTTTGTCGCTGTCGTATTTTGACCGCCGCAAGACCGGGAACATCATGAGCAACCTGACGAACGACGTCACGGCGCTGCAGACGGCCATAGCCGGCAACCTGATATCCTTCGTCCAGGAATCGGTTATCCTCATCGGGTCTCTCGTGTCCATGATGGTGCTGAACTGGAAGCTGACCTTGCTGACACTGGTTATCGTGCCTCTCGTCGTCGTGACGATCAACGTATTCGGCAAGCGATTGCGCCGGGCCGGCCACGAAGTGCAGGGCAAGATGGCCGATATTACGGCCCTCCTGGAAGAAGCTATTTCCGGCATCCGCATTATCCGTTCCTTTAACCGCGAGGCCTTTGAAATCAAGCGGTTTGTCAAGCAGAACGACAACAATTTCTGGGCCCTCATGAAGACGACGCGCCTGACGGCCATGCTGACGCCGTTCATTCAGTTTTTTGCGGCCATCGCTATTACGGGGATCATCTGGTACGGCGGCATGAGCGTCATCGACGGCGATATGACGGCCGGCGAACTCATCGCCTTCCTGATTTACGCCATCAACCTGGCTAATCCCGTACGGCGCATCAGCGAAATATACGGCGATATCCAGCGGTCCCTGGCCGCTGCCGACCGGGTATTCGAAACCCTCGACACGGAACCGGACGTCAAGGAAAAGGAAGGAGCCGTCGAACTGCCGCCCGTACAGGGCCACATCGAATTCGACCACATTTCCTTTGCCTACGACGCGGAGCATCCGGCCCTTACGGATTTCAACCTGTCCGTTAAGCCC
Organism: uncultured Megasphaera sp.; assembly: GCA_900554215.1. Taxonomy (GTDB): domain Bacteria; phylum Bacillota; class Negativicutes; order Veillonellales; family Megasphaeraceae; genus Megasphaera. The sequence continues at coordinate 1,742 of USGG01000038.1, forward strand.
GGCCAGATCGTAGCCCTCGTCGGGCCCAGCGGCGCTGGGAAATCGACGGTGGCCAACCTGCTGCCCCGTTTCTACGACGTGACGAGCGGCCGCCTGACTATCGACGGCGTCGACGTCCGCGACGTGACCTTTTCTTCCCTGCGCCAGCAAATCGGCCTGGTACCGCAGGAGACGATGCTGTTCAATGCGACGGTCCGGGAAAATATCCTCTACGGACGGCTGGACGCCAGCGACGACGAAATCGTAGCGGCAGCCAAGGCGGCCAATGCCCATGACTTCATTATGAGCCTGCCCCACGGCTATGAATCCATCGTCGGCGACCGGGGCAGCGCCTTGTCCGGCGGCCAGCGCCAGCGCATTGCCATCGCCCGGGCTATCTTGAAGAATCCGCGGATTCTCATCCTCGACGAAGCGACGTCGGCCCTCGATACGGAAAGCGAAAAGATCGTGCAGGCTGCTCTGGACCGGCTGATGGAAGGCCGGACGGCCGTCGTCATCGCCCATCGCCTGAGCACGGTGCGCGACGCCGACCATATCGTCGTCATCGACCACGGCCACATTGCCGAAGAAGGAACCCATGAAGAGCTGCTGGCTAAAAAGGGCTTGTATGCGAACTTGTACGCCGTGCAGTTTAAAGATAACGCAGAAGGATAGAATTCATGAAGACAAATATGAGAGCCCAATCCATGTATTGGCTGTATAATGTACTGCTGCTGGTGTATTGGGCGACGCTGATTCCCATGCTCATTTACCGCCTGATCCGCGAAGAAGGCTTTTATCAGCGCATCAAACAGAGCATCGGGTTTCTGCCGGATGATTTAAAAGAAAAAATATCGAACCGCCACGCCATCTGGGTGCACGCCGCGTCGGTCGGAGAAATCGTAGCGGCCAGCCCTATCGTGCGGGAAATGCGCAAGACTCATCCGAACGAGGTCATCATCGTGTCCGTCGTCACGGCGACGGGGTTCCGCATGGCCCATCAGATCATTAAGGGAGCCGACGGGATTTTATATTTCCCGCTGGACCTGCCGTATTTGACGGACCGCATTTTGACCATCGTCAAGCCGCGGGCCATCGTCCTCGTCGAGACGGAAATCTGGCCGAACTTCCTGCGCATCGCAGCCCGCAAGAATATTCCCGTCATGATGATGAACGGGCGCATCAGCCGCCGCAGCTCCAGCCGGTACCGCATGATTACCTTCTTTACGCGCCGCGTCTTGTCGACGATTTACGTGTTCTGCATGCAGAGCCGCATCGACGCCCAGTATATCATTGACATCGGCGCCGACCCCAATAAGGTCATCGTCACGGGCAATACGAAGTACGACCAGACCTACGGCATCGTGACGGACGAAGAAAAGAAGCGCTACCTCAAGGAGCTGGGATTCGACGAGAATACCTATCCCATCATGATTGCCGGCAGCACCCATAAAGGGGAAAACGTGTCGGTATACAAGGCGTTCTGCAATATACGGAACCATTTCCCCGGAGCGAAGCTCATCATAGCGCCGCGCTACATTCATCAGGCCGACCTCATTTACGACGAAGGCGTCAAGCACGGCGTGACGATGGTCAAGCGCAGCGACATGGTAGCGGGAAAGCAAATTGCCGGCCCGTACGACGGCGTCCTCCTCGATACAATCGGCGAGCTGGGCCGGGTGTACAGCCTGGGCGATTTGATTTTTGTCGGCGGCAGCCTGGCCCATATCGGCGGCCATAATATCCTGGAGCCGGCGGCGCACGGCAAGCCGATTGTCGTCGGGCCGAACATGTTTAATTTCGTAGAAATTTTCGATCTTCTCAGCAGCCGCGGCGCCTGCGTCATGGTGCGGAATGAAGAAGAATTTATCGATACCTGTCTGGATATACTGATTCACCCTGAAAAGGCGGAAGAAATGAAGCGCCACTGCCTGGAAATCGTCGAAGAAAATCAAGGAGCGACCAAGAAGAACCTCGACGAGCTGCAGCGGCTGCTGGACGAAGTATACGGACATTATGAAGTAGATAAGAAGTAAGCATCGGAGATGAGCATATGGCATTGCGCACGAAACTCGCCGCGTACTTTCTCGATTTGATGAACGGCTCGTCCTCCCATTGCTGGGACGGGCTGGTGCTGGGCGCACTGGAGCGGGCCTCCAGCCTGTACCGGAAGGGCGTCGAGAAAAAATACCGTTCCTATGCGGACCATCCGGAACGGCAGACCCGGCTGGACGCCGTCGTCATCAGCCTCGGCAACATTACTGTCGGAGGGACGGGTAAGACGCCGGCCGCCTGTATGCTGGCGCAGCGGCTGCAGCGGGAAGGATACCGCGTAGCCCTGCTTAACCGGGGATACCGCTCGCAGAAGGAACACGAGGCGGCGGTCATGTCCGACGGACGGCAGGTGCTGCTGTCAGCGGCGGAAGGCGGAGACGAAGCGTGCCTCATGGCCCGCAGTTTGCCGGGGATTCCCGTCGTCATCGGCCGGGAGCGCCGGCGGAGCGGACAAATGGCCATCGAGCAGTTCGGCTCGCAGATTTTATTGCTGGACGACGGCTTTCAGCACTGGCAGCTGCACCGTGATTTAGATATCGTCCTCGTCGATGCGACCAATCCCTTCGGCAACGGCAAGGTATTGCCGCGGGGGATTCTGCGCGAGCCCATGGAACACCTGAATCGGGCCGGCCTGTTTCTCATTACGAAATGCGACCAGGCGTCGCGGGAAGCTATCGATGCCGTATACGGCGTGCTGCGGGTCTATAATCCCGGTGCGCCTATTGCAGAGTCGGTTCATCAGGCCAAGTGGTGCGTCTCCTTCGGCGACTGGAACGGCATGAAGGGGCGGGAAGACTGCCAGGTTCTTCCTAAGACGACGAAGGCCGTCGCCGTGTCGGCTCTGGGAAACCCGGCGTCGTTTGAGCAGACGATTCGCTCCTTTGGGTATGAAGTCGTTCAGGCTCTGCGCTACGACGACCACCATCAATATGGACCCGACGACATGGCGGCGATGAAAAAGGCGGCAGACGCCGCAGGCGCCGTGCTGATTACGACGGAAAAAGACGCCGTAAAGCTCAATCCGGAATGGATCAGACAATACGAGCTGCCCCTGTACGTCCTAGGCATTGCGCTGGAGATTACCAGGGGCGGAGAACAGATAGATAAGGTATTACGCCACGTAATAGGAGGTTAGGTTATGAAATTTGTATGCATCATCCCATCCCGCTACGCTTCGACGCGCCTGCCGGGCAAGCCGCTGGCTGATATTGCCGGCAAGCCTATGGTGCAGCGCGTATATGAACAGGCGGCAAAGGCGGCGAAGCTGGAGCAAGTCGTCGTCGCCGTCGATAATCCGAAAGTGTACGATACGGTCGTCTCCTTCGGCGGCCATGCCGTCATGACTAGGGAAGACCACGCCAACGGCACGGACCGCCTGGCCGAGGCGGTAGCTCATTTCCCCGACGCCGACGTCATCGTCAACGTCCAGGGTGACGAGCCCCTCATTGCGCCCGACGTCATCGACGCCTTGTGCGCCGCCTTTGAAGACGATCCGTCCCTGTCCATGGCTACGGTCGCTTCACCGCTGGCAGAGGAAGAGTACGACGAGCCGAGTGCCGTCAAGGTCGTCATGAATCAGAAAGACGAAGCTATGTACTTTTCCAGATCCCTGATTCCCTATCCGCGCAACGCTTTCGACGATACGATACGCCCGTATAAGCACATCGGGATTTACGCCTACCGCCGCGATTTCCTGCTGCAGTACGCCGCTATGGAACAGACGCCGGCAGAAAAGGTGGAGTCACTGGAACAGTTGCGGGTTCTAGAAAATGGATATAAGATAAAGGTAATCAAGACAAATCATACGTTTATCGGCATCGATACGCCGGAAGACTTAGAACATATCCGCGCATATTTCGCGCAAAAGGGAGAATAACGCATATGATGGAACAAGTAAAACGCGTAGCCGTAGGAAATCAGACTGTCGGCGGAGATGGAAAGCTCTTCGTCATGGCCGGCCCCTGCGTACTGGAAGAAACGGAACGGGTGCTGAATATCGGCCGGGAAATGAAGCGGATCTGCGAATCCCTGGGGGTCACGTATATCTTCAAGGCCTCCTTTGATAAGGCGAACCGCTCGTCCTACACGTCCTTCCGCGGCCCGGGACTGACGGAAGGGCTGCGTACCTTGAGGTATATTAAAGAAGAATTAGGCGTGCCCGTCGTCAGCGACGTCCACTCCATCGAACAGGTAGAGCCGGCGGCAGAGGTGCTGGATATCCTGCAGATTCCTGCCTTCCTCTGCCGGCAGACGGACCTTCTGGAAGCGGCAGCGAAGACGGGAAAGTGCGTCAACGTAAAAAAAGGCCAGTTCATGGCTCCGGAAGACATGAAAAACGTCGTCGACAAGATCACCTATATGGGTAATGAAAATATCATGCTGACGGAACGGGGATTCTGCCTGGGCTATCATAACCTCGTCGTCGACATGCGCAGTTTCCCCATTATGCGCAGCTTCGGCTATCCCGTCGTGTTCGACGCAACGCACAGCGTCCAGCTGCCTGGCGGCGCCGGCACGAAATCGGCAGGCCTTCGCCAGTACATCGGCAACCTGGCCAGAGCGGCAGCCGGCTCGGGCATCGACGGCGTGTTTATGGAAGTGCACGATAATCCTGCCGAAGCTTTATGCGACGGCCCGAATATGTTATACTTGTCGCAAGTAGAAGGCGTGCTGCGCGATATGATTGCCATCAACGACATTACCCGCAGAAGCGTCAGTACGGCGAAATAATATACAGAGGTGACATCACGATGGATATATTAGCAGAAGCAAGAGACGTACTCCAGCAAGAAGCAAAAGGCATTGAAAATCTCATTCCTACGCTGGATCAAAACTTCGTCAATGCCGTGCATATGATCATGGAATCGAAAGGCCGCACTATTGTAACCGGCATGGGAAAATCGGGACATATCGCCCGCAAGGTGTCGGCGACGCTGTCGAGCACGGGTACGCCGTCTATTTTCCTCCACCCGGCCGAAGGTATTCACGGCGACTTGGGCATGGTAACGGGAGACGACGTCGTCCTGGCCTTTTCCAACAGCGGCGAAACCGTAGAAATTTTGAATATCCTGCCGTCGCTGAAACGAATCGGCGCTAAAATCATCGCCGTCGTAGGCAACCACAACTCGACGCTGGCTAAAAATTCCGACATCATCCTCGACGCGTCCGTCGAAAAGGAAGCCTGCCCCCTGGGACTGGCGCCGACGACGAGTACGACCGTGGCCTTAGCCCTCGGCGACGCCTTGGCTATCGTCCTCCTGTCGTGCCACCACTTTACGAAAAATCAGTTTGCCATTTATCATCCCGGCGGAGCTCTCGGCCGCAAGCTGCTCATGACCGTAGAAAACGTCATGCACAAGGGCAATGACAACCCGGTCATTTCCGAAGACAGCATCGTGCAGGACGCTCTGTTCATGATGACGGAAAAGGGGTTGGGCGCCGTGTCGGTCGTCGATGAAGAAGGCCGTCTCGTCGGCCTCGTTACGGACGGCGACGTCCGCCGCGGCCTGGAAACGGGGTCTAACTTCCTCCAGTGGCCCGTCGACGCCATGATGACCAAAAATCCCCGTCAGATTACGAGCGATAAGCTGGCTGCCGAAGCCCTTCATATCATGGAAAAGAACCAGCCTCGTCCGATTACGGTACTGCCCGTCGTCGACGGCGACGGCAAGGCCGTCGGCATGGTTCATCTGACGGACTTGCTGCGGCAGGGAGTTGTCTGATGGACGGCTGGAAAGACATTAAGCTGTTGGCCTTCGATGTAGACGGAGTGCTGACGGACGGTACGATTTATTACGGCCCCGGCGGCGACGCCATGAAGGGCTTTTCCGCCCGCGACGGCATGGGGATTTCCCTGGCCCGGGCGGCAGGTCTTAAAACGGCTATTATTACGGGGCGCCGTTCGCCTATGGTCGAGCGGCGGGCCGCGGATCTGCATATCGACTACGTGATGCAGAATACGTCGGACAAGCTGGCTGCCTTTTCCCAGCTTTGCCGGGACCTAGGCATATCGATGGGGGAAGCCGCCTATATGGGCGACGATTTGAACGACCTGGCCGTCGTGGCGAATGCCGGATGCGGCGCATCGCCGGCCGACGGCTGTGCGGAGGTGCGCGAGGCTGCCTCCTTTGTATCGGCCTATGCCGGCGGCCACGGCGCGCTGCGCGAGTGGGTCGAATATATTTTAAAACAGCAGCACCAGTGGGACAGTGTCCTCAGCCGCTATATGAGCGGCATGGCAGCAGTGATTCAATAGTAGAAAGGAGCGTCTGTATTGTGTTTAAGGATTGGCAGTATCACGCTGCGCGGGGATTAGGCAAGTTGCTGTGCTGTCTTCCGTATCCAGCCGTTATTTCTTTGGGACGAACCTTAGGCCCGGTTATAGGAAAGCGATTGAAAAAACAGTACGAGCGCGGAATTTTCCACATTATGCGAGGCATGGAATGCGATAGGGGCGCAGCGGAACAGATCATGGACGGACTGTTTCAGAATCTGGGCCAGTCGCTGATGGAAATTCTCTACACTCCGAAGCTGAATAAAGATAATATTTCCCAGTATGTTACGCTGGAGCATCCGGAACGGCTGGACGCGGCGCTGAAAGAGAATAAAGGCGTCATCGTGCTGACCGGCCATATCGGTAACTGGGAATGGATGGGCGCGTCGCTGGCCCTGTACGGCTATCCGACGACGACTATCGTCAAAAAGCAGCCGAACGACCAGGTAACGCGGCTCCTCAATGAAAATCGCGAAATGATGGGGCTGGAAGTATTTGCCCGCGGTGGGAATGAAATGATTATCGCCGCGCGGGCCCTGAAGCGCAAAAAAATATTGGGATTTTTAGCTGATCAGGACGGCGGATTCTACGGCGTTCCCCAGCCCTTTTTGGGGAAAATGTCGTCGACGCCGCGGGGACCGGCGCAGTTCGCCCGCAAATTCCGGTCGCCTATCCTGCCGATTTTTGCGATTCACGACGAACACCACCGTCACCGCGTCGTCATCGGCGAGGTCATGTATTATGAAGATACGGGGAATAAGGACGAAGACATCGCCCGGCTGACCCGGAAGATGGCCGTGCTGACGGAACAGTTTATTAAAGACCATCCGACGGAATGGCTGTGGTTCCAGCACCGCTGGAGCACGGCGCCGGAAGAAATTATAGCGTTGCACCAAGGAGCGGAGGCAGACGGCAGTGACGATAACACAACTCAAGCAGAATAAAGGAAAACTTATCGGCGCGGCATGTGTCATCGCCTTTGCCGCCTTATTGTACTCGCTGATGGAAGAGCCTGTAGCGCAGCCTGATGTGAAGGCGGACAACCTCGTCGAATTCGAAGGCTCCGAGCTGGTGGAAAATAAAAACGGCAAGCTCGTCTGGAAGCTGACGGCCGATAAGATCATGATCGATCCCCAGACGGAAATCATGTATTTTACAAATCCTAAAGCCCTGCTCGTCGATGAAGAAGACGGCACGGAAATGACGATTACATCGCCGAACGGCGTTGTAGACCGCAAGAAGCATACGATTGAAATCAAACCGCCGGTCAGTGCGGCGACAAATCGGAATGATACATTGCAGACTGAAGGCAGTGTGTATTATAATATGAATACGCATATGGTAAAGGGCGGCAAGGTCGTCATGAACCGTCACGACAACACGAGCCTCCGCGCCGATGCGTTTGAAACGACTACCAGTATGGATAAGGTAACGCTGACCGGCCATGCGCAGGTAACCAAGGGAGAATAAGCTATGATGAAGAAACTACAGAAGAAAATGCTTGCTCTGGCCCTGTTGGGACTCATGAGCATCCCTGCTGCAGGTCTTTGGGCCGCGGACAATCCGTCCGTATCCGTGACGGCCGACAAGCTGGAATACAACGGCAAGACCCAGGTGGCGACAGCGACGGGCAACGTCGTCATCGTGCGCGACAAGGCGACGATGAACGGCGACAAGGCCATATACAACTTAAAGACGGCAGAAGCTGACTTGGAAGGAAACGTCGTCGTGCAGCAGCCGGACATGCATTTAACGGCGGACAAGCTGCATTCGACGAACCGCAACTACGTCATTGCGACAGGCGACGTGCGCGGTATTTATCAGGACAAGAAAGTAAATGGCGATAAGGTCGAATACTATTTGGATAAAGATTACGGCATCGTAACGGGCAACGGATATCTGGAAGCCCAGGGTTCCCGGCTGTGGGCCGACCGCATCGACGCCTGGTTTAAAGAAATTAAGGCCGTAGGGCAGGGCGACGTCCATATTGAATCGCCGGCGGACAATCTCGTAGCCGACGCGACGAAAGCCGTGTATACCCAGACGCCGGGCAAGAACGACGGCGTCGTTCATCTGAAGGGAGACGTCAATGCCGTGCAGAACGGCAATTCGCTGACAGGCGACAACATCATGATCCGCTTGGCAGATAATTCCGCCCAGGCCATGAGCCGGTCGACCGTCGTCATCATACCGGGCAGTGAATAAGCGGCCGGCGCAAGGAGCAATGTATGCTGATTCAAACACATAATTTGGTAAAAATGTATAAGGAAAAGCGCGCTGTCGCCGGCGTCAGCATTCAGGTGAACCAAGGAGAAATCGTCGGCTTGCTGGGGCCGAACGGCGCCGGCAAGACGACGACCTTTTACATGATTGTCGGCATTGAGCATCCGGACGAAGGCTCGATCTGCATCGGCGATCAGGATATTACGGGCCTGCCCATCCATAAGCGGGCGGCCTACGGCATCGGCTATCTGCCCCAGGAAGCGTCGATTTTCCGCAAGCTCACCGTCGAAGAAAACCTGCTGGCCATGCTGGAGACGACGAAGCTGAGCAAGCGGGAACAGCGCAGGAAAGCAGAAGCGCTGATGGAAGAATTTTCTATCATCAAGCTACGCAAGCGCCTGGGCATTCAGCTGTCCGGCGGCGAACGGCGCCGCGTGGAAATTGCCCGGTGTCTGGTCATGGACCCGGCCTTTATTTTGCTGGACGAACCCTTTGCCGGCATCGACCCCTTGGCGGTCAACGATATTCAGGGGATTATCAGCCACCTGAAAAATCGCGGCATGGGCGTCCTCATTACGGACCATAACGTCAGAGAAACGCTGAGCATCGTAGATAAAGCCTATATTTTAAGCGAAGGTCGCATTCTTTTGGAAGGCAATCCGGAAATGATTGCCAACGACCCGGTGGCAAGGAAGTTCTATTTAGGCGACGACTTCAGAATGTAACAGGCAGGGAGACAGAATGCGAATATTAGATAAGTATATATTAAAAGAATTTATCAGCCCGTTTTTGTTCGGCGTCTGCGCCTTTACGGCCGTGTTCATCGGGACGGGGACGCTGTACCGTATTGCCAACCTGATCAATACGTACGGCGCGTCGGCTTGGGCGGCCTTCCGCATTTTAGTGCTGGCTATGCCGTCGATCATCGTCGTGACCTTCCCCATGTCGGTCCTCCTGGGCTCGCTGATGGCCTTTGGCCGGCTGTCGAGCTCCAGCGAGCTCATCGTCATGCGGTCAGGCGGTCAGAACTTTGCCCGCCTGGCCATGCCTATTTTCGTCGTTGCCTTTTTCATTTCTATCGGCACGACCATTTTCAACGAATACGTCGTGCCCCGGGCCAACAATGCCTACAACACGATTATCAACGAAGAAGTCAAGCATAACGTCGCACCGGCGACGCAGGACCACATCGTCCTCAAAAACGTCAAAGGCGCCAATATTTCCAGCCTGATGTATGCCCGCCAGTATAACTCGGAAACGAAGATGCTGACGGATCTTACGGTGCAGGAATTTGAAAACGATACGCTCGTGCGGGTGGAAAAAGCCGAATGGGCCGACTGGAACGGTGCGAAATGGGTCATGCACGACGGTATCATTTACGACCTTTCCGGCGGAGACGGCGTAGAACGGACGATGACCTTCGATCATCAGGCCCTGCCTATCGTGCAGAAGCCGGACCGCATCAATGCGTCTCAGAAAGACCCCGATGAAATGACGATACGCGAACTGAGAGAACAGATTCAGATTCTCGACGAAAACGCCGTCAATACCAATAAGATGAAGGTAGAAATGTACAACCGCTTCGCCCTGCCCCTGGCCAGCCTGGTATGCGCCATCGTCGGTGCGCCGTTGGGCATGCAGAAGCAGCGCGGCAGCTCGTCTATAGGCTTCGGCATCAGCGTCGTCGTCATCTTTATTTACTACACGATCATGACGCTGGGGAACGCCCTTGGCAACGGCGGACGGATACCGCCGTATCTGGCCGCATTTCTTCCCGATATCATCTGCGGCATTACCGGCGCGGTTCTCGTATACCGCAAGTCGAAATAAACGGTTAGCAGCTCGGTTCCTGATTAGGCAGCCGTGCTGCTAACCCGTTTTTTATATGGACATTTCTTATAAAAATAGGGAATGACAGAATGAGTATAATGTTATATGATAATACTATACAAGGAGGTGCTGTATGGAATACGGATGGATTATGCTGTTCGTGCTGGCCATTATGGGCGGTATTATTGCCTATTTAGGCGATAAAATCGGTTCGCGCGTCGGCAAGCGGAAAATTAAATTATTCGGCCTTCGGCCTAAATATACGTCTATTCTCGTTACGATCCTGACCGGCATCAGCATCGCCGCCGTCACGCTGGGCGTCATGTCCATATTGTCAGAGAACGTGCGCATCGCCTTGTTTGGAATGCAGCAGCTCCGGATGCAGAACGAAGCGCTGGAAACACAGCGAAACCAGCTGCTGAAGCAGGCCGGCGATTTGGGAAAAGAGCTGGATGAAAAAAACCGCCTCATCGCCTCCAACGAAGAATTGCTGCAGCTGCAGCAGGAGCAGCTGGACGGGAAAAACGAGGAAATCCGGCTGACGCAGCTCGATTTGCAGCAGGCTCAGGCAGCTCGGGACGACAAAGCCCGCCAGCTGTCGGTCATACAGGTCGCCATGGATAAAGCCCTGCAGGATAAAGACAAGGCCGTAGCGGACCGGGATGCGGCGCAGCATGACCTGGCCGTACTGGAAGAAACGAAGGAACGCATGGTCAGCACTATCGAAGTGCTCGACAAGCGCATCCGCATTCTCAACGAAACGATGACCAATATCCGCGAGGGAACCGTCATGTTCCGCGTAGGAGAAGTCTTGTCCAGCGTCGTCCTCAGCAGCGGCCAGGACGGCAAGACGACGCGGGAAGAATTGAGCCGGGCCATGCAGCAGACCAACGCCATGATTTGCCGGTATTTGGGCATTACCGATGAAAACGCCGTTTTGGTATACATTGCGCCCGACGAATTCAACGCGGCCATCAGCGCCCTGCAGCAGGGCGGAGCCGGCGGCAAAAAGCTGATTCGCCTCATCGCGGCGGGCAATATCATGGTCGGCGAACCGGCGCTGGTTCATATTGATATGCACGACAACAACCTCATTTATCATAAAGGCGACGTCGTATATGAAACGGAGCTGGACGAAAGCGAAACGGCTCATAATCCGGAATTACAGGTTATGCGTTTTCTGCATGACGTAAACCTGCAGGCCAAGGCCAAGGGCGTGTTGCCCGACCCGCTGAGCGGCAACGTCGGCGCATTGTCGGCGACGGAAATGTTCGATACCATTTCCCGCATTAAGGGGCTCAGCGGCGAACACATCGTCCTGCGGGCCGTCACGCTGAATGACACGTATACGGCAGGACCTCTGGGCATCGACATCATCGTCGAGCCGATTCAATAAGCAAAGAGTAAGAGGAGATTCGAATGATAGCTGCAATTGATCCGGGCTCGGAAAAGACGGGCGTCGCCGTGCTGGGCGGCGACGGGAGCCTGGCGGAGAAAAAAATTATCCCGACGGGAGAACTGGAAGCCTATCTGACTGGGGCTTATGCGCAGTATCGCTTTACCCATATCGTTATGGGCGACGGAACCAATCACAAGCATCTGCAGCCCGTAGCCGAGCAGTGGATACGGCGGCAGGCTCCTGCCGTGACCTTTTCTCTCGTCGACGAGAAAAATACGACTGTCGAAGGCCGGGCTATGTATTTCAAGTATACGCCCCGCCGGGGATGGCGGCGCTTCGTGCCGCTGTCGCTACAGTATCCGCCCGAACCGGTCGATGATTTCGTGGCCTGGATCATCGGTCTCCGTTACGTTCATAGGCAAGGGGGAATAGAATGATATGACAGGATATGCATTCCGCGCCGTTGGATTAGCCCTCGGCGCTTTTATATACACCGTCGGCCTGGATATTTTTCTGGTGCCCAATCACGTCATCGACGGCGGCGTCGTCGGCCTGGCCCTGATGGCGGCCGAACTGACCGGCGTCAGCTTCAGCGTGTTTATCGTTGCGCTGAACGTTCCCTTTTTCATCATCGGCTATAAGAAAATCGGCGTCGTATTTACGATACAATCCTTATTTTCCGTACTCTGCCTGTCCGGGTGGAGCAAGTTCATTCACCATACGCCGGTGACGACGGACCCCTTTCTGTCGACGATCTACGGCGGCATCATCATCGGCCTCGGCGTAGGCCTGATTATCCGCTGGGGCGGCTCCCTCGACGGTACGGAAATACTGGCGATTATTGCCGATAAAAAAACGCCCTTTTCCGTAGGCGAAATCATCATGTTCTTCAATCTGTTCATCTTAGGAAGTTCGGGCTTCGTCTTTTCCTGGGACAGCGCCATGTACTCCCTGGTAGCCTATTTCATCGCTTATAAGATGATCGATATCGTGACGAACGGCCTCGACGAAATGAAAGGGCTGCTTATAGTCACGTCGCGGTACGACGAAATGGCTCGCTGCATGACTCAGGATATGGGCCGCGCTGTGACGCTGCTCAACGGCGAAGGTGCTTACAAGAGGGAAACGACGAAGATATTGTACTGCGTCGTGTCGCGTCTGGAAATAACGAAGGTGAAGGACGCCGTCCGCAAGATCGACCCCAATTCCTTCGTATCTATTTTTGATATCAGCGAAGCTCACGGCGGCCTGTTCAAACGGCGGACACCCCATCATTAAGGGCGGTGCCGGTATATCAATCTGACATAACAAAGAAATAGTTATGCAAAACGATTGTGATATGGAATAACTCATTGTATACTAATAATTGACAGATGCGTTAAATTTGCTATTATAGTAGCTGATGTTTGTTTTTTGTAAACAAAAGTAATCAGAGACATGAAGTTTTGTCTTTAGGAGGGTATACAATGGCACAATTGAATTTTAACATTGAAGACGTATGCGGTACGTTGTCGGAAAATAAAGACGGCTGGCGCAAGGAGCTGACCTATATCAGCTGGAACAACCGCGCGCCGAAATTCGACCTTCGCTCGTGGGACCCGGACTACCAGGCCATGACGAAAGGCATTACGCTGACGAAGGAAGAATTGGAAAAACTGCGCGACGTTTTGAACGAATTGGATTTTGATAAATACTAAAAAGGAGTGAAGAGTATGCTTTCGACAGTTCCATTATATGAATGCTGAGAAAGCATACTTTTTGTTTTTGCTTGCAAATCTTCAGGAAACATTATATAATCTCTAGTTGTATGTACTATTAGTACTTGGTCATAAATTGCTTAAAGGTGATGAAATGGTTCGTATAGCAAGAGATAAGCGGCATGCCCTGCTGCGCAAGCGAATAGAAGAAGATCCCTTCGTGAACGACGAAGAACTGGCGGAGGAATTTTCCGTCAGCGTAGCTACTATCCGCTTGGACCGCATGGCGTTGGGGATTCCGGAAATGCGCATCCGCATCAAGCAAAAGGCGGAAGCGGCCCAGCCCCGGCAGAAGAATGCAGGCTTTGTAGGCGAACTCGTGGAATGCACCGTTGGACAGAGCGCGATTTCCATTATGACAGCGACGGAAGATATGGTCGATGAAGCGCATATCGTGCGCTCCCAATGCTTGTATGCTCAGGCCAATTCGCTGGCCCAGGCCGTGCTGCACCTGCCTGTGGCCATTACGGCCGTAGCTAATATCAAATACAAACAGCCTGTTACCGTAGGCGACAAGCTCGTCGCCGTAGCAGAAGTGATTCGCCGCCGCGATCAGAAATACTATGTATGGGTGAAAATACGAAAAAATGCGAAGGAAGTATTTCGCACAAAGTTTATCATAGAATCTTTGGAATGATGGAGCGTAAGTATGAAAATAGCTGTAGACGCTATGGGCGGCGATTATGCACCGGAAGAAGTGGTGCTGGGCGCGATTGAGGCTGTCAAATCGTATAGCCTGGACGTCGTCTTAGTAGGGGATACTAATAAAATAGAAGAAGTATTAAACCGGTACGGCGCGAAGGACAATTCGCATTTGTCCATCGTTCACGCCAGCCAGGTCATTGATATGGGAGAACATCCGGCTCAGGCAATCCGCAAAAAGAAGGACGCGTCGATTGTCGTGGCAACGCAGCTGGTAAAAGACGGCGCCTGTGACGCCGTCGTAGCTCCCGGCAGTACGGGAGCCGCCGTTACGGCAGCTCTCCTGGGATTGGGCCGCATTAAGGGCATTGAACGGCCCTGCATTGCGACGCCGATTCCTTCGAAGAAGGGCATTACGGTCCTTCTCGATTCGGGCGCGAACGCCAACAGCAAGCCGAAGCATTTGGTGGAAGGAGCCATTATGGGCTCGCACTATGCGAAATACATCCTGGGCGTAGACAAGCCTGCCGTCGGCCTGCTGAATATCGGCGAGGAAGCGTCGAAGGGGAACGAGCTGGCCCAGGCGACGTATCCGCTGCTGGAAAAAATGAAGACCATTTCCTTTTACGGCAACGTAGAAGGCCGTGATATTCCGAAAGGGACCGTCGACGTCGTCGTCTGCGACGGCTTCGTGGGCAACGTCATTTTGAAATTTGGCGAAGGCATGGCCATGTTTATCATCCGCTTGGTAAAGGATACGATCAAGAGCAGCGGATTTATTGCTAAATTAGGAGCCCTGGCCGTATATCCGGCCCTCCGAACCTTAAAAAAACGTCTTGATTTTACAGAGTACGGCGGCGCGCCTCTTCTCGGCGTAGACGGAAGCTTTATTATCTGCCATGGAAGCTCTAAAGCCAAGGCGATTAAAAACGCCATCCGCGTAGCGGGAGAACTGGCGCAGCAGGACGTAGTAGGCCATATTCGCAAAAGTATAGAGGAAGAAGAGGTAGAACAGTATGATAGTGAAAACTAATCCGGCCGGCATATTGGGAACAGGCCATTACGTTCCCGATAGAGTCGTGACGAATGCCGATTTAGAAAAAATCGTAGACACGTCAGACGAATGGATTCGGGAGCGGACGGGTATCCGCGAACGGCACTTTGCGCCGGAAGGCGTCAACACGTCCGATATGTGTACTATCGCTGCCAGACAGGCCATGGAAATGGCCGGCATTACGGCGGAACAGCTGGATATGATTATCGTCTGCACGCTGACGCCGGACATGACGATTCCGTCGACGGCCTGCATCGTGCAGAAGAACCTCGGTGCCGTCAACGCCGCCGTTTTCGATCTGTACGCCGCCTGCTCGGGCTTTGCCTACGGAGCGATTACGGCGTCCCAGTATATTGAAAGCGGTATGTGCAAGTATGTCCTGGTCATCGGCGCGGAAATCCTCAGCCGCTTTATGGATATGACAGATCGCAACACCTGTGTATTGTTCGGCGATGGGGCCGGCGCGGCCGTATTAGGGCCTGTAGAACAAGGCTACGGCATTTTAGGTGCCGACATGGGAGCCGACGGCAACGGCGGCCAGTACCTGAATATTCCGTCCAGCGGCGTTGCTATCCTGCCGACGGACGAAGCGCGGGAAAAGCACCTGACCTATATTAAGATGGACGGCAAGGAAGTGTATAAATTTGCCGTCAAGGTTATGGGCAAGACGGCGGAAAAGGCCTTGGAACGGGCTGGCTTGTCTCATGAAGACATCGACCTTCTCGTGCCTCATCAGGCCAATATCCGCATCATTACATCGGCGGCTAAACGGCTTCACCTGCCGATGGAAAAGGTGTTTGTCAACATAGATAAGTATGCCAATACGTCAGGAGCATCCATTCCCATCGCTCTTGACGAAGCGAACCGCCACTTGAACGTCATCTGGAACGACGCTGACCCGCTCTCCGGCGCGA
>USGG01000039.1 GCA_900554215.1 uncultured Megasphaera sp.
CAGTCTTTTGGTCAGTCTTTTGGTCAGTCTTTTGGTCAGTCTTTTGGTCAGTCTTTTGGTCAGTCTTCGCCTTGGTACACCTATATAAATTAACTCGCATATCTCCGTCTAAGTCTATAATTTCCAATTCTGGAAGCCCATACTCTTGGCACTCATGCATAATTCTAGGAATACCACTTCCCCATTGCTCAATGATATTCATGTAAGCAAAAGCGCTTGCTAAAGCTCTATTTCTAATCTTCGAAAAGCCTTCTTTCATTTTTGCCACGGTCACGCCGCGCATCAAACCACCAGGAGATGTAATCTCCAGTCGATTGGAAAATAAGGCAATTTGTATGGGAGCTGGTTCTAAATAACTTCGATGTACTACTGCATTCGCAATTAATTCTCTTAGACTATCTGGCGGCAATTCATACACATCTTCTCGATAGATGCCGTGAAATCGGGCACCCATATTTATTTTTTCCAGCACATATTGCAGCGCCTTTTCTATTTGCTCCTGTACTGTCCCGGTTATTTCCCTGCGATCTACAAATATAGCTCTGTTTTCCGTTTTAAAGACGGCGCATTGGATAAGCGGCGGCAAACCGTTCGTATTCGTCAGCATGGAATATGCATTCGTCGGCAGCACCATATGCTGCCGTTCCGCTAATACGCCCCAAGACAACAACGTATTCTTCGTAACTCTTTTTACAGCCTGTCTTTGTTCTGCCGTTTTAGCATTTTTTAACGCAATCTCATACAACTGCCGGCATAATGCATCAATTTCATAGTCGGCAACCATTCCATGCCAAACAGGTTCCTGATCAAAAAATTTATTACGGCCTTCTAAAATTAACTCTTGCAGTATAACTTGATCGGCAGGGCGAGTCGTTCCAGCAGTCCTGATATAGGTACCGTTAATCATTCCTTTGCTTTTAATAAAATATGGCCGTTCCATTCCCGGCATTATTTCCATGATAATAATTTGCTTTTCATCTATTTCTCTAACCATTATATTAGGTATAATCAGGGGTTCACAACTATCCGTTACGGCATTCGTCAACGCATCCATCGTTTGAAATAAGGTCTCGGCAGGTACACCAATAACCTTTCCGGTATTATCCTCAACGCCAAAGATAATTTGTCCGCCGTCACCATTAGCAAACGCTACAACAGATTTCATGTATTTTAAACTATCTTTCGGAACTTCCCGCTTATATTCTATGTACCGGGACTCGCCAAAAAACATAGCCATTTCACTCAAAACAATCGCCTCCTCTCATTCTTTTGCTATGGCAAACAAAATTCTATTCATTTATATTATACCATCAAAACATGGCAGGCATAACAACTATCTGCTTATCGCCAATCGTATCGCCAGCTTATATTCTCGCCAGAAGTTCTGACATGTCTTTTTCACTGCAAATGCACAATATCCGACAGCGCATAGCAAAGGCGGGGCAGATTCCCACTGCATCGTGGAATCTGCCCCGCCGCGTTTATATATTAAAGAGGGGATGTAGGATATGTCAATCGAAGACGTACGTTTCACCGTCGTCGGGGATATATACGTTGTCTAAGTCCTTAGCCTCCAAGACCAGGCGCAGGGAATACCTCGTCAAAGCCGCGTGGGCTACCGTGTCCATATGGCTGGCGATAATCCAAGCGTCGGGGCAGGCATGGCGAATGCGTTCAATATCGTCGGCGTTCATGATGAGGCGGCCGTTCTTTTTAAGATACGCCGCGCAGGCGTTGACGACGATGACGTCGGGCCTATAGGTCTGGAGAGCCTGCTCTATGGCGTCGAACCAGACCGTGTCGCCGACGAGGTATACTGTCGGCTCGCCTTCGGTCTCCAATATGACGCCGCACGACGGGCCGCAGGGCTCGACGGTGCCGTGCCGGCCGTCGATCTTCGTCACCTTGACGCCCTGTACCGTCGTCCCTTGTTCCGATAGCAGGCGAACGTCGGTAAAGCCGGATGCCTTCATGACAGCGGCGTCGCCTTCGTTCTGCACCCATAGGAGCGTATCATGGCAGAGTGGTCCGCCGCAGGTTCCGTCGGAGCCCATGTCGATATGGTCCGGGTGCACGTGCGTCACGATATAGGCATCGACGCCTTTTAATACTTCGTCGGCCGCCATGGGCAATCCGCACATAGGCATGGGAATATCGAGCTGTTCGTCTAACACGAGAGCAAAGTCAGGATTATTGAGCTGGCGGAACGATCCCATAGCCCCTGTATCAGCCAGCCACGGATCGACGAGAAACGTCGTTCCTCCGTATTCCAGCTTGGTCGTCGCATTGCGGATCTGCTGAAATTTCATAGTCTGTACCTCCTAAATTGTGTACGAATAACGCCCGGATGGCGTTGAGGACGGCAAGGATCATGACGCCGACGTCGGCGAAGATAGCCAGCCACATGTTGGCCAGGCCTACGGCTCCCAAGGCTAGGCAGAGGAGCTTGACGCCGATGGCAAAGACGATGTTTTGATACACGATGCCCAGGCATTTGCGGGAAATGCGGATAGCCTTGGCGATTTTCAGCGGGTCGTCGTCCATGAGGACTACGTCGGCCGCTTCGATGGCCGCGTCGGAGCCCATGGCCCCCATGGCGATGCCGATATCGGCCCGACGCAGGACCGGCGCGTCGTTGATGCCGTCGCCGACGAAGGCCAGCTTTTCCTTCTTCCCTTTTCGGCTCAGCAGTTCTTCTATCTTCGCCACCTTATCGGCCGGCAAAAGCTGGCTGAATACTTCATCAATACCCAGGAAGGAAGCGACCTGCGCCGCCACGGCCTTGGCGTCGCCCGTCAGCATGACGGTCTTGCCGACACCGGCGTCCTTCAGGGCCGCAATGGCCCGGCGGGACGTAGGCTTTACGACGTCGGAAATAAGGATGTGTCCGGCATAGGCCCCGTCGACGGCCATGTGGATAATCGTGCCGGCCTGATGGCAGGGAATGGCTTTGACGCCGAGCTTAGCCATGAGCTTGTCGTTGCCGGCGGCGACCTGCCGGCCGTCTACTATGGCTATGACGCCGTGGCCGCTGATTTCCTGAATATCCGCCGCGCGGCTTCTGTCGATCGGCTTGCCGTAAGCCTTTTGGAGGCTCTTGCTGATAGGATGAGATGAGGCGCTTTCAGCCAGGGCCGCCAGCTCAATGAGTTCGTCCGTATCCATGCCGCTGTGGTGAATGCCGTTGACTTCAAAGACGCCCTGGGTCAGGGTGCCCGTCTTGTCGAAGACGACGATATTCGTCTGGGACAGCGTTTCCAAGTAGTTGGAACCCTTGACGAGAACGCCTTCCTTGCTGGCCCCGCCGATGCCGGCGAAGAAGCTCAGGGGAATGCTGATGACCAGCGCGCAGGGGCAGCTGATGACCAGGAAGGTCAGGGCCCGGTAAATCCACGTCCCCCATTCAGGCGCAAGGCCCATAGCAGCCATGCGGACGACAGGCGGCGCGACGGCCAGGACGAGGGCGCTGATGCAGACGGCCGGCGTATAGACGCGGGCGAATTTGGAAATGAAGTCTTCCGACTTCGACTTACGGGAGCTGGCGTTTTCGACTAAATCCAAAATCTTCGATACCGTCGTTTCGCCGAAGTCCTTCGTCGTCCGAATGCGCAGGACGCCGGTCATGTTGATGCAGCCGCTGATGATTTCATCTCCCGGCGCGACGTCTCGCGGCAGGCTTTCGCCGGTCAGGGCGCTCGTATTCAAATTCGACATTCCTTCTGTTACGATGCCGTCGATGGGCACCTTTTCGCCGGGCTGGACGACGATGACGCTGCCGATTTCCACTTCGTCAGGGTCGACCTGTTCCAACTGGCCGTTTCGTTCTATATTGGCGTAATCGGGGCGGATATCCATGAGCTCGCTGATGTTGCGGCGGCTCTTGCCGACGGCGTAGCTCTGGAAGAGCTCGCCGATCTGATAAAAGAGCATGACGGCGACGGCTTCCGTATAGTCGCCGCTGCCGCTGTACACAGCCAGGACGATAGCTCCGACCGTCGCCACGGCCATGAGGAAGTTTTCGTCGAAGACCTGGCGGTTCTTAATGCCCTTCAGGGCCTTCCATAAAATATCGTAGCCGACAAGCAGGTACGGCACAGCGTATGCTATGAACCGGGCCGCTCCGTCGACAGGCGCAAAGGCCAGAGCCACCATGAGGATGGCCGCGGCGACGATGCGCAGGAGCATTTTTTTCTGTTTCTTATTCATAGTATGTCACCTCGTAAAGCAAACGCCGCCTTGTACCAGGCGGCTTCTGTACATCAGATGAAAACCTCGCAATCGTCTTCGACCTTTTTGCAGTTGCTGCGGACTTCCTCCATGACAGCCTTTACGTCGGCCCCTTCTTCGAATTCGACGATCATCTTCAAGGTCATGAAGTTTACCGTCGCCGCCGCGACGCCTGCCGTACGGCGGGCTGCATCTTCCATTTTGTTGGCGCAGTTCGCGCAGTCTACGTCGATTTTATAGGTCTTTTTCATGTGTAAGCTCTCCTCTCGTTGTGTAAGCATTTACGATTAAATAATTGTTTAATCGTTTTCTTGACTACATCATACCATAGAGGCGGCGAAAGTCAACGCGGCGCAGCCAGTCCGTTCCGTTTGGGCAAAAACCATTTCCAATCGGGCTAAATCGTCCGGCGTCGCCGCTTCCGCAGCCTATCTTCCCGTTTTCTTCGGCAGCCCCCTATGATACAATAAGGGCGAAAGGAGATCCGATCCTATGGAACCTATTGCCTTGCCGCACCATCACGGCCAGTCTATCGAGCATCTGGAACACATGCCGGCCGTACAGGATTTTGAAACCGTATCGAATATATTCAAATTATTGGGCGACGCCAGCCGCCTGCGCATTTTCTGGCTCCTGTGTCACTGCGAAGAATGCGTCATCAATATTTCCGCCCTCGTCGGCATGAGCAGCCCCGCCGTATCCCATCACTTAAAGCTGCTGAAGGCCGGCGGCCTCATTACCAGCCGCCGCGACGGCAAAGAAGTATACTATCAGGCCGTACGAACCCGGCAGGCCGAAGCGCTGCACGCCATGACGGAGCAGCTTGTCGACATCACCTGCCCGATGCCGGACAAGGAAGGCGATTCCTATGAATGACCGCCGGGCTCAGTTAGAAGACGCGCTGCGCTCTATTCCGGACGGCGTCTGCTCCATTCAGATACTGGAAACGGGCCTGCCGCCAATCCGCAGCGTGACCGTCCGCACGGAGGGCAAGGGACGCATGACGGCAGCGACGATATTTCCCGGCATCGAGCTGTCCTATTGGCAAATCCTCGCGCCGACCGTATCGTTCCGCCATGAAGCGCTGCACGACGCCATCGAAGTCACCTTCTGCCGCAGCGGCCGGGCCGGCTGGAACCTGACAAAGGGCTTCGTCTCCTACGTCGGCGCGGGAGCGACGGCAGCTCACATGATGGACTGCTGCGCCGATTCGGCCATGTCCCTGCCTTTAGGCTATTTTGAAGGGGCGGGACTGGCCGTCGATTTCCGCGCTCTGAATGGCACGCCGGCCGACATCATCGCCAGCGCCGGCACGACGGCGGAGAAACTCATCGAAAAATACGGCGCGGCGCCCGTCGTTTTCCCGCCGAATCAGGAGCTGGAACGTCTCTTTTCCTCCCTGTACGACACGCCGGAGCCCTTCCGCCCGGCGGCCTGCAAGATCGCCGCCCTAGAGCTGCTCCTGTATCTCGTCCGCGTCGACATTGGCGTTCCCGCGGCCCAGCAAAGCTGCGACGCTCAGCTGGCGTCGGTCATACAGGACATCCACGCCGTCATGACGGCGAATTTGGACAAGCGGTACACCATTGACGAATTAGCCAAAACGTATTTCATCAACACGTCGTCCCTGAAAACGACCTTCAAAGCCGTCTACGGCCAGCCCATCGCCGCCTACATGCGGTCCTACCGAATCCGCCGGGCCATGGAGCTCCTGCAGCAGACAGACGACTCCATCGCCGCGATTGCCGCCGCCGTAGGCTACGAAACGCAAGGAAAATTCACCAAGGCCTTCAAGGAAGCGACGCAGCTTCTTCCCCGCGACTACAGAAAAACATACCGAAAGGCTCCTCGCTGAAGCCGTTTCGGAAACAAAGAAGACCATGCCTCGTTCGGCCGTTACGAACCGACGCTGCATGGTCTTTTACTATATTCTACAGAACACAGTTTACAAATAATTCATTTTCAATTTTGTTCCTACAATATGCATTACTTTTTCATCAACCATTTGGCGAAATTCCGGATTTGCCTTATATTCCCTTACTATGCCGTCATGTGTCTCTTGTTCATGACCGTAATCATGACAAACCAGCACCATATCGGCACCAGCTTTCAAGGCCATGACACCCATGTCGGAAAAGTCATAATGCTTGGCCATGGCGCCCATTTCCATATCGTCCGATACGATAAGGCCCTTGTAGCCATATGTCTCCCGCAACAAATCCGTCATAACTGTCTGCGATACGCATGCCGGATATTCCGCATCCAAAGAAGGAAAGGTAACATTCGACACCATAATGAACATGGCATCAGCAGGTATTTGCCGTATAATCACTGCAAAGGGCTTCAGATCCTGCTGCATCAGCTCGTCTTTAGAAGCCGCAACGCTGTCTCCATCTATATGCGGATCTGTCTGAACCTTGCCGATTCCGGGAAAGTGTTTAATAGCACACCAAATACCCGCCTCCGCATAGCCTTGACAAGCCTGTACTGCATATGCCGATACCATTTCCGGATCGCTGCCGTATGAGCGCTCTGCCGAAGAACCTAAATCGACAACGGGCGCAAAATTGACGTTAATCCCCATAGACTTCAATTCACGTCCTGTATCGGCAGCCCATTGTCTGGCTTTCCCAGGGCTGCCGCTGCGGCCGATTTCTTCCTGACTGGGAACAGGAAGAAACTGCTCCCGCATGCGCAGTACCTGTCCGCCTTCTTGGTCAACAGCAATAAATGGCGCTATGCCGCATTGCCTTTCAATCGTTTGTTTCACTTCGCCGGACAAAGCCCGGACTTGCGCCGGCGACTGCATATTGCGGTCAAACAAAATGACGTTGCCGGCCCGGCAGATTGCCAGCTGCCGCAGGTCTTCAGGCTGCAACTCCTCATTCATTAAACCGACCATCATCACCTGTCCGGCCTTATCTTCCGGCGACATGGCCGCAACGATGCGCGCAGCTCGTTCTTCCACTGTTTCGCTGCCAGATACATTTGCCTTTGTTTCCGGGGCCGGCTGGCAGGCCGTAAGCAGCGCTGCTGCTACGAGAAAACCGACCCCGATTGTGATCCATCGCTTCAACCTATTTTGCCAATTCATCATACACAAGCTCGCCGGCGATGACCGTCTGCTTCACGTGGAAATCGTTGCTGTCCAATACGACGACGTCGGCCTGCTTGCCTTCTTCCAGCGAGCCCAGGCGGTCGTACAGGCCCAAGTCCTTTGCCGGATTAGCTGAAGCCATGGCCACGACGTCAGGCAGGGACGCGCCGCTGTTGATGAGGAAATTGAGCACGACCTGATTCATGACGGCTGTGCTTCCGGCCAGCGTACCGTCGGCCAAACGAGCCTGTCCGTCCTTGACGTATACGGCCTGGCCACCCAATTCCGATTCGCCGTCGCCCTGCAGGCAGGCCCGCATCGAATCGGTTACGAGAATAATGCCGTCGCGGCCTTTCAGCTGATAGGCCAGCTTCTGCGCCGCCGGATGGACATGCAGGTTGTCGCAGATCAACTCGCAGTGTACCTTCGGCGACAGCAGGGCCGCGCCGACGAGGCCGGGCTGCCGATGATGGAAGGGAGCCATGGCGTTGTACAGGTGCGTCGCATGGCACAGTCCGCCGGCATCGACGATTTCCATGACCTCTTCATACGTCGCCGCGCTGTGTCCCAGCGACACGAGAATCTGATGATCCCGGCACTCCTTCAAAAAGCTTTTGTTCTTCAATACTTCCGGCGCTACGGTAATGATTTTCACGACGTCGGCATAGGGCGCAATCCAGGAAAAATCGGGAGCGGCGAGGTATCCCGCCGCCTGGGCCCCCTTATAGTCTTCGCTCACGAAGGGTCCTTCCAGATGGGCGCCGAGAACCTGGGCGCCGCCCTGCTTGCCCATGGCCTGGCGGACGCGCTCCAGCGCCCCGGCCATCGCTTCCTTCGACTGGGTCATAGTCGTCGCCACGAAGGACGTGACGCCTGTAGCCGGCAGGGCCTTCCGCATCGTTTCCAAGGCCTGTCCGCCTTCGTCCATCACGTCGGCGCCGGCGCAGCCGTGAATGTGCTCGTTAATAAAGCCCGGCACGACGAAGCCGCCGTTGGCGTCAATCAATTCCGTGCACATGCCGGCGCGGAACTGGTGCCGCGGCACGATTTTCCATATGTCCTTTTCATACATCAGAATATGTCCCGTTACGATTTCATTAGACAATACGAGTAATCCGTCAATAATCGCTTTCATTTGTCTACTCCACTCCTACATATCAAATTCACTGCACACATTGTGGATAACTGGAAAATTTCACAGCAAGAAAATTCCCGCACAGCCTGTATTTACCTGATATTTTCCCTTCCCTTCAGATATCCACAGGCTGTGTGTAAAAATTATCCACAATTCATCGTCAGTTATGCACATTGTAAACAAGTCTTTACAAATTTCTGAAAACGGCGCAGCTATGCGGTTTTTATGTTAACGCAAACGCTTGTTTTCATAGCCTGGCGTCCAGTTATACACATTTTGCCCGCTTCATCCGCCAAGTTATGCACCGCCGCGGACGGCGTATTTTCGCCGTTTGCAAAAAACATCCACATTCTAGCCACACCGCAGGGCACAGAATGTGGATATCTTGTGGACATGTCGTTTTCCCTCTCGTTTCGCCTTACCCTTCGACAGGGCGGCTCCAGTCGACGTGGACACCCAGAGCCAGCCAGATATAGCACAAGGCTAATTTCAGCGACTCTACGTCGTCCGTCGGCACGACGCTGACCGTTTCGTAGTACGATAAATCCGTAAAACGGTGCAGGGGCCGTTCCGTCGTCAAGTACTCCCGGACCTTGGCATTGATGTCTTCGTCGTTCAGATGGACGCCCAGCTCCTTCGTTTCCGTATCGTATTCGATGTATCCGTTGTTGTTGTCTCCCGTATGGGCTGCTACTTTAAAAATCGCCATGATATACACTCCTCGTTTATAGTATATGGTGCTTTAGTCTTTTTCATGAGACATTTCCCATAAAAATCCCTTCATGATAGCCTGGCGGCCAAACCGCTTCTGCAGCTTGTCGATGGCCTCGGCTACCTTGGCCTTCGTTTCCGAATCGTCGGAAAATAAATCGCACTGTACCTGCAGGGGCTGCAGCTGGCTGACGGACAATCCCAGCAGCCGGATAGGCTCTGCACCGCTACATTTATTGTACAGCCGCTTGGCCGAGAAATACAGCTGCTCTTCCGAGCAGGTCCCCATGCCGTCGATCGTCAGGGACCGCGTAATGGTGCGGAACGAGGCGAAGCGTACTTTGATCGTAATCGTCCGCCCCATCAGATGATTCTGCCGCAGCCGCCACGATACCTCGTTGGCCAGCAGGCGGAACTGCTCGTCCACTTCATCGTCGCTGACCAAATCGTGAGCATAGGTATGCTCGTTGCCGACGGATTGGGGACGGCGGCTGACCTCCAAAGGCCGGTTGTCCTTGCCCAACGCCAGGTCGTGCAGCCGATGAGCCTGATTGCCGACAATGGGCATCAGCGCCTCCGGACCGGCAGCGGCGACGTCGCCGATCGTATGAAATCCAGCCCGCCGCAGGGCCTGCTCCGTCACCTTGCCGACACCCCACAGGCGGCTCACCGGCAGGGGCGCCAGGATGTCCCGTTCCTCGCCGTAAGGAATCCACATCAGCCCGTCGGGCTTTTTCAAGTCCGACGCCAGTTTGGCCAAAAATTTATTCGGCCCGATGCCGGCCGAGGCGACGAGGCCCGTCGTCCGCCGGATATCCTGCTTGACCGCCTTGGCAATGTCGACGATATTGGGATATTTCAGTCCCATGCCCGACACATCCAAAAAAGCTTCGTCCAGCGCCAGGGGCTCTACGAAGGGCGAGTAATGGGACAGGATGAGCCGAATCTGATGAGAAATACGCCGGTAATGGGACATGCGCACCGGCAGGAACACGCCGTCCGGGCAAAGCCTGCGGGCCAGCTTCATGCTCATGGCCGAATGCACGCCGAACTGCCGCGCCTCATACGACGCCGTCGCGACGACGCCGCGTCCCGTCAGTCCGCCGACGATGACCGGCATCCCCCGCAGGGCCGGATTGTCCCGCTGCTCGATAGACGCGTAAAACGCGTCCATATCGACGTGCATGATCCAACGTACCGTCGTCATAGGCTCCTCCTTTTCGTCTTCTCTCTGTAAGTATTATACATCCTTTTGTCTCTGTAAAACAGAATCGTATCCATATTAAATTTTCCCACAAAAACCTGCGCCTGTCCACAGCCTGCGCTTAAAATCTCAGCATATCCCGCCGAAGTGACGAAATTCGGAAGGAATCGAAGGCAACCGTATTCTATTCTCTTTTGAAATTACCGTTATGCGTCATATCAGGACAACATTGCTAAACTGCGCATAAAATAGGGCTTTGTGGTATAAAATAATAAAATGAAAAAGGCATGAAATGACATGTTAGATATATCATTTTTGACGATTTTTTGACGAAAACAGGAGCCAGACATATGAAAGCCGGCTCCTGTTTTCGCTTTTATTTTTGGTGCTATTCAAGATCATGCGTCCATACATAAACTTCCAACGCTTTATCTGCCGGGGCGTCTACGTCGTTTAAATACGCATCGGCCATGCGGACATACATGGATTGGTCTGCCCCCAACACTTTTCCGTAATCACTGTACATCATATTGAGTACATAGTACCAGTCATAGGCATTGCATTTCAAGCCGAACTGATTTCGCAATGCTTCTGTCTGTTCAAAAGTCCATCTGCCGCCTTTCGTGCCGTCAGCATTATCCATACCGGCAACGGCCTTTTTAGCCAGCACCTCACAAAAATGACCGCCATAAAAAGCTTTATGCATTTTCATGAAAGCTCTTTTATACTCGTTTGGACATTCGTGTTTAAGCATTTTGGCCATGTCGGCAACAACGCTTTCCAACACATCCGCTTTAGTTGGATCATTTTTTATCAAGGCACAAAGTTTTGCTATACCGACCATGACGCATACCTCCTTTTACGCCAGCTTAACTACAGTCACGACAACGTTATTTACAGTCGCCGCTACATTTAAAAGCTGTATCTGCAGCATCGTACTGTTGTTGACGCATCGGCAGGACGGAGGAACATCAATAATAGCGGAAAAAGCAATATTAGATATATCGCCGACAGTCAACGTGGCGCCGCCCTCTGCTCCCGGAATGACGGCACCGTTGCGCAACAATTGTAAAATGCCTTCTCCGGCATCTGTTCCTAAAACTTCAGAACTCACATTGATCTGATATAATCCGCAATTTAAATGAATCGCATTGCTACCATTTGTAAAATTGATGCTGCACCCGGTCTTACTAGACGCCGTATATTCCAAGAAACCATTTACCGGTATGGTTTGCGGCGCCGTATTGATAGCCATTAATGTAGATTTACGATTGCATACCATAGTAATTCCTCCTTTTTCATACAATATAAAATAGGGACGGCCTGCACCGTCCCTAACAAGTGCAGTCAATGCACACCTATTCTCGTACTAGCAAGCGCATCCACCGTAGCAAGCATTGGCCGCAGACTGGTACGGACTGCATGTCACGTAAGCTGGCTGCGGAAATGGCCGTAAAACATGGATGAGATTAGCGCTTTGAGCCTGCTGGCTTAACTGGAAGTTCGCCGTCTGAAGCTGACGATCCCGTTCTTCCAAGCGGTCGCGTAAATCCTGCATTTGATTTGCCGTAATCAGCGCGCGGGTAGCTTCACCTTCGGCGTGAATTGCTGTCGTAATTTCGCAAGTATTGCGATAATTTTCTGCTCGCACCGCGTCGATATTCCGGTTTGTTTCGCAACAGCACTGCTGCGCCGCAAACCGGTTAGCCGTAATAGCTTCGCTGAGCTGATACCGGCTTTCAAGCACTTCGCGGCCATTCTGATTAAATCCTTGAAGCATAGTCGCATTTTGCGCGTAAAAGCCATCGCACATCCCATTTGCCAGGCCGCGGATACCATTCTTGATATCGTTGTAAGCAAATTCATTTGCTACCTGGTCACGAGTCATGCTGCCGTTTGCAAACGTTGCTGCCATGTCAAAACCTCCGCCGCGGTTCCAGTTGTTGCCCCAGCCGCCGCATCCGCATAAAGCAAAAATAAGAAACATCCAGATCCAACCGCCGTTTCCCCAGTTATTGCCATCATTATTGACGGCATACACCGGTGTTAAACCTCCGCCTTCCATCATGTTGCATTCCTCCTTTGCAAATAAAGTTTTATCTATAAGCCTATTTACGGCTTATATCCGAATTGATTAAGCATAGCGTCAATATTAACTCCACGTTCTTTAGCCATATTTCGCGCAATCATTTCTAATTGCTGCGGATTTTTTCCTTGCATCATTTGCTGCAGATTTGAAAAAGCAGGATTCCCGCCGAACATTTGCTGCATCATCGCTATCGGGTTAGGGTTGCCCTGCAGCATTTGAAACATTTGCATTAGATTGGGCTGTGGCATCATCATTTTTTATTCCTCCTGTCACGTTTCCTAACATATGTTCGATATTAGTTATCCGTTCAGCAAGCATATTTACTGATTGTATATCAGCGTATTGCTGCTGAACGGGCTGTGCAGGTTGCAGCCGATACTCAAGTACAACGGCGCTTCCCGTATTCATATCAATATATTTTGCATATATTGTATTTTGTGCCGGGCAAGGGAAATATGTCGCCGAGCCGTCAAAATCGATCTGCGCCGCCCGTACTTCGTCGATACTGGATACTTGCCTGCCTTTCAGCATAGACGGATACATGCTCTGCGCCATGGGATAGGACTGCTGCCCCGTTCTTCCCGGAACCGGACTGTAAAAGCTGTTAGGATTAGGTCCGTATGTATTAGGTCCATAAGTATACATGCGATACACCACCTTTCACTACTCATGCTTTATATGTTTATAGTAAACCCATTTCACACTGTTAAAATTGACATTTAATAACGCAAAAATAACAAACAAAAGAGGCCTTGCTGCAGGCCTCTTTTATCTGCATTTTATTGGTTATTTCATGAAAATCATCGCAATCCGATCATATATCTTGGATAATTCACAGCTGATACGTTCCTTGCACAATGACATTTCAATGCCAATGCGTAAGTTATCAAATCCGTTTATATGCTTCAAGATAAGTATATCCCGCTGCTTAGGCGTCAATTTTAACTCGTCAATTACTTGTTTAAACTTTGATTTCGACAAATTGTCTAACCATTGCCTTGCTTCCTTTCTGCTAGATTTCATGAAATACCCCCATTATCTTGCTGCTATAGCAAATGCAATAACCGCAACAGCAGCCCATGTATCGCGCTGCTGTTTTATCCTTTTTTTCTCATCTATTATTGAGTTGATTTGCGCTGTCAACGTCTGCAAAGATTCGTTTTGCTTCAGCAAGTCGCTGTTGGCTGTCTGCAATGAGCTTTCGGCTGTCGTCAATGAGCTGCTGGTTTTCTGCAGCTGTTCTCTCGCCTGCGCTAATTGCGCCTGCAGCGTCGCCGAGTTGCTGCTGAGCTTGTCTAACTTGCTCTGCAGCTCGTTCAAGCTCGTCTCTTGCTCGCTGATTATCTGCTTTAATTGATTGTACTGTTGCCATTGCATCGTTACCGTCTGTTGCGGTCCGGCTGTCGTAGTATCGGCAGCCCATCCAACCAACGGCAACAGCAACAAGCACGACAACAATACAGCACACAATTTTCTTTTTATCGGCATTCGTTTTTCATCACCCTTCCTACACGCGAAAGATACCAAGGATCACAGCCTTTCCCCTACTGGAACGCACGATATACGATTAATACCAGCAAAAATAATACGACACCACGGAAGAAATAATTCCCCCAACCCGTACCATGATATGTTTCCTCAAATGACTCTTTTACTTCGTCGACTTTCTTGTCCATATCGTCCTTAATCCCGTCAATTTTTTGTTCCAGTGCTTCTTTGAGTTCATTTAATTTCTGTTCGTCCATGCTAATTCCTCCTAATCTTTCACACAAATATTTTCCCATTTTTTATATGCGTCGATATACGTTTCTTTTTTATCTCCATTATGCGTAATTTCATAATACATTCCATCACTTACTGTAGTGGACAATAACGCTTTCCAGTTCTGCAACGTTTTGCAAAACCAGACAACGTAAACATCATCAATTGTAATTTTTCTATTATCGGTTTTGTCTACCCTCTGATTAAAATATTCAACTACTAACTGTTTCGCTTTTTCCTGCATGTTTTATTCCTCCTATAAATACCATTCGTTCATATCGACATTCGTACCGTCAATATATTCGCTCTGGCTGTATTGCCAACCGGCAAGAATTTTGTTGGGATAATACGACTTAAAGTCGCATTGCACATCGTACTGAGCGCACCACCATGGTACATAATCAGCCAGAGCATTGACGTTGATTACATCCGTAAGCGTACTAAGCGAACCATACACGCCGGCGGTCAGTCCCTGGGCATTCAGGTCAGAAATGAAGCGGCTGCACACTGCCGTCGGGTCGGCGCAAGACAGACATTCCTGCGCTTCAAAGTCAAACCATACGCCCATTGGCGGTACGTCCCCTTGCAGGATATACAGGACTTCGTTGGCTTCTGCAGCAGCTTCCGTTTCCGTCGTCGCATGGGAATAGATATATACGCCCCAGTCCAGACCTAATGCTTTCACACTGTTCAAATGCTGCCAGAATGTTTCTTCCGGCGTGCAGCCTTCGCAAATTTTAATAATGACGCCCTGCACGCCGTCTGCAACGACTGCCTGCCAGTCGATGTCCTTTTGCCAGTAGCTTACATCGATGACTTTCCTCATCGCATACCACTCCTTTGCGTAGAATATGTTGCCACTGTTGTCTGCTGCTTTTCAAATTCATCCGGGATTCCGTTGTCGTCTTTATCAAGCATCGCCCGGCCGAAGAATCCGACCGCGGCGATGAAGGAAACAGACGTGATAGCGTTGACGAATTGGATTAGGATAGACAGCTCGGCTTTGCCGGTGTCATGCCATTGCCAGATCCATGCCGTCAGAAACAGCAGCAGACAGAAAATAACGATAAACAAAAAGAGATATACCATCACACGCGGCATACCTCTTATTTCTAGTTTATCCACTTTTGACAACGCTTTAATACATATGTTTTGGATTTTCTCAAGCAAATTACATCACCTCTAATCATTCAGCCGCTGCGCAATCTCATCAAGCCGATGATGGGCAGACGCTGCCGACGACTCTACTTTAGCCAATCGCACAGCCATATTCTGTCTCTTTTCATCAACTTCATGCAGCTGCTTCTGCATTTGATCAATTACCATACTTAAATTTTTGATAGCAGCGTTTAAGGGTCGTATGACGCTGTAATTAAATATTACCCCCAATAACCCTAATACCCCAGTCACCGGTCCGATGATGGCCAGCCATTCCAAGATGATCATCTCCTTTTTATGTAATGGTCATGTATTTAATGAGTCGGCGCACGAATCAGCTTCATGATATTTCACCTCGCTTACTTTTGTACCGCATCAAGGGCTTTCTTTGCATACATGCGAATTTTAGCCCGGTTTGCATCAATACGCTGTTTCTTCTGCTCTGCAGATAGCTTCGGATTGTCCTGCGTATCGTAAATATCCTTATTCAGCTTTGTGATAGTTTGTCTTGCCTTCCTTACGATTTTCAAATTATGAGAGGGACTCAAATTCTTTTTGCCAGTTTCTTCCTTGCGTGCATTGAACTCTTTTTCCATGTCATCTGACATTTCATAAAACCGGTTCACGTATTCTGAGTTCTGTCCGTGCGGACGCAAGAAAGATGCTATGAAGGGAAGCTGATACCATTCTTGCGCAGGTTGCGGATTGGTAACGCCTTTGGCAGCCCGAATGGGAAGGTTCAAGCTGTTGGCTACTAACCGGCCAGCGCTCGCAAAATACCCGCTGATAAAATTATCCACCATCATAGGAGATATAAGGCCCGTTTCCCCAGCCAATTTGGCGACTTCCGACGTGCTGGAAGTATACTGATATTCCGTCGGCTTGTTTTTCATACGCTGGGACACAATCGGCCGATTGCGCCAGAAGCTATAGTTTGTATACCATTCCAACAGTGGAACAACAGTCGTAGGTATCACAGACGGAGCCACGACATCCCTTGCGATAGCACGCCATTGCTTCATTGCTTCGGGGTCCTGGTCAGATAAATAATTAAGTGCCGCTTCTACGCCGGACGAAAACAATACGCCGGCTTCTTGCGGTTTCGGAATCAGTAAATGTACATCTCCCAACCTGATGCACCAGTTCATGTATTTAGTATTGGGATCTAAATCTTTATACCAATCATCATCTCCATTCCAAAGCCATAATCCAATTGTAGGAAGCACCAGATACAGTGTAGTCATTAGCGCAGTACGCACTGGACGTTCTTTAAATGCCCGGATAAACTTATCTGTCCCCTGCACTGTGGCATTAAAAAAGGCAACATACTGATTCGCTATCTTTCCATACGAACCATGTCGCCCAAAATTCAATGTTACTTCTTTTGCAAGATATCCAGACTCCGGAATGCTTAACCCTTTTTCTCTCGCTCTGGCAAACTCGCCGGCGCGTGTACTATCTTCAATGACATTGGCAAACCGATCATATTTATTGAAGGCAACACGTAACACACGAGCAATATCACGGATTACGGGAACCTTTCCTTTATGATTCTTATCCATCAGCTCTGTAACGATGTCCTTGCTGGAATGAATCTCATTCAAGGTATACGTTCCCATTCCGCCGCCGCTTGCATAGAACTCAGCCGCAAAATCTGCATCCGTCAGTAATTTTTTCATGCCTTTAATACTATCCCACAACGGGATAAAGCCGGTCTTACTATTGATACCAGCAGTCAGGGTATCACGAATAAAGTTTCTTGTGATAAATGACGGCGAAATCGTAGCACCGCGGCGCATCATACGATTGATACTGCGGAAGATGCTAAATAAGCTTCTGGCTGACGATTCATCTGTACTTGTTAAGGCCTTATACAGTTCCGGGGTTGTGCGGTATATCTGCTTTTTACCATTGATCCACACGGAAAAGGCCCCTACAGAAGGCTTTGCTGCTTTCAACGTAGTGTCACGCAAGACAACTTTTCCGAGGCCTTCGAAGTCAGTTGCCAGTTTAACCAGTGCTTTCCCTACGTTATTTCGTTCTGCTTGTTCTTTTCCTCTGCGTTCGCGCGTGCGCCGGTGTCCTCCGGCAGCTCG
>USGG01000040.1 GCA_900554215.1 uncultured Megasphaera sp.
GCAGAAAACGGCGGCGACGTGTGGCGCTATGCCTTAGATTGCCTGACGAAGAAACAGTATCAGACCTGAATTCACAGAAACTGAAGGTACTAAAAGGCTGATTTAAATGCCAAGATGTTTCTGTCAAATACATACCCATAACAACTTTACACTATCGATTAATACATAATAATTGCACAAATTGTTGGATTTCAGTATAATTGAAGGCAAAGCAATATAATACGAGAGGTGCTAATTTTGAAAACTTTTAAACCCAGAGCCTTTTCTATTTCTGATTTATATGATTGGTATAGTCAATCTCCTACTCAACTGATATTAAATCCCAAGTTTCAGAGACGTGCAGTATGGAATCCGCAGTCAAAATCCTATTTAATAAATACAATTTTATTAGGATTGCCTTTACCGCTGTTTTTTTTGCGCCAATGTACAGATCCGAAAACCAAAAAGACAATAAGAGAAGCTGTAGATGGACAACAACGGTTACGTACAATATTCGATTTTATTGATAATGGTTTCCCTTTAAGAAAAGCGCAAAATGAAATATATGGCGGGAAATATTTTTCCGAGTTACCACCAGAAATTCAATCAGATTTTTTATCATACGAATTGACGGTTAATGTTTTGATAGACTTAGATGATAAAGATGTCCTAGATATTTTTGCACGTCTTAATTCCTATGGTGTTAAACTAAATAAACAAGAGTTAATAAATGCTAAGTATTTTGGATATTTTAAGCAACTTGTATATTCATTGGGATTTGACTTTACAAAATATTGGGAAGTTAATAAATTATTTTCTAGTGCCAATATAATGCGAATGAAGGAAGCAGAATTTGTTTCCGAATTATTAGTTGTAATGTTAGATGGAGTTCAAGATGTCAAATCTCTCGATAAGTATTATGCCCAATATGATGAGAATTTTGACAGTCGTAATGAAATAAGAAAAAGATTTGAGGAAACTATGGATTACATTGCTAACCTTTATGGTGGTAATTTTTCTAACACTAGTTATAGTTCTTCACCTCTATTTTATAGTGTTTTTGTTGCAATTTATCACCTTAATTATGGTGTTAAGGGATTTGATTTCCCACGTCGTACTTTGCATGATACTGATGCTGCAAAGATTCGCGCTGCACTAGATGAAATAGAAAGTATTATCCAAAAGGGAAGTGATTTAACTTCCGAAGAACAAAAATTTATAATTTCCTGCAAAAAATCCACAGGTCATAAAATTAACAAAAATATAAGATGTAGCTTTATGATGTCTACAATCAATAGACATTTAGGTATATGACAATGATATTAACAAATGTATGTCAAAATGCAATTCAACAATGTAATAAGTCTATTCAACTTGTACAACATACAAATGAATTTTTTAATTCAACTGTATCCAGTAATGGCATTGTTTATTCTTCTGATTTGCATAATTGTGTTATTGATGGAGCCTTTTTAGAGTTATTTATGGCTTTTGAGCAATTTTTAGAGCAATCTTTTATTTGTTATATGTTAGGACAAGCAGGTATAAATGGCAATAGTTTTGTAAAGTATGTATCACCACAAAATGAAGAACATGCTATTAAGATACTAAAAGGAATCAGTCGCCATACAGATTTTACTAATCGAGATACTATTGTAACGTTTGCAAATAATTTTTTTGAGAATGGAGGTACATATATTTATTTAAATGCTATATCAACGGATTTTGAAGAAATGAAAAAAATAAGAAACGCAATTTCTCATATTTCCGTTGAAAGTGAACGGGCTTTTAAAGGTCTTGTTCGTAATAAGTTAGGAGGTCTTCCACCTAATGTTACTACATCAAGCTTTTTGAACACTATTGTACCAAATTCTACAACAACCTTTTTCAATTATTACAAAGATGTGGTAATTGATGCTATTACTAATATATCTAATCCGTAATTAAATGAACGGAAACTGATTTTTCAAAAAATAATCTCTGTTTAGCATTCTGTCTGCCAGTATTATTGATAATTGGTTGTGAATACTTCGTTATCAGCGTAAGCCAAGTGAGAAAGGGGCTTTTTCCCATAGGGGAGAGGGCCCTTTTTCCTTGAGCTGCTCTACGATTGAATTTTATGGGGAAAAATGATACGATTACATATATATTTTAAGAATGGCCTTTAATATTCGAGGGATGTCTGCTGAAAGGGGAATGGGAAATGGAACTGCGCGTGCTGAAGTATTTTTTAGTCGTTGCCAGAGAAGAAAATATTACGAAAGCGGCTAAGATGCTGCACATTACGCAGCCTACCTTGTCGCGCCAGCTCATGCAGATGGAGGAAGAGTTCGGCGTGTCCCTGTTCAAGCGCAGCAAGCACAGCATCATCCTGACCGAGGAGGGCATGATACTGCGCCGCCGGGCCCAGGAGCTCGTCGACCTGGCCGAAAAGACGGCGAAGGAAGTGTCGCGGCAGGACGAGGTCATTTCCGGCGAAATCGCCATCGGCTGCGGCGAGACGAAAAATCTGGAGCCGATGGCCAAGGTCATGGCGGCCTTTCAGCAGGCTTATAGAGAAGTGCAGTTTACCTTGTATACGGGCATTGCCGACGACGTGAAGGAGCGCATCGAGCAGGGAACCCTCGATTTCGGCCTGCTCATCGAGCCCGTAGACGTGAGCAAGTACAGCTACCTGCGCATGCCCCTCAAGGACTGCTGGACCGTGCTGATGCGGCAGGATCATCCCTTGGCGGCCAAGGAAGCCGTCGAGCCGCAGGATTTAGCAGGGCAGCGCCTCATCATGCCGGCCCGCTTATCCGTAAAAAATCAGGTTGAAGCCTGGCTGGGACGATGGCAGTCCGACGTGCGCCTGGCTGCGTATATGAATCTGTCGGCGTACAACAAGATGATCCTGACGGACAACGGCGTCGGCTTGGCCCTGGGGCTGGACTTCGACACGGCGCTGCCGAGCCTGTGCATGCGTCCTATGAAGCCGTTCATCGAAAACGGAAGCTACATGGTCTGGAAAAAGAATCAATTCCTGCCGCCCCTGCTGGAACGGTTCATCGAGTTTACCGAAGCGTATCTGCGGGAGCACTATGGAACGCAGGACGGCGAATAGGGCGTCGGTGTCTGGATAGAGCCGTTTCATACCGGCGGACTTTGCCTTTTGCCGTCGTCTTACTTGTTTTTTCTATTCCGTCGTAGTATGATATATATGTAAAAAATACATATTATATATTTACATTAATATATTTAGTCTTTGAGGCAAGGTGAGAAAGGGAAATCCTTTCATAGTCCTGACCGGCGGTGACAGTCCGCAACCTCCTGAGGGAGCTGACCCGGTGAATTTCCGGGACCGACAGTATAGTCTGGATGAGAAAAGACTTCGAGTGCGGTCAGGTGTGTTTGCCGCGCCGTTCTCAAGCGCAGAAAGGCTGGATGTATTCCAGCCTTTTTTTGATTTGCCGAAAGATAGAAGGGCAGGTAATGGGTATGGAAAAGAAGTATTATTTGGGATTTGACGCCGGGACGCAGAGCGTGAAGGTTGCCGTGTACAGCGAGGACATGGAATGCGTGGCTATGGACACGGCTAAGACGACGCTGTACTATCCTCATCCCGGCTGGGTACAGATGGACGTAGATGAGTACTATCGCCTCATCAAGCAGTGCATGGCATCGTGCAGCCGCCAGCTGGAAGAAAAGGGGATTTCCCCGGCAGCCGTGCGGGCTATTATGGGCGACGGCATTATATGCGGCATTGCCGGTATCGACGCTGAAGGAAAGGCCGTGACGCCGTATGTCAATTATCTGGACAGCCGAACGGCTGGCGATGTAGAAGCTTTGAAGGCGCTGGACCTGGATATATGGGCTGCTGAAACGGGCAACGCCGAGCCCAACGTCATGTTTCCTGCTATGTTTGCCCGCTGGTTTATGAAACATGTGCCGGCTTTTGCCGAAAAGGGCGTCAAGTTCGTCCATAACTGCCCGTATGTCCTCATGCATTTGGCCGGATTGAAAGGGGAAGATGCGTTTATCGACTGGGGCGCCATGTCCGGATGGGGACTGGGGTACAACGTCGTGACTAAAGAATGGTCCGACGAACAGCTGCGTATTCTGGGCATTGATAAGAAATACATGCCGCGCATCGTCAAGCCTTGGGATATTATTGGACATCTCTGCGAAGATGACGCGCTGGAAACGGGCTTTCCGGCTGGCATTCCTATTTGCGCCGGCGCCGGCGATACGATGGAATCCATGATGGGCAGCGGCATTCTGGAGGCGGGAAAGGCCGTCGACGTAGCCGGCACATGCGCCATGTTCTGCGCCGCTACAGATGGTATTATTCCCGAATTATCCGTGCCGGGAAGCGGGCTCATCTTTAACTCAGGCACCCTGCCGGGGACGTATTTCTATTGGGGCATGGTGCGGACCGGCGGCTTGGCTCTGCGCTGGTTTAAGGATTTTGTCTGCCGCCGTGAAGACGATGCGTATTATGCCGAGCTGGATAGGCTGGCGGAACGCCATCCGGCAGGATGTGACGGTGCGATGTTCATTCCGTATCTGACCGGCGGAAACGGTGAGTTTCCCTACGTGCGCGGGACTTTTACGGGATTGACTCTCGACTCCGATCAGGGGGCGATGTGGCGATGCGTTTTGGAAGGCATCGGCTACGACTACATGGAAGTTACCGACCGGTACCGGGCAGCAGGTATCGACTTGACGACGCTGACCATTACGGAAGGGGGAAGCCGTGATGATTTGTGGAATCAAATCAAAGCAGATATGCTTGACACGCAGGTATCGACACTGCGCGTAGCCGGCGGTGCTGTACCGACGAACTGCATCGTAGCTGCCTATGGCGCAGGCGATATTGCTGACCTCAAACAGGCTCTCCAGCGGCAGCTCGCCGTCCATAAGACCTTTAGGCCGAATAGGGACAACACGCTCATGTATCGGCGGCAATATGAACAAAGACGCCGCATATTGCAGGCTTTAAACAGCGGCGAAGGGCAAAAAATGAATTGTGAAAAATTACATAATCTGGTATAACCAATGTTCATAATATAACGTAGTAAACGGCGATTTTGATATCGAATGATGAAATAAAAGTATTGGACATAGTTTATGTATAAAAAAAACGTATACATAATATGCAGTTTTTTGGAAAAATCGCGTTTTTTCAGTAGATTTTTTTGGAAAACGTGATATACTATGAGTGTAAGCAGTGAAACTTATTTTAATAACGCGCGTGAGTTTTCGAAAGAGACTCGTGAAAAAAATCACGCGAAATAAGGAGGAGTTTAACATGTTTTGTAAAAAGGTAATGGTTATTGGCGCAGGCACCATGGGTTCCGGTATCGCTCAGGTATTTGCTGTTAACGGTTGCGAAGTCGTTTTGAATGATATTAAAGACGAATTCATCGCCGGCGGCAAAGCTAAAATTGATAAAGCCTTAACGAAATTGGTCAGCAAAGAAAAAATGACGCAGGAAGAAAAAGACGCCGTAATGGGCCGCATTTCCGGTTTCGTTACTCGTACGGCCGACAACATGAAAGACATCGACCTCGTTGTTGAAGCTGCTATCGAAGATTTGAAAATCAAATCGGCTATTTTCAAAGAATTAGACGAACTCTGCCCGGAACACACGATTCTGGCCAGCAACACGTCCTCTTTGTCCATCACGCAGATCGGCGCAGCTACAAAACGTCCGGACAAAGTTATCGGCATGCACTTTTTCAACCCGGCTCCGGTCATGAAATTGATCGAACTCATCAACGGCATCGCTACTTCTGAAGATACGTTTGCAAAAATCAAAGAAGTATCCGAAGAAATCGGCAAATCCCCGGTTAAAGTAGCAGACTTCCCGGGCTTCGTAGGCAACCGCGTCGTTATCCCCATGATCAACGAAGCTATCCAGGCTTTGATGGAAGGCGTAGCTTCCAAAGAAGATATCGATTCCGTATGCAAACTGGGCTTCAACCATCCGATGGGCCCCTTGGCTTTGAGCGATTTGATCGGCAACGACGTTGTTCTCCATATCATGGAAGTTCTCTATGAAGGTTTCGGCGATCCGAAATATCGTCCCTGCCCGCTCCTCAAAACGTATGTTAACGCCGGCTACCTCGGCCGCAAAACGGGCAAAGGCTTCTACGACTACAAATAATAAGCGAGCAGTACAAACACAACTCTATAAGCAAGCGATGTAAACTCAAGCGATTTATATTTGTCAGGCAGCGGGCGTGAGTATTCACGCCCCTTGTTTGCACGTCCTACGTGTGAATATATTTATTTTGGGAGGGTTCTAACATGGACTATCAGAACATTATTTACTCGGCAGAAAATGGTATTGCAACGATTACGATTAATCGTCCGAAGGCTCTGAACGCTTTGAACTTGGCTACGATGACGGAATTAAAAGACGTCGTTGCTAAAATCGCCGTTGATCCGGAAGTCAAAGTTGTTATCATTACGGGCTCGGGCAGCAAATCCTTCGTAGCTGGCGCTGATATCGTCGAAATGTCCACGAAGAATGCTGTTGAAGGCCGCGTTTGGGGTCAGGTTGGCCAGGATACGTTTACGGCTATCGAAAACCTGCCGCAGCCGGTTATCGCTGCTATTAACGGCTTCGCTTTGGGCGGCGGCTGCGAACTGTCCTGCGCTTGCGATATCCGTTATGCTTCTGAAAACGCTAAATTCGGCCAGCCCGAAGTTGGCCTCGGCATTACGCCGGGCTTCGGCGGCACGCAGCGTCTGCCCCGTGTCGTTGGCCGCGGCTACGGCAAAGAACTGATCTTCACGGGCGGCATGATCGACGCTCAGGAAGCTCTCCGCATTGGTTTGGTTAACAAAGTTGTTCCGCAGGAAGAATTGATGGACGCAGCTATGGGCTTGGCTAAGAAGATCGCTAAAAACGCTCCGATCGCCGTACAGCTCTCCAAAGCAGCTATCAACCGCGGCATCAACTGCGACGTTATCACCGGTATCGCTTATGAAGCCGAAGTATTCGGTCTCTGCTTCGCTACGGAAGACCAGAAAGAAGGCATGGGCGCTTTCGTTGAAAAACGTAAAGCTACGTTCACAGGCAAATAATATCCTTGATATTGCCATATGAATAAGAAAAAAAACCGTATCCTCGTCAGAGGGTACGGTTTTTTTGATGGGCTGCATCAGTCTTTAAAATAGGGTTTGAATACGGAGCGGTTTGGTTCCTTGCGGACCTTTTTTTCGCCGCTGCGGCGGAATGTTCCCGATGCATTATCGTTTTGCTTCCGCGGCGCGAAGTGACGGCGTTTTGTATTGCCGTTCCGATAGTCTCCGCTGCGTTCGCTCCGGTCATTTTGCTCGGAACGGTCATTCCGGTCGCTGCGGTCGTGACGATAGTCGCGGCGGCGGTTTTTGTCGCCGTAGGGGCGGCGGGAACGGTGGACGCGCAGAGGCGCCTCTTCCGTAATGTTGACCGGCGTCGTGTCCGGCTCCTTCGTAAGCAGCTTGATGGCTGCCGACAGGAGGGCGACGGAGTCGAAATGGGTGAGGAGCTCTTCGGCGTTAGCCCGGTAGATGCTGTAGTTGTCGTCTTCTGTCGCGGCGACGAGACGGCGGATAGCCGCCTGCTGGGCTCCTTCCAGGGCTTCCGAGAAGGTCGGAGCCTTGCGGCGGGCGATGCGCCGTTTGATGAGCCGTTCAATGGCCCGCAGGTGATCGATTTCGCGGGGAATGACGAAGGTCGTCGCTTCGCCGCTCTGGCCGGCCCGGCCTGTACGGCCGACGCGGTGGACGTAGCTTTCCGGGTCCTGGGGCAAATCGTAGTTGAATACGTGGGTGACGCCGCTGATGTCTAGGCCGCGGGCGGCGACGTCGGTGGCGACGAGGATATCGATGGTCTTTTCACGGAACTGGCGGATGACCGTGTCCCGTTTGGCCTGAGTCAGGTCGCCGTGAATGCCTTCGGCGGAATAGCCGCGCTTTTTCAAGGCTTCGGACAGCTCGTCGACGCGGCGCTTGGTACGGACGAAGATAATGGCCAAGTCCGGCTCCTGCAGGTCGAGAAGGCGGCAGAGGATATCGAACTTCTGGCGGTCCGGCACTTCGATGTAGGACTGCTCAATGAGGTCGATGGTCACTTCCTTGGCTTTCATGCGGACGATCTGCGGGTCGTGGAGGAAGGTTTCTGCCAGCTGCTGAATGGGCTTGGGCATCGTTGCCGAGAACAGCAAGGTCTGACGGGTGCTGGGCGTAGCGGCCATGATGAGGGTGATGTCTTCGATAAAGCCCATGTCCAGCATTTCGTCGGCTTCGTCGAGGACGATCGTCGAAATATGGCTCAGGCTGATCGTGCCGCGCTTCATGTGGTCAATGAGGCGCCCCGGCGTGGCGACGACGATCTGCGGCGATTTGCGCAGGCGGCGCAGCTGCCGTTCCATATCCTGACCGCCGTAAATCGGCAGGGCCTGGATGTGGGTAAACTGGGCCAGGTGGTTGAGCTCTTCGGCGACCTGCATGGCCAGCTCGCGCGTCGGCGACAGGACGACGGCCTGTATTTCCTTCGACGGCTCGGACGCTAATATTTTTTCTAATACGGGAATGCCGTAGGCTGCCGTTTTGCCCGTGCCGGTCTGTGCCTGGCCGATCATATCGCAGCCCGACATGGCGACGGGGATGGCGTTTGCCTGAATCGGCGTCGGTTCTTCAAAGCCCATTTCGTTTAAGGCGTTGAGAATGACGTCGCTAATTTGTAAGGTTTGAAATTTTTCTAACATGTATGCCTCCTTTTGTATAACTTATTTATTATATCATTAGATAGATTAAAAGAATAGAGGGGGGCTGCGTTTTTGCGGCAGGAGAATGGCGGGCTTTCGTATTGAGCGGCGGCGGAATTCCTGTTATAATGAGAAAAACGAATGTTCGCAGAAAGGGAGGATACGATGATGGATTTGCTGCAGGGACTGAACGACGCCCAGCGTCAGGCCGTGACGACGACGGAGGGCTGCGTGCGGGTTATCGCCGGCGCAGGCTCGGGCAAGACACGGGCCTTGTCGCATCGGTTTGCCTTTTTAGTCAACGAGCTGGGCATCTTGCCGGGCCATATCCTCTGCGTCACCTTTACGAATAAGTCGGCGGCGGAAATGCGCCGGCGCATTCATAATCTGACCGGCGACAACGACACGGGTTACGTCAACACGTTCCATGGCTTCTGCGTAGCGGTCCTGCAGGAAGACAGCCACGCCGTCCAGTATCCCAAGAATTTTCTCGTCCTTGATAATGCCGATATCGACGCCATGCTTCAGATAATTTACGAAGAACGGGGACTGACGCTGCGCAATATGACCTTTTCCGCCGCCCGGGATATGATAGAAATGCGCAAGCTCGTCCAAGAGCCGGAGTATTACGCCGACATGATTACGATGTCCCTGGAGCGGCTGAAAAAGAAGTACGATGAAGCTGCGTCGGCCGCAGATATCATCTTCTACGGCTATTTGTATCAGGAAAAGAAATGCTTCGGCCTCGATTACAACGACCTCATCAAGTTTTCCCTGTATATTTTCAAGGGACACGACGACATCCGGCTGAAATGGCAGCAGCGGCTGGAATATATCATGATCGACGAATTTCAGGATATTGACCTGCTCCAATACGAGCTCATGAGCGTATTGTGGGGGTATCACAAGAATTTATTCATCGTCGGCGACCCGGACCAGACGATTTATACGTGGCGCGGCGCCAACGTGAAGTATCTCCTCGAGTTCGACAAATCCTTTCCGGGGACGAAGACCATTCTGATGATGGATAATTACCGCTCGACGCCTCAGATTCTGGCGGCAGCCAATGCCCTCATCGACAACAACGTGTGCCGTATGGCCAAATCGCTCCAGCCGACCTTGCCGGACGGCGACGTTGTGGTCTGCCATTTTTCCGAAAGCCCCCAGGCCGAAGGGCAGTGGATGGCCGGGCGCATGAAGTCCTTGCGCGAACGCGGCGTGCCTTATAAGGACCTGGCCATTCTGTACCGGGCCCACTACGTGACGCGGACTGTAGAGGAAGCGCTGCTGAAGGAACACATACCCTACGTTATATACAGCGGCGTCCGGTTTTTCAACCGCAAGGAAATCAAGGACGCTCTCAGCTATTTGCGCATTATCGCCTATAAAGACGACCTGTCCTTCCGACGGATTGCCAATGTGCCGAAGCGCAATTTGGGCAAGCGGCGCATGGCTTTTCTGCAGGAATATGCCGACGTCCGCGGCTGCTCCCTGTACGAAGCCTTGGTCGAAACGATGGACGACGGCCTGTTTAAGGGGACGAAGGCCCGCCAGTTCGTATCTCTCGTCGAGGCCTTTGCTGCCGATTACGAGGGACGGCCTGTATCGGAGGTCCTGGCGGCAATCCTCGATGCCAGCGGCTATGAGAAAGCCCTTCGCACCGAAGGCAGCCAGGAGCGGCTGGATAACCTGGCCGAGCTCAAGCAGGCCGTATATGAGTATGAAACGACGTGCGGCGAGGAAGTTACGCTGGAGCATTATTTGTCCCATGTGGCCTTGCTTACCAACGCCGACGCCGCGCCGGATGACGACAAGGTCAAGCTCATGACGGTTCACGCCGCCAAGGGGCTGGAATTTCCCTATGTGTTTCTGTGCGGCCTGAACGAAGGCATTTTCCCGTCGCGGAAGGTGCGGACGATGCAGGCCATGGAAGAAGAACGGCGTCTGGCCTTCGTAGCCCTGACGCGGGCTGAAAAGGGCCTGTATTTGTCCGAAGCGGACGGGCAGCACTTCGACGGCGCAGTCCGCTATCCGTCGCGGTTTATTCTGGATATGGGCCCGGAAGTGCTGGCGTATGACAATCCGCCGCCGGACAGCCTCGTCCGGGCGACTCGGGACTATATCGAGTACAGCCGCAAATACTGGCCTGACCGGGAGGGTGAAAGGCCCTTTGTTTCCGGCCAGCGGATACGGCACGCCGTCTTCGGCGAGGGAACCGTCATCGACGCCGATATGGATCGGCAAGCCTACGTCGTGCAGTTCGACGCTATGGATACGGCGCGGATGATTTCGTTCCGCGTGAAGCTGGAAGCCCTGTAATAGAGGAGAAGGTTTATGGCAGAAGAAAGAAGGAATATACGTATGAACCCGGAGAAAATCTATCCCCGTACGGGAGATAGGGAGACTGTCTACTTAAAGCATGTCGTAACGAATCCCAACATATAAATTGGAATTTATGGAGGTAATTTTATTATGAGTAATAAAGACATAGCAACAAAAGAAGATTTAATGAAA
Organism: uncultured Megasphaera sp.; assembly: GCA_900554215.1. Taxonomy (GTDB): domain Bacteria; phylum Bacillota; class Negativicutes; order Veillonellales; family Megasphaeraceae; genus Megasphaera. The sequence goes on from USGG01000040.1 coordinate 11,235, forward strand.
GTAATAGATATATTTGACACAATTGGAATTGCATATTGGTTGGACGGTGGATGGGGTGTAGATGTTTTAGCAGGTAGACAAACAAGAATTCATAGAGATATAGATATAAATTTTGATGCCCAATATACGGAAGAGTTATTAGAGGTGCTTTTAAATCTGGGCTATACGATTAGTACGGACTGGAGTCCTGTTAGGATAGAATTATATAGTGATGAGCGTGGTTACTTAGACATTCATCCCTTTGTTTTAAATGAGGATGGGACTTCAAAACAAGCGAATTTGGAGGGAGGTTGGTATGAATTTGAAAAAGACTACTTTGGTTTCGCTTTTTTTGAAGGGAAAACAATTCCCTGTACATCCTTAAAAGGGCAAAAAGTTTTCCATTCAGGGTATGAATTACGAGATAAAGATATGCATGATATCTCCATTCTTGAAAGTTTATCAAAATAGCATGGAGGCAACTTCTTAAGATATATTTTATTTTTCTTAATGCCAATCATATGCGGATTCCTGTATTTACCTATCCCTTGCCTGTGATCTGGTTGGTTAGTATTGTTGCTCTATACATACGGCATGGCGAATATTTCTATGACAGGAATGAAAAAGCTGCTGGGAAAGGTAGGTGATGCGCTTTCCAGCAGCTTTTTGACGGATATGTTGTTTTTTTTACGTCGTGATTATCTTTGCGAGCGGCCTGGGAAATTAGGCTCCCAATACGTCGACGGCCTCAGCGGCCATGGGTTCGCCGCGGGTCAGGAAGGGTTCCCGGCTGCCGTCCAGCTCCTTGTTCAGACTGCGAATCCCGGATGAATGGCCGGTGCGTCGCCTATGTCACATTCGGCGCTGCATAAAGATAACCCAGACCATGGCAGGTTCTGCTGCGGTCTGGGTTTGTCATATCTGCTTATTTTTTATTTTTCTTGCGCGAGGCGAAGTCGCCGCAGGCCTGGATGAGGTTGACGCCTACGATGAGGATGATGATTGTCGCCAGCATGACGTCGGCGCGGAAGCGCTGGTAGCCGTAGCGGATAGCAATATCGCCGAGGCCGCCGCCGCCGATAGCGCCGGCCATGGCCGATGCGCCGATAAGGTTGACGACGAGGACCGTAATGTTGTTGATGATCGTCGGCAGGGCTTCGGGAATAAGGACCTTGCGGATGATCTGAAAGGGTGTGGCTCCCATGGATTCAGCGGCTTCGACGAGGCCGAAGTCAACGTCGCGGATAGATGTTTCGACGAGGCGGCTCAGGAAGGGAATGGCCACGATGGTCAAGGGCACGCAGGCTGCCGTCGTGCCGATGGACGTGCCGGCGATGATACGGGTCAGAGGAATGATGGCGACCATGAGGATGATAAAGGGAATAGAGCGGATAATATTGACGATAGTGCCTAATATCTGATTGATAAAGCGGTTTTCCAGAATATGGCCCCGGCTGGTTGTAACCAGCGTAATGCCGAGGGGAATACCGATGATAGCGGCGATGACTGTGGAAACGGCGACCATGAAGACCGTTTCCTGAATGCCTTGGAGCATTAAATTAATGATTTCTTGGGACATATCCTAAAACCTCGCTTCCGATAGGTAATTCTTTGATGAAGGCGAACGCCTTGGCCTGGGCTTCCATGTCGCCCATGATAACGACGATGAGGTAGCCAAAGGGCTCGTCCTGAATGTAGTCGATGTTGCCGTAGAGAACGCTGACGTAGGTGTTGAACCGCCGCACGACGGAAGCGACGACCGGTTCGTTCGTAGCCGCTCCCTTGAAGCGCAGGCGGACGAGCATGCCGTACCCCGGTGCAGGCTGGTCCGTAATGCCCATCTTGGCGATGCCTGCCGGCAATTCCATGTTGATGACCGATTTGACAAAGTCTTTCATCGTCTGGGACTGAGGGTTGGTAAATACGTCGACGACGCGGCCTGCTTCTTTGATGACGCCGCCTTCGATGACGGCGACGCGGTTGCAGATTTCTTTGATAACCGCCATTTCATGCGTAATGATGACGATGGTGATTCCCAGGCGCTGATTAATGTCTTTGAGCAGCTCAAGGATGGATTTCGTCGTCTGCGGGTCCAAGGCTGAGGTAGCTTCGTCACACAGGAGAATATTCGGGTCGCTGGCTAAGGCTCGGGCGATGCCGACGCGCTGCTTCTGACCGCCTGACAGCTGGGACGGGTAATTGAACTGGCGATTCGTCAGGCCGACTAATTCCAAGAGATCGGCTACTTTTTTCTGGATGGCTTCCTTCGACGCGCCGATGAGCTCCAGGGGGAAAGCGATGTTGTCGAAGACCGTTCGAGACGAGAGCAGGTTAAAGTGCTGGAATATCATGCCGATGTGCTTGCGTTCTGTCCGCAGCTGGGCGTCGGTCATATTTGTTAAGTTTTTTTCGTCGATGATGACGTTGCCGCTCGTCGGCCGTTCAAGCATGTTGATGCAGCGGACGAGGGTGGATTTGCCGGCGCCGCTCTTGCCGATGATGCCGAAGATTTCGCCGTCTTCAATGGTCAGATTAACGCCTTTGAGGGCGTGGACCTGAGCTTTGCCGTCATAGGTTTTCGTAATGTTTTCCAGTTTTATCACAATATCAACTCCTTGATTAGGTACGAGTTCAACCCGGTGGCAGTACAACTAAAAAAGCCGTCAAACAGATGACGGCTCGGTACTTCGTGTATGTCGCTTCATCTGCCGGAATACTCCGTTGGAATTGGCACCTTCCCTGACGGGGGTTGCCGCAGCGTCATGGGGCCAGTCCCTCAGCTGCTCTGGATGAACTTGTATATTTGGTTGTTGCTTAACATATTATCACTAAGGGACAGGTGTTGTCAAATATAAGAGGTATCTCGCCGTGTAAAATATAAGAAAACAAAAGAAATAGGCGCGGCCTGCGAACCGGGAATTTCGTAAAAATGCAATATGAAAATCAGGAAAAAGAGACATTTTTTGAAATAGTGTGCCTGCATATTAAAGATGTTAAGAAGAGCGGTTCATGCACTCTGCCGTGGAAAAGACAGGCCAGGGAGGTTTTATGAAGAATTTTTCCTTCGTTTAATTTTTGTTTATCTTTTCCGAATACACTGCATGGTAATGAATATACCTGTGCGAACGTATCAAGGTATCTGCGGCGGCGTGGTATAATAGAAGGCAAGATGCGTCATGCGGCAGGAAAGCGGGGAGAAGAACAGATGAACCTGAGAGATATACCTATTGGAAAACGATTGCTGTTGTCTAACTTTGTTATGATCGCCATTCCCGTGGCCTTTACTCTCGTCGTCAGCATCGCTATTTTTTTAGGCCTTCATTTCGGCAACATCAACAGGGCGGCGGCCATTTCCTTTCTCTGGCCGGAGAGCAACGGCCCGACCTTATCGGTGCAGTTTGAGCTGAGCCGCCTCTGCGTCCGCGCCGACTGGTATAACGGAGGAATGGGCCGTCTCATGCAGACGAGCGACCATTTGGAAGATCAGGGCCTTACGGTAGCGATTTCCCAGCAAGGACGAATCCTGTATGCGACGGAGCATACGGACCCGTGGGCGACGATCGGCGAAGCGTACCGGCGCAGCCCGGGCAGCGGCGCGGCTCTCAACTGGTCGGACGAGGGCATCGCCTTCCATTATACGTCGCCTGAGACGGGCGTAGCCGTAGCCGTCGTCGGGCCGGTACAGCTGCGCAAGCACGGCGGCATTTGGGACCTCAGTTCGAAGAATATCGTAAAGGTCGCCTTTGTCGTCTTAGCCGTATTAGCAGTCCTCGTGACGATTGCCGTAGGTCTTTTCTTGTCGCGCCTGCTAGCCCGGCAAATCGTCCGGCCTGTAGAGGAAATGCGGAACATCGCTGAAGACATCAGCCGGGGCAATCTGGATCACCCCGTCGTCGCCGATGGGAAGGACGAAATCAGCCAGACCTGCCGGGCCTTTGAAACGATGCGCAAAGAACTGAAGGCGTCGCGGGAAATGAGGGACGCCTACGACAAGAACCGCAAGGAGCTCATCGCCGGCATTTCCCACGACCTGGCGACACCCCTGACCCGCATCGAAGGCTATGCCAGCGGCTTGAAGGACGGCATTGCCGATACGGCGGAAAAGCGCCGCCATTACGTTGCCATGATTTTGGATACGTCGAAGATGATGACCCGCCTGGTGCGGACGCTGTTCCTCTTTTCCAAGTTTGATTTGGGACAGGTGGAATTCTGCTGGGAAAACGTAGACCTGTGCGGCTATTTGGAAGACTACACGGGCGAGCAGGCCGAGCATTTCCGCCATCAGGGGCTGGGCATTTCTTATAAGGCCTCTGTAGACGAGGCCGTCGTGGCTATGGACCGGACCCACTTCCAGCGCGTCGTGGAAAATATCATCGGCAACAGCGTGAAATATAAAGACGGCGACGAAGGCCATTTAGCCATATCCCTGGATGCTACCGGAGACGGCGCCGTACGGCTGACCTTTGCCGACGACGGCCGCGGCGTAGGCGAAAACGACCTGCCTAAGCTGTTCGATTCGTTTTACCGGACCGACAAGGCCCGCAGCAACGTGGCGAAGGGAAGCGGCCTGGGCCTGGCCGTAGCCAAGCAGATCATCGACGAAATGAAAGGAAAGATCTGGGCCGAGCAGACCCAGCCTAAGGGATTGACCATTTGTATCGAATTGCCTATACGGAAGGAAGGAACTGACGATGAAATACATTCTGATCATAGAGGACGATAAAGGCATTGCCGAATTGGAAAAGGACTATTTGGAAGCCAACGGCTTTGCCGTATCTATCGAGACCGACGGCATCAAGGGACAGGAGCAGGCGCTGCGGCAGCCCTTCGATTTGATTTTGCTGGACATCATGCTGCCCGGCCAGGACGGCTTCCAGATTTGCCGCCATATTCGCGAACATAAAAACATCCCCGTCCTCCTCGTGTCGGCCAAGCAGGAAGATATCGACAAGATACGGGGCCTGGGACTGGGCGCAGACGATTACATCGTAAAGCCCTTCAGCCCCAACGAGCTCGTCGCCCGCGTCAAGGCTCACCTGGCCCGCTACGACAGGCTGACGGCCCGGGAGACGTCGAAAAGCGTCCTCCAGTACGGCGACCTGGAAATCGACGAGTCGGCGCGGCGGGTTTTCATCGCCGGCAAGGAAGTAGCGCTGGCCAATAAGGAGTTTGAGCTCCTCTTGTTCCTGGCGAAAAATCCCGACATGGTATTCAGCAAGGAGACGCTCTTTGACCGCGTCTGGGGCGCAGAATCCCTGGGCGAGACGGCGACTGTGTCGGTCCATGTGAACCGCATCCGCGACAAGATAGAAAAGGATTCGGCAAAGCCGAAGTATATCGAAACGGTGTGGGGCGCAGGCTATCGGTTCCGCTCGCGATGATATGCTGAAAGAGAGATGAACGATGATGTGGGCGCTGCTAGCTCTGGGATCGGCCGTATTTGCGGCCCTGACGACTATCCTGGCAAAAATCGGCGTCGAAGGCGTGAATTCCCATGTGGCGACGGCTATCCGGACGGCTGTGGCCTTAGTCATGGCCTTTGGCATGGTCGCCTTGACGGGAAACTGGAACGGTTTCGGCGGCATCAGCCGGAAGGGCTGGCTCTTTCTCATCCTGTCGGGCCTGGCGACGGGGGCGTCGTGGCTTTGCTACTACAAGGCCCTGCAGGACGGCCCGGCCAGCGTCGTCGCCCCCATCGACA
>USGG01000041.1 GCA_900554215.1 uncultured Megasphaera sp.
CAGCGTCTACGCCGTGTTTTACAGTGAAAAACCCCTGACCTACGACTTTGACAGCGTAATCGGCAGCCTGATGGTAGCCGTGTACGAGCTTCACGTCCACGATATCGTCGTCATGGGCCACGACGACTGCGGCATGCTCAACACGACGTCGGACAGCCTGAGCCGGAAAATGGCCGAAGCCGGCATCGACAGCGCTATGATCGAAGCCGTGCGGCCGAAGCTGCGGCAATGGGCCGACCCGATCAGCGACGTCGACACGTCCGTAAAGGAAACGGTACGGCGGCTGCGCGCCAATCCCTATTTACCGAAGGATATCGCTGTCTATGGCATGGTCATCCATCCGCACAGCGGGGAAATCCGCGTAGTAGACGATAATTCCAATGTCTGATGAGGAGGCGCTATCAATATGAATATCATTGAAGAACGCATGGCAGAACATGAAGCCGTATTCCAGTCGACAAAGGCCTTAGCCCCGGCCATTGCCGAAGCCGGCGATATGATTAAGACAGCCTTGCAGACGGGCCATAAAATCCTGTTCTGCGGCAACGGCGGCAGCGCCGCAGATTCGCAGCACTTAGCGGCGGAAATCGTCGGCCGATTCCAGAAGGAACGGCGGGCCTTTCCGGCGATTGCCCTGACCGTCGACACGTCTATCCTGACGGCCGTAGCCAACGATTACGGCTATGAAACCGTGTTCAGCCGCCAGGTCCAGGCCTTGGGGAACGAAGGCGACGTCCTCGTCGGCATTTCGACGTCCGGCAACAGCGGTAACGTCCTGGCGGCCATTGCCGAAGCACGGGCCAAAGGCATGAAGGTCATCGGCATGACTGCTATCGGCGGCGGCAAGATGAAGGAACTGTGCGACGTCATCCTGGCCGTCCCGGCAAAGACGACGGCCCGGGCCCAGGAAATGCACATCATGATCGGCCACATCCTCTGCGAAATTGCCGAGGAAGACATGTAATTTCAATTTGCAAAAGCACCGAATTCCTTGGCAGAATCCGGTGCTTTGTCTTTAGGTGGAGAAATGAATCGTGAATGACTTACATATAGAAGTGTTAGTTCAAGCGGCGCTCTGTTTAAATGCCGGTGAGAAAGAACAGGCAAAACATCTCATTCAAGATCGCTACCCTTTTATTCCTGTAGCGGCGAATAAGCGGAAATATTCTGTTAAGGAAATGATAAAACAGTTTTTTCAAGACGGCTTTATCGATAGGTATTCAGGACAACGACTTATCAATCCAGGTATGCTTCGAGTCATGTCGGAAGAACTAACCGATATATTTCCATATCATCCTCATTGGAAACCCGATACATGTCACATAGCTTATTGGGAATGTCAGCCGACTATAGACCATATCATACCCGTTTCGCTTGGTGGAATAGACGATTCATCAAATTGGGTTACGACGTCGATGATGAATAACTTAGCGAAAGGCAACTTTACGCTGGAACAACTGGGATGGACACTGAAAGAAAAAGGTGATATCCAGCAATGGGATGGATTATCGAAGCTTTTTGTACAAGCGGCAGAACGGGATGTGGCGTTGCTGGATATTCCTCGAATAAATGCGTATTATAGAGCGACTAAGGTAATGCTTAAAGCTGTGAATAAACGGTGACTGGCAGTAGCATTATTATAACCATTGTATGATATTAGAGGATACTTAATGCCTATTTTGCAGATATTTCTGCTACGGCGATACGAGGGCGCGGAACTCCGCGTCATTGCGGATGGAATCAAAGTGGGATTGCGTGCGGGCCGCTTCCAAGACGTTTTCTTTGTCCAGTGCGGCAGCCTTTTTCAAATAGACTACGGCGTTTTTGGCGTCGCCCTTATCGCCGTATATGGTCGCTATGCCGTAATAGCTCCACGTATTGTTCGGGTCAGCTGCCAATACCTTTTGAAAATAGGATATGGATTTGTCGTATTGGCCGTTGATTTTATACGCCAGGGCCAGGTCGTAAAAGGCCGGGACGTAATCGGGCTGCAGCGCCAAAGCCTTTTGAATGGACGCGATGCCGTCGGCGATGTCCTGACGGCTCCACGTCTCGTTGCCGCGCATGGCTAAAGCGACGCCCTTTCCCGATAAGGCCTGGTAATTGCGGCCGTCGGCTTGTATGGCTTTGTCGTAGGCGGCGATAGCCGCGTCATATTCGAACCGGCTGTAGGCGGCCAGTCCTTCCTGGCAAAATCGTTCTGATTCGGCGCTGATAGGCGGCGCGGTTTTCGTCTCGGACTGCTGTTGCTGGGGCGTGTTTGGCTGCCCTTCGTCTTGGGATGAGCTGCACCCCGAGGCGGCGAGGGCGAGGATGGATGCTAAGATGGCGAGGCATATCTTGTATTTCATGGCGAGGGCTCCTTTTTCAGATAGTATTTCTTTTCCCTATTATACTAAAATTTGCTATAATTAGAATACGTTGATTACCGGTGCTGCACCGCGCCGATGAGGCAGGAATGGCTGCCTTTCGGCGGATAGGAGTCGTGTCATGATAAAAAAATGGGATATTATCCTCATAGCGGCGCTGCTGGCGGCTTCCTTCATTCCCGAGGGAGTATTCCTGCTCGGCGGCAATTCGGCAGATAAGGGCGGGACATACGCTGTCATACAAGTCGATGGAAAAGAATATAAAACGGTACCGCTGTCAGATCATCACGGTACGGATACGTTTACGATTCGTACCGAGTCGGGCTATAATACGGTCGTCGTGAGAGATCAGGAAATCGGCATCGTCGAGGCGGACTGCCCCGATAAAATCTGCATCGGAGAAGGCTTTATTTCCCAGCCCGGTGCGACGACGGTCTGTCTGCCTCACAAAGTCCTCGTAGAAGTGCGTTCGTCCCATGGCGGCGAGCCCGATGTTATTCCCGCTCGGTAGAGGTGTCACATGAACAAAACCTTTCGCATCATCATATTGAGCCTGTTTGTCGCCCAGTCCCTCGTCTTATATATCGTCGAGGGCATGCTGCCCGTGCCGTTCATTGCGCCGGGCGCTAAGCTGGGCCTTGCCAATCTCATTACGGTCATCGCCTTGTACGCCCTGCCGAAAAAGAGGGACGCCTGCCTGATTTTGCTGCTGCGCGTCGCCTTATCGACGGCCTTCGGCGGCGGCATCAATGCCTTTTTGTACAGCGCGGCCGGTGCGGCCTTCAGTCTGACGAGCATGATTGCGCTGAAACGGGCGGGACGATTCAGCTTGATCGGCGTCAGCGCAGCCGGCGGCGTGTTTCATAATCTGGGACAAGTCATCGTCGCTTCGTTGGTCGTGGAAAATATCAAAATCATGTTGTATTTGCCGGTGCTTTCCGTCGCCGGCGTCGGCACGGGGATTCTCATCGGCGTGACGGCCTCTTTTACGCTCGCTCACTTGCGGAAGCTTCCCGTATACAAGCGGATGCAGCAGCTAGTTTGACAATTTCATAATACAGCCTTTTGGGTGAAGACTCAGGGATGCAGATGGAGAATGTACTCTATTTGCATCCCTGTTTTTTATAGTTGATGAAAATTATTACAAAAACGTTTAATAAAGTTAAAAGATTCACAAATAATTAAATAGAACGCAGATTATACTTAAATATTTACATTTTGATAAAAAGGTTGTATAGTATCATTATCGAAATGCAATGGGAAAATGAGAAAATTGCAATAATATAGGAGGCGGATATGATGACATCGAATAGCGTACAAGAAGCGTTTGAACAGAAAAAAGATAAAATTGATGAAATCATGAGGAAGTATGAAGGGCAGGAAGGCTCGCTGATCGCCGTCCTGCAGGACGTGCAGGATTTATTTAATTATTTGCCCCGGCCGTCGCTGGTGTACATTGCCGAACGGCTTCACGTGCCGATTGCCGATGTGTACGGCGTCGTAACCTTTTATTCCCAGTTCCATTTGAACCCGCGGGGACGCAATATCATCTGCTGCTGTCAGGGGACGGCCTGCCACGTCCGCGGCGGCAAGCACATTCTGGCCGAGCTGGAAAAGCAGCTGGGCATCAAGGCCGGCAACACGACGGACGATCAGAAGTTTACGCTGGAAACCATTGCCTGCCTGGGCGCCTGCGGTATGTCTCCGGTCATGCAGATCAACGGCGAAACGTACGGCCGGCTGACGAGCGACGATATATCCCGTATTTTGGCCAGCTACGAATAAGATCGATTCATTTTACCATGAAGGGAGTATACAGGAATGAAATCCATAACAGAATTAAACGCATTGCGCGAATCCCTGAAAGACTATATGAAAATACGGATGCCGGAAAAGAACGTTCCCGTAACGCCTGTCGACCGGACCCGTCCCGGCGTGCAGAAGCACATCCTGGTCTGCGGCGGTACAGCCTGCGTGGCTTCCAATTCCGTAAAGCTGCAGGAGGCTTTTCAGAAGGCTTTGGAAGACAACGGCTTGTCAGCGGCGGTTAAGCTGATTCAGACGGGCTGTCACGGCTTCTGCGAAAACGGCCCTATCGTAACGATATATCCGGAAAATACCTTTTATGTCCACGTAAAGGCCGGCGACGCCAAAGACATTGTAGAACAGCATATCATGAAGGGCGAAGTCGTAGAATCGCTGCTGTACATGGACCCCGTGACGGAAACGCGCGTTCAGACGAACGACGAAGTTCCCTTTTACAAGAAACAGGTACGGCGCGTCCTGGCACGGTGCGGTCTCGTAGATCCGGAAAACATCAACGAATACATCGCCATGGACGGCTATCAGGGCCTGGCGAAAGCGCTGACTATGGAACCGCAGGCCGTCATCGACGAAGTTGTTGCCTCAGGCCTGCGTGGCCGCGGCGGCGCAGGCTTCCCTACGGGGAAAAAATGGCAGTTCTGCCGCAACGCGCCGGGCGATAAGAAATACATCATCTGCAATGCCGACGAAGGCGACCCGGGTGCGTTCATGGACCGCAGCGTCCTTGAAGGAGACCCCCACTCTGTATTGGAAGGCATGTGCATCGGCGGCTACGCTATCGGCGCCGACGAAGCGTATATCTACTGCCGCGCTGAATATCCCTTGGCTATTCACCGATTGGAAGTCGCAATCAAGCAGGCAGAAGAAATCGGCCTGCTCGGCAATAATATCTTAGGAAGCGGCTTTAATTTTAAGATTCACATCAAGAAAGGCGCCGGCGCCTTTGTCTGCGGCGAAGAAACGGCTCTCATCGCTTCTATCGAAGGCCGCCGCGGCACGCCGAGTCCCCGTCCGCCTTTCCCGGCCAACAGCGGCCTATGGGGCAAGCCGACGAACAACAACAACGTCGAAACGTGGGCCAACGTCGCTTCGATTATCCGCAACGGCGCGTCGTGGTTCAACTCCATCGGCACGAAGACGTCTCCTGGGACGAAGGTCTTCGCCCTGACCGGCAAAATCAACAACACGGGCCTGGCCGAAGTGCCTATGGGCATTACGATGCGGGAAATCATCTTTGAAATCGGCGGCGGCATTCCTCATGGCAAGGCCTTTAAGGCCGTGCAGATCGGCGGCCCCTCCGGCGGCTGTCTGCCTGAAGCCATGCTTGATACGCCTGTCGACTTCGATTCCCTTTCGGGTATCGGCGCTATGATGGGGTCCGGCGGCCTGGTCGTCATGGATGAAACGACCTGTATGGTCGACGTGGCGAAATTCTTCGTAACCTTTACGCAGGCCGAATCGTGCGGCAAGTGCGCTCCCTGCCGCGAAGGGACGAAGCGCATGCTGGAAATCCTCGTCCGCATTACAAAGGGCCAGGGTACGCGCCGCGATTTCGATCTCCTCCAGGATTTGGCCAATAATATTAAATTGTCTGCTCTTTGCGGCCTGGGCCAGACGGCTCCCAATCCCGTACTGAGCACCATTCACTACTTCGGCGACGAATACAAGGCCCATATTGAAAATAAGGAATGTCCTGCCGGCGTCTGTGCCGACCTGCTGCACTACGTCATTTCCGACGAATGCAAGGGCTGCGGCTTGTGCGCCCGCAACTGTCCGGTCCACGCGATTTCGGGCCAGCCGAAGGAAAAGCACGTTATCGACCCGCAGCGCTGCATCAAATGCGGAGTCTGCATGAGTAAATGTCCGTTCAAGGCTGTTAAAAAGGCGTAAGGAGAGTGCATTATGGAATCGATTACTTTAACGATAAACGGCATGACCGTCACGGTTCCCAAAGGAATTACTATTTTGGAAGCGGCGCGGATGTCCGGTATATATATTCCTACTTTGTGTTATCATCCTGATTTAAAGCCTGAAGGCGCGTGCCGTCTCTGCATCTGCGAAGTCAGCGGCGCCAAAGGCCTGGTCGCCAGCTGCTGCTATCCCGTAGCCGAAGGTATGGTCGTCAAGACGAATACGAGCAAGGTGCGGGCGGCCCGCCGTATGGTCATGGAGCTCCTGCTGGCAAATCATCCTCAGGACTGTCTGTCCTGCCAGAAGAACGGCGACTGCGAGCTTCAGAAGATGGCCGCCGACCTGGGCGTCCGCACGCGGCGCTTCGACGGCGGGGAAATGAAAGCCCATACGATAGACGATTCCAATCCCTGTCTCGTCCGCGATCAGGATAAATGTATCCTCTGCGGCCGCTGCATCCGCATGTGCCGCGACGTACAGAAGATGAACGTATACAGCTACGCCCGCCGCGGCTTTGACTCCATGGTCTCGACGGCTTTCGAGCAGGATTTGTCCAACGTGGCCTGCACCTACTGCGGACAGTGCGCCAGCGTGTGCCCGACGGCGGCGATTCGCGAAAAGGACGATACGGAACGCGTATGGGACGCCATCCACGATCCCGACAAGGTCGTCGTCTGCCAAATCGCGCCGGCTGTCCGCGTATCTCTCGGCGAAGAGCTGGGCATGGAACCGGGCAGCATCGTAACGGGCAAGATGGTATCGGCCCTGAAGAGCCTGGGATTTGACCGCGTATTCGATACGGACTTCAGCGCCGACCTCACGATTATGGAAGAAGGCCACGAATTCCTGCAGCGGGTACAGAACGGCGGCGTCCTGCCGATGATTACGTCGTGCAGCCCCGGCTGGGTCAACATGTGCGAATTGAAATATCCCGATTTATTGGATCATCTGTCGACGGCAAAATCGCCGCAGGGCATGTTTGGCTCCATCATCAAGACCTATTGGGCCGAAAAGGCCGGCGTCGATCCGGCGAACATCGTCAGCGTGTCCATCATGCCCTGCACGGCTAAGAAGGCCGAATGCCTGCGGCCGCAGCTGCGCGCGTCGGGCTATCAGGACGTCGATATTTCCATTACGACGCGTGAACTGGGCCGTATGCTCCGCGAAGACGGGCTCAGCTTTGAATCTCTGCCGGACAGCGACTTCGACGATCCCTTGGTTGGTCTCGGCTCCAGTGCCGGCGTCATCTTCGGCACGAGCGGCGGCGTCATGGAAGCGGCCTTGCGCACCGTCGCCGATATCGTAGCCGGCGAAGAACTGAAGGACATCGAATATACGGCCGTCCGCGGCTTGTATCAGACGAAAGAAGCGACGGTATACGTAGCCGGTCATAAGGTCCGCATTGCCGTCTGCAATTCCCTGGGAGCGGCGCAGCAGATCATGGACCGCATCCGGGCCGGCAACGCCGAATATGATTTCATTGAAATCATGGCCTGTCCCGGCGGCTGCATCGGCGGCGGCGGCCAGCCTGTTCCGACGAGCATGGCTATCAAGAAAAAGAGAATGGAAGCGCTGTATCGCATCGACGACGCCAGCCGTCTCCGCAAATCTCACGACAATCCGCAGATTCAGGCGCTGTATCAGAACTGGCTGGGCGAGCCGCTGGGTGAAAAAGCCCACAAGCTGCTGCATACGACCTATTCCAGACAAGTGCGCTGAGAGAAGAAGGGGAGGGTTTCAATGGAAAAACGTACTGTTGCCGATATTATGGAAAAAAGCTTCGTCACGGCCACTCCGGACACGTCCGTCTTCGACCTCATCGACATGATGGTAGAGCATAACGTAGCCGTCATTCCCATTGTACGGGACGACGGCGCTCTGGCGGGCATCGTGACGGAAGCAGACCTGGTGTATAAAAAGGTCAAGCCCCATATGTCCCATTATTCTGCCTTGCTGGGCGAAAATGTCTATTACAACGGCATGAACGAGTATGAAAAGGGCTATCAGAAGAAGATGGCCTGCAATGCGAAGGAGCTCATGACGACGGACGTCGTCGTCGCTTCTCCGAAGGCGACGGTCGAACAGATCGCCGGCATCATGGTATCGGAACATCTCAAGCTGATTCCGGTCATCGACGACAACCGGCTCGTAGGTCTCGTGACGAGACGGCACATCTTGAACGAATTATATAAGGAATACAATGGATAACCTGTCCTGACGACGGCGCTCCTGCCGTCGGGATGAGAGGATGAAGGGCTGTCTCGCCAGCGGCGGGGCGGCCCTTTTATCTCGGTTGAACGGAGATATTTCACTGAGACGAAGCTTGTGTCGTCGGGCCCGATTATATGCGCAAAGGAGCTGTTTTTTTCCTATTGACAATGGAGCATTAATGTGATACATTGAAGTCATGAAAGACGTTATAACGCACAAAATGCTTTGTACTTCAAAGAGGAGGCACATCCTATGCTTACGGAACGAATTCAAAAAGCAAAAAACGAGTATGTAAATAACAAACCGGCTATTTCCTATGACCGGGCCAGAATCTGGACCGAGTCGTATAAAAAAACGGAAGGCCAGACGGAACCGATTCGCCGCGCCCAGGCGTTTAAAGACGTGTGCGAACAACTCGTCGTTACGATTTTCCCCGGCGAGCTCATCGTCGGCGCCGTCGGCGAATTCCGCAAATGCGGTATCCTGACGCCTGAATTTTCCTGGACCTGGGTAGATCGGGAAATGGATCATTTCTCCGATCGCGTGCAGGATCCCTATGAAATGACGGACGAACAGCGTGTCTTCGTTCGACAGAATATTTTCCCCTATTGGAAGGGCAAATCGCTGGAAGAAGCTTTCTTGGCCCAGATTCCGGCGGAAACGGCGAAGGTCGCCGTCGATACGGGCATTATCGATATCGATTCCAAATGGCGTCAGTCCGTAGGCGAAATTACGCCGGACTATCAGGACGTCTTGTTTAAGAAAGGCTTCCGCGGCATTATCGATACGTGCCGGGAAAAAATGGCTCAGCTTAAGCTTTCCCAGCCCGACGCGCTGAAAAAATATGATTTCTACCGCTCCGTCATTTTGTGCGGCGAAGGCATGATTGCCTTAGCTCATCGCTATGCCGACAAGGCGGAAGAAATGGCTGCGGCTGAAACGGACGCCGTGCGCAAGAGCGAATTGCAGCAGATTGCCGCGATTTGCCGCCGCGTTCCCGAATTCCCGCCTCAGACCTTCCAGGAAGCGCTGCAGATGATCTGGTTCTATCAGCTCGGCGGCATCTTGATGGAAAATCCCTTGTCCCTCAACCCGGGCCGCTTCGACCAGTACATGTATCCGTATTACCGCTACGATATCGACAATAAGCTCCATGACGACGACGGCATTTTAGAGCTCATCGAATGCTACTGGCTCAAGCTGTCCGAATGGGTCTGGACGATTTCGGCCAACACGGCAGATTTCTTTGCCGGCTATAACCAGTTCCAGAACCTGACTGTCGGCGGCAGCGACCGCTACGGCAAGGATGCGACAAACGAGCTGAGCTACCTAGCTCTGAAGGCGACGGCCGAAGTGAAGACTCATCAGCCGGGCTTATCCGTCCGCATTTCCCAGAACAGCCCGAAAGAATTCGTTGACGCCGTAATGGACCTCGTCGCCCTAGGCACGGGCTTCCCGGCGATTCACAGCGATAAGACGGGATACCAGATGCTGAAAAACCTCGGCTATGATACGGAAGACGCCCGCGACTGGAACAACTGCGGCTGCGTCGTTCCTCACTTCCGCAAGACCTTCGAATGGACGAGCACGGTAAACGTCAACTTCAGCGGCGCTTTCGAATATGCGACGAACGGCGGCAAGAGCCGCATGACGGGCAAGCAAATGGGCCTGCCTATTTATCAGGACAGAAAGTTCGCTTCGTACGAAGACGTAGAAAAAGCCTTCATGGAACAGTTTGACAACCTCATCGATATTTCCGTTACGGGCACGCTCATCGCCCAGCGCCTGCAGAAGGACATGATTCCCCGCCCCTATTTCTCGGCGTTGTTTGAAGATTGCCTGGAAAAGGGCAAGGACCTCGTCGACGGCGGCGCGAAGTACAACGTCGGCCCCGTTCTGACTGGTATCGGCCTGGCCGAATCAGCAAACAGCCTGGCGGCGATTAAAAAGCTCGTGTTCGAAGATAAGGTCTGCACGATGGACGAAATCCTCGACGCTATGGACAAGAACTGGGAAGGCTATGAAGAATTGCGCAAGCAAGCTCAGAATGCGCCGAAGTACGGCAACGACGACGACTTTGTCGACGACATTGCCCAGCGCATTTCCAACCATTTCTATGAAGAAACGCATAAATACACGGATATTTACGGGAATCCCTTTACGAGCGCCTTTATGGGCATTTCCAATTTCATTCCGACGGGCCGGGTTATCGGCGCGACGGCATGCGGACGCAAGGCCGGCGAACCGATTTCCGAAGGCGTTTCGCCTGTCGCCGGTACCGATACGTCTACGCCTCTGGCCGCGATGAATTCCTGCGCTAAGATGAACCAGGACGTTCATTCCGGCGGCACGCTGCTCAACATGCGCTTAAGCCACGACCTGGTCAAGACGAAACGGGGCAGAAGCAATCTGGCCGCTATGGTACAGACCTTCTTCGATATGGGCGCGTTCCACGTACAGTTCAACACCTTGTCTACGGAAACGCTCATCGAAGCGCAAAAGCATCCTGAAGATTACAAAGACCTCCTGGTTCGCGTAGCCGGATACAGCACGCAGTTCGTCCACCTTTCCAAGACGCTGCAGGATTCCATCATTCGTCGGAGCGTTCACGATGGCTTCTAAGGGCCGCATTTTACAGCTGCAGAATTATTCCGTCAACGACGGCGACGGCATCCGGACGACGATCTTTTTCGCCGGATGCCCCCTGCGCTGCCGGTGGTGCGCAAATCCCGAAGGATATACGCCGAAAAATCAAATCCTGTACGTCGCATCGCGGTGCATTGGCTGCCGCCGTTGCGAAGCCGTATGCCCCGAAGGCATCAGCTTCGATTTTCAGTCGCCCCAGGCCAGGGAACGCTGTACGGGATGCGGTGCCTGCGTTGATGCTTGCCTGGAAAAGGCCCGTAAGAATACCGTTACAGAGTATACTGTCGATGAGATTACAGCTAAATTGGAAACGCAGCTGCGGTTTTTCCGCAATTCCGGCGGCGGCGTCACCTATTCAGGCGGCGAATGTACCATGCAGGCGGAATTTCTGGCGGAGCTCGTCGACGCCGTGTACGACATGGGGCTGGATCAGGCCATCGAGACGAGCGCGTATTTCGACTTGGAGGCTCTGCAGCCTACGTTGGATAAAATCGACTTGCTGTTTCTGGACATCAAGCATATGGATAGGGAAAAGCACATCGCCTTTACCGGCGTCGACAACGACCTCATCCTGCGCAATATCGCCGCTCTTGGCGGGCAGCGCAGCGGCATCGTCGTCCGCATTCCGACGATTATGGGCGTCAATGGCGATGACGACAACATCAGGCGTACGGCGCAGTTTGTCAAGGCTCACCTCTGCGATCCGCAGATAGAGCTGCTGCCCTATCATCCATATGGTGTGGATAAATACGTACAACTGGGAATGCCCTATGACGAGGGCGAATTTCGAACTCCCTCCCAGGAGGAGCTGCAGCATTTAACTGATATCATCGAGAAGGAAGGCGTCCGCGCCGTATCCTTTAAATAAAGAAGAACCTCTCTGCTTTCATATCCATAGGATATGCGGCGGAGAGGTTTTTTGTCGTGGTTTGATGACGCGATCGGCGTTAATATTTCATGATATTCTGGAAAATAACCGGCTTATCTGTATTGTTGATATAGTAGTGGTCCGCGTTGGCCCGGAAATTAATCTTGGCTGGCGCTGTCAGCGTAAAGGTCTGCTGTTCGACCTGCAGGGTCAGCGTGCCTTCCGTGACGATGACGTATTCTTCGGCAATGTTGCGGTGGGCATCAGAATGATGCTTCGTGCCGGGCTGAAGGATGATGTAGAAATATTCAAAGCCGCTGAGTGGATTGAAGGGAAAGATATTGTACAATATCATGTTGTTGTTTTCGTCGTAAATGGGCTGCAGATCCTTCAGGATATCGACAGCCTGGTATTGCTGCGGCGGTTCGTTCAGCAAGGTAGATAAGGAAATTTGCAGGCCCTTGGCGATTTTCCATAATACGGAAATCGTCGGCACGGATACGCCCCGTTCTATTTGTCCCAGCATGGTTTTGCTCACGCCGGTCATGGCGGCGACATTATCCAGCGTCAAGTCGCGGTCAAAGCGGATGCGTTTTAAAATTTTTCCGATTTCCTTTGCCGGATCATCGGGTATAATAGGCGAAGTTGTCATGATGGATTCTCCCTAAAGAATACTTTTTCTCTATTCTACATCCTTTATAAAAGGCGCGTCAAGGCGGATGAAGGGCTGTTTTTCGGCGGAGCTATCTATTTTGCTGATTTTTTGGTATAATAGAACAGATATCCTAAATATATATCTATAACGATATATGCAGGACGTCCCAGTATTTATATTATTACATTATATTTGAGGTGACATTGTGGACGAACAACAATCTGATAAAGTATTACCGGTTTGTCTGGAAAGCGAAATGCAGACGTCGTACATCGACTATGCCATGAGCGTTATCATTACGCGCGCATTGCCTGATGTACGGGACGGGCTCAAGCCTGTTCACCGCCGTATTTTGTACGCCATGCATGAAGCGGGCATGACGCCGAACAAGCCGTACAAAAAGTCAGCGCGTATCGTCGGGGAAGTTTTAGGTAAGTATCATCCCCATGGTGACCGTTCCGTATATGACGCGACAGTCCGCCTGGCCCAGGATTTCTCCACGCGCTATCCTCTTGTTGACGGTCACGGAAACTTCGGCTCTGTCGACGGCGACTCCGCGGCTGCCATGCGTTATACAGAAGTGCGTATGGCTAAGATCACCGGCGAAATGTTGGAAGATATCGACAAGGATACGGTTGATTTTATGCCTAACTACGACGGGTCTCTCCAGGAACCGGTCGTGCTGCCGTCTAAGATTCCCAATCTGCTGGTCAACGGCTCTGCCGGCATCGCCGTCGGCATGGCGACCAACATTCCGCCCCATAACTTAGGCGAAGTCATCGACGGCTGCGTCATGCTCATCGACAATCCCGAAGCGAGCCTGGACGAGCTCATGACCAAGATCAAAGGCCCCGACTTCCCGACGGGTGCGAAAATCATGGGACACGACGGCATTTTAAAAGCCTACTCTACGGGCCGCGGCAGCATCAAGATGCGTTCCTGCGCGTCTATCGAGCCCATGGCGAAGGGCAAAAAACGCATTGTCGTCACGGAAATTCCCTATCAGGTCAACAAGGCCCGGGTTATCGAATCGATTGCCAACTTGTCGCGCAACAAGGAAATCGACGGCATTACGGCCCTGCGGGACGAATCGGACCGCAAGGGGCTGCGCATCGTCATCGAGCTGCGGGCTGACGCCAACCCGGATATTGTCCTGAACAAGCTGTATAAGCATACGCAGCTTCAGGAAACCTTCGGCGTTATCATGCTGGCCCTCGTTGACGGCCACCCCCGCATCTTGACCTTGAAGGAAGTTCTCCATTACTATTTGGAACACCAGAAGGTCGTCATTACGCGGCGCTGCAAATTTGAACTGGAAAAGGCGCTGGCCCGGGCCCATATTTTGGAAGGCCTGCTCATTGCGCTGGACCACATCGATGAAGTCATCCGGACGATTCGCGAATCTCAGACCGATGAAATTGCCAAACAGGCCTTGATGAGCAAATTCGGCCTCAGCGACAAGCAGTCGACGGCGATTCTCGACATGCGCCTGCGCCGCCTGACCGGCTTGGAACGAGAAAAAATCGAACAGGAATACAAGGAAGTGCAGGACCGGATTGCCTACTTGCGCGACGTCTTGGCCGACGACCACAAGATTATGGAAATCGTCAAGGCGGAACTGCTCGACGCGAAGAAAAAATTTGCCGACGAACGGCGGACGGAAATCGTAGCCGACTCGTCCGATTTCGCTATCGAAGACATGATTCCGAACGAACGGATGGTCATTACCCTGACGCGCCGGGGCTACGTAAAGCGCATCAATGCCAACGTATACCATACGCAGAATAAGGGCGGCCGGGGCATCAAGGGCATGAGCACGAAGGATGAAGACGCCGTCAACCATCTGCTGTATACGTCGTCGCTCAATACGGTCTTGTTCTTTACGAATTTTGGCCGCGTATACCGCCTGAAGGCCTACGAAATCCCCGAAGCGAACAGCCGCAACTCCAAGGGTATCGCCGCGATCAACATCCTGCCGCAGATGGCCAGCGGGGAAAAGGTAAACGCCCTCATCGACCTGGATCAGGTAGACCCGTCCATGAACCTGTTCATGGCGACGGAAAAGGGGCTGGTCAAGAAGACGGAGCTGAAGGAATTTAAAAACGTTCGCCGCCACGGCCTCATCGCCATTTCCCTCATGGAAGGCGACCACTTGGCGAAGGTGCGCCTGACAAAGGGCGATCAGCGCATTATTCTGGCGACGAAGCTGGGCATGGCGATCTGCTTTAATGAAAACGACGTCCGTCCCATGGGCCGCAATACCCGCGGCGTCCGCGGCATTTCCCTGGCCGAAGGGGACAGCGTCATCGGCGCCGACGTGCTCGAGCCGGACTGCCAGGTCCTGACGGTGAGTGAAGAAGGCTTCGGCAAGCGGAATAATATGGACGCCTATAAGATCCAGCTGCGCGGCGGCAAAGGCGTGAAGAATTTCAAGATTACGCCGAAGACCGGCGCAATTGTCGGAGTAGAAGTCGTCCACGAAAATCAGGAGCTCATGCTCATTACGTCGAACGGCATTGTCATCCGCACGGATATCGAAAGCATCGGCATCAAGAAGGGACGCAACACGTCGGGCGTCAAGATTCAAAAACTGGAAGGCGACGATAAAGTCGCTGCGTTAGATACGATCACCGTAGAAGGCGAAGAAGATTCGCAGGATACGTTGTTCGACGCATAATATTGCTGAAAAGAGGCTCTGCGGAGTCTCTTTTTTGCATAAGGAGGGGCATGACGTACCGTATGCGTGCAGATTCCAGCTCCTGTTTTCATTGCATAGAACGGGGCTACCTTATATAATGGAAGTATCATCACAACGCAGAATTAGATATGGAGGGATGACTATGAATAATTTTACCTATTATACGCCGACGAAAGTCTTTTTTGGCCGAGACGAAGAACAGCGAGTCGGAGATATCGTGAAGAGCTACGGCGCGACAAAGGTGCTGGTTCTGTACGGCGGCGGCAGCGTCAAGCGTTCCGGTCTGCTCGACCGGGTGGAACAGGCCCTGACAGATGCTGGCGTATCCTATGTCGCCTTCGGCGGCGTGCATCCGAATCCGCTCCTTTCGCATACGCACGAAGCCATTGCACTGGCGAAGAAGGAAGAGATTGATTTCATCCTGGCCGTCGGCGGCGGCAGTGTTATCGATGAAGCCAAAGCCGTCGGCATGGGCTATTACTACGACGGCGACGTATGGGACTTTTATCTGCGCCGCGCCGTCCCGGAACGGGTTGTGCCCCTGGGCTGCATTCTGACCATCGCCGCAGCCGGCAGCGAAACGAGCTGGGCCTCGGTCATTACGAATGAAAAGGGCTGGTATAAGATCGGCTATCAAAACGACATCCTTCGCCCGATCTTCGCCATCATGAATCCGGAGCTGCTGTACACGCTGCCGCCCTATCAGATGGCCTGCGGCAACGTCGACATGATCATGCACGTGCTGGAACGGTTCTTCAACCCGAATGCAGAAGACGACCTGACCGATTCTATGGCGGCGGCCCTCATCCGCAATGTCATTAAAAACGCGCGTATCGTAAAAGAAAACCCGAAGGATTACAACGCTAACTTTGAAATCATGTGGGCCGGCAGTCTGGCCCATAACGGCTTGTTCGACGGCGGCAACGGCCGCGGCGACTGGGGAACGCACCACATCGAAATGGAAGTCAGCGGCCTGTTCGACGTCGCTCACGGCGCCGGTCTGGCGGCTATCTGGCCTAGCTGGGCCCGGTACGTCCTGCATAAAGACACAGGACGCTTCGCTAAATTGGCTCGTCTCGTCTTCGGCGTGCAGGGCGAAGATGAGGAAGCGGCGGCCTTGGAAGGCATTGCTAAGATGGAAGCCTTCTTTAAAGAAATCGATATGCCGACGTCGCTGACGGAGCTGGGCATCCAGCCGACGGAAGAACAGTATTGGGACATGGCGAAGAAGTGTACGAAACGGGATATGGTCAAAGAAGGCTGCTTCGGGCAGCTGACGTCGGCCGATATATATAAGATTTATAAAATGGCTGAATAAGCGTAAATCAGGTGAGGCGGCAGGGCTTTTCCTGCCGCCTTTTCCTGTTTTGCAACGATTTGTAAAAATTGCAGAAAAATTTCCTTGACAATAGACTGAAAAGGGGATATACTAAACAAGCTGTTGCGGCAGGACGCCGCGGCAGGC